>JBEIVB010000022.1:0-29779 GCA_040374085.1 Flavobacteriales bacterium | reverse complement strand
TTAATCAGCAGTTGTCCCCAATGGATAGCTCCCTCTACCTGGGCATTTTGGCAAAATTGGGCTTGTGAGGGCTTGGTGTGGTTTGTTCTAACCAAATGGAAATATTTGCTCTTTATCGGCGAGGCCGAACGTTATCTGGAGTATTCCATCATGCCTTGCAGTATGATTGTTTCGGCATGGGTTGTTTTTGGGCCCGGTCCCATCTACCTCGTTGGAACAATTGCCTTGGCTCTGTACCTTTTGTTTTCCCTTTATGCTGCGTTTTACATGCAAGGTGCATATTCAAGGCAATATGGTCCTTTGGAAAAGCAACATGCTGAACTGGGTGCTTTTTTCGAAACCGCCAACGCATTCCAGCCCGGCATTATACTGGCCATTGGAGATTTTTGGCAAGCCTACACGTTTTCCAATCAACCTATACTTACCCTAATGGCCGGCTACGATGGAAAGATTGTGACCGAAAAAGTATTCCAAGACATCTTTGCAGATTATCCATTCCCCAATCCGGATATTCTAACCTTACAGAAAACATACGGAATACGATATGTATTTTCCAATCGTTCAAACTTCGAGGTATATCAATCGAGAGTAATGAAGGTAAACCCCGAAGCAGCTGGGTGCATGAAGATGGTTCACGAAAGTTCAACCTATGTGCTTGCAGAACTACGGCCATTAGCATAAGTTTGGAACGATGAACGAAGTAAAACTCTCTGTTATCCTTCCGTGCTTCAACAGAAAAGCATTGGTGTTAAAAGCATTGGAGTCGCTCTTAGCCCAAGACTATCCTGCATCGTTGTGGGAACTTATTGTAGTAGACAACCAAAGCACAGATGGCACAGCCCAAGCGGCTGCCGAGTTTCTAAATTCCCAAACAACCACGCTGGATTGGAAGGTGGTGATTGAAACCCAAAAAGGGCTTGTGTTTACCCGGCACACAGGCGCTGCTCATGCCCAGCACTCCATCTTGCTCTTTGGCGATGACGATGCCCTTTATGAACCCAACTGGGTTTCCTCTGTTGCAGAGGTGTACCAACGATTTCCGGCTGTTGGCGCAGTTGGCACCCGGATTCTAATTCGATGGGATAGCCCGCCGCCGGCCTGGGTAAGACCGCTTGAATATCTACATGGACGAATTACCATGGGGAATGGGATTACCATAAAAGATGAGGGCATGTTCATCAATGGGGGCAGCTTTTCCATACGAAAAGAAATTCTTCGCCACGTGGAGGGGTTTAATCCGGGGCAGTTGGGAGATTACCTTCTTGGGGACTCAGAAACCGGCCTCTGCAGGAAACTGCACGCCTTGAACATACCCATTGGCTTTACCGACCGAACCACCATGTGGCACCTACAGTTTGCCAATAGGCATGCCACGGAAGCAGACATTGCCAGGCGGTTCGCAAACAACGGCATTGCCGATGCTTACAACGCCTATTTCAACGATAAGAATCCAAACAAAAGCACGGTGGAATCTGAACTCAAACGAATTCCGCTTCGCATACTCAAGGCAAGGGTTCTATTTCGAAGAGCGGATTACCGATACAATGCATTTCGACAAGCTTACCTGAAAAGCTACCTAACGTATTTGAATTTGTACTCCGGTGATGCACAACTTGCCCAAGCCATGCAACAAAGCACTTGGAAATTCAACACAAACTACCATGCTGCTCCGGTAGCTTACGAAAAGAAACATGCTTGAAGAAATCTTACACGAAGGCAAATTGCTTTCCATCATCATCCGAAATCAATACCGCAAGCCCGGAATTGCTTTTTTTACCCCCGATACGTTTTCACAACAATTGGGCTATATGAATCGTCCTCAGGGGCACATCATTCCGCCTCATGTGCACAACCTGGTGCCCCGCGAAGTTACCCTTACGCAGGAGGTGTTGTTTGTGAAATCGGGTAAGGTTCGGGTGGATTTTTACAACGATGGCATGGTGTATCTGCACAGCCGCATTTTGTATGGCGGCGACGTGATACTGTTGGCCCAAGGTGGACATGGTTTTGAGATGCTGGAAGAGAGTGAAATGATTGAGGTGAAACAGGGCCCTTACTGCGGTGAGCAGGACAAAGTGCGTTTCGACCCCGTTGACGGCTCCAAAATTCAATTCAAGGAAGCGGAATCCTGATCGAGGCCATTGGTTTTTTTGCATCTTTAGGCCTGCATTCCCCTTTTTGCATGATCCCTGTAAACACCCCATCCCTTTCGGGCAACGAGCGTAAATACCTCAATGAGTGCATAGATACCGGCTGGATTTCCAGCGAAGGTCCTTTCATAACGCGTTTTGAGCACGACATGGCTGCCTGTGTTGGGCGCGGCTACGGTGTAGCGGTTTGCAACGGCAGTGTAGCCTTGGATGCGGCCGTTTTGGCCTTGGGCATTGGTCCGGGCGATGAGGTCATTATGCCCACCTTTACCATCATTTCCTGCGCTGCAGCCATAGTAAGAGCGGGCGCAACCCCGGTAACTGTGGATTGCGACCCCACCACCTTTAACCTCACAGCCGAGGGTGTTGCGGCCGCCATTACCCCGCGAACCAAAGCCGTAATGGTGGTGCACATCTACGGGCTCCCTTGTCCCATGGATCCCATTTTGGAGTTGTGTCGCAAGCATAATCTTTACCTTATAGAAGATGCCGCCGAAATGCATGGCCAAACCTACAAAGGGAAACCTTGTGGAAGCTTCGGAGACATCAGTACGTTTTCCTTTTATCCCAACAAGCATATTACCACAGGCGAAGGTGGCATGGTGATGACCTCCGATGCACATCTCGCCGAGCGCGTCAAAAGTTTACGCAACCTGTGCTTCATACCCAGCCAACGCTTTGTTCACGAAGAGTTGGGCTTCAACTTCCGTATGACCAACCTCCAGGCTGCCTTGGGCGTTGCCCAATTGGAGCAACTGGATGCCTTTGTGGAAAAAAAGAGGGCCATGGGCAGGCGGTATTTACGCAACCTAAACGGTTTACCGGGGGTTCAACTTCCTTTGGAACACACGCCGGATGCCGAAAACATCTACTGGGTTTTTCCGCTGGTTTGCGTTGATGCAGAGTCCAAAAACCGGGCGGTAGATGCACTTGGAAAAGCAGGCATTGGAACCCGTCCGTTCTTTTGGTGCATGCACGAACAACCTGTGTTTATGAAACAAAACATGTTTCAGGGGGTGAAACACCCTCATGCCGAGCACATTGCCCGTTGTGGCTTTTATGTGCCGAGCGGCCTTGGTTTGACTGATGCCGAAATCGATCTGGTTTCTGAAACGCTTTGGAGCATTTTTACATCTTAATGGAAACGTTCAACCTTTACGCTCATTACTACAACCTTCTGTACCGCGATAAGTCCTACGCTCAAGAATCTGCATACGTTTGGAGTCGCCTTTCGGAATTTGGAGCGGTTTCGACCTTATTAAATGCAGGTTGTGGAACCGGAAATCACGACCATTGGTTTGCCCGGCAAGGCATTATGGTGCACGGTTTTGACCTTGCCCCCGAAATGATCGCCAAAGCAAATGAGCATCGTGAAGGTGAATTGGGGAAGCTTCTGAGCTACCATGTAGGCGACTTCAGGACCTTTCGTTTGGGGCATACCGTAGATGCTGTTATCTCATTGTTTCATGTGATGAGCTATCAAAACGAAACGCGTGATCTGCTTGCCAGCATCCAAACTGCAGCCGCCCATTTGAAATCGGGTGGGCTGTTTGCGTTCGACTGTTGGAATGGCAGCGGTGTGCTCAGCGATCCGCCTCATGTTCGGGTGCGCAGATTAGAGGACGAGCGCGTACAGGTAACGCGCCTAGCAGAGCCTGTTTTTCGGCCGAGTGATAATGTGGTAGAGGTGCATTACGAAGTTCATGTAGAAGATAAGCAGACAGGTTCTCGGCAAACCATAACCGAAACACATCCCATGCGCTACCTTTTCTATCCAGAAATGGAGCATTTACTTAAGGAGTCTGGTTTCGAAATTCTGTGTTATGAAACTTGGCTGACAGGTGCTCCTGTTGAGCTGGGAACCTGGAACAGTTTTTACGTATGCCGCAAAGCATAAAAGCAAGCATTGCTCTCATAACGGCTCATTCATGGGTCAGCATATCCTCACCTGTTCTGAACACGGCGCATTGGTACCTCGATCATGGTTTCGAAGTGTGGCTTTATCTTCCTTTCTTGCCAGAGCAGCCGCCTAAGGGATTTCCCGGCATTGAACCACGCGAAGGTCTTCATCTGGTGGGCTTTCAACCTCGGCTTCATTATCAGGCTCCCTTCCGCTGGTTGAAGCGTTTATCCTCTAGGAGGTGGCCCTTGGAGTTTTTCGATGATGTGGAGTTTGGTTGGGTTCACCGCCGACCTCCTCCTCACCTGAGAACCGTTATTGCTTACGATCATCAAGGCTTGGAGCGGGCCATTCAGGTGACCCGTTTTTGGAAAAAACCAATTGTATATCATAACCTTGAGTTTTTAGAAACCCCCGGATTTCGTCGATTACGCGAACAGCGAAATGCCAAACTGGCCGGATGTGTCCTTACTCAAGACGACAACAGAGCCAACCTATTGTCTGAGTTGTTGGGGGTAACCCGAGAACGCATTTGGGTTTCATATAACTCCGGACGCGGTGGGACAAAAAGCGAGCGGCATTGTTTGTTTCATGCCCGATTCAACATAAGACTGGATAAAAGAGTTGTGTTGTTCATTGGAAGCATCATTCCCGAACATGGTATTTATGAAGTTCTACACTCTCTGCCCAGTTTACCCGATACCCATTGCTTGGTTTTGCATGGATGGGTTCCAGATCCCAAGATAAAAGAAGCGATAGAAAAGAGTCAGTTGCTGTTTCCAAATAAGCTTTTCTGGTCTTCTGATCTCATTGCAGCTTCCCGAAAACATCAGTTGTTTGCCTCAGCAGATATAGGATTGGTGTTGTTCACCGGAGAGGGTCTAAACTACCGTTATGCAGCAGGTTCGGCCGGTAAACTTTTCGATTGTTTGCAAACCGGAACCCCCATGTTGGGCAATCCCATTGCGGGTATGGAAACTTTTTTGGAGGGCAACGGAGCCGGCCTAACCCGGCCCTTGGATGTGCATTTTTTTGAAGCGGTAGCGGAAATAGAACGTGATGCGGAAGGGTACAGAGCACGTGCATTTCATGCGTTTGGTCAATATGCCTTTGACCCTTGTTTTGCAGCCTTGGAAGAGCGCATTTCGCGCTTATAACCTTTGATTGGTATTTATTTAACCCACTTCTGCCCGGCTACCATCAGTGCCTCTTGCACCGTAATTCTGGTTCCTTGATTGTATGCAGCTACAAATGGGCCGGTAGGCAAAGCAGACAATTCCAATCGGCGACTTTTTGCTTGAGCATAGGTACTGAAACTGCCAACGGTGAACTTATGCCAACCCTCGTGCATTTCTTGGGTAATGTTTTCGGTTAAACTTAGAGACTTGGCAACATCATCTGCTGCACCGGCGGTGCGCAGCGCACAAATTTGAACTCGAAATTGAACCAGAGCTGTACCGGCAGGTGCGGAGGGTTGAAGTGGGTTTGCTGCGGAAGTCTCCTCACGTTTAACCGGACTTGCCAAGGTCGCCAAAACGGGAGCCGTATCTTTTTTTGCCGTTGAATTTGCGGCAACCGATGCTTGCGTTGGTTTCGGAGCATTTGCTTTTGCAGAGGCCGACGAGGTTTTTGCATTTGCAGGCTTAGGTGCGGTGGTCTTTGATGGACTGGTTCCTGGAGTGTTGGCAGACTGACCTGTTTTCTTTTCACTTGCCAGAGGAACTGCCGGAGGCGTTGCTGCAGGAGGTGCATCACCAAATTTGAGTTGACGATCTACCACGGGAATCGCCTCTGCTTCACCCTCCAACAAGAAATAAAAATCGGCCTCCAAATCCAATGCTTTGTCCTCAGAGCCATCGCGGATGATTTTATAAGTGGCGAAGAATGTTTCTTCCATGGGCATTTGATTCCAAAGAATTCTCACCTGGTTTTTCATGTAAGTGAAAGCAGCCCCTTTGGTTTGAACCGCCTTGGCTTTGAAACCCATGGGTATGTTTTCCTCAAACTTGGCAAAGCTTTTCAAGCCCGCTAAATTCTCTATTACCAACTTAATCGATAACTCATTTTGATTGATGGGAGAAACCTCGCGATGCACCTTTATCAGTGCGGTAGCATCTTGGGGTATCGTTTTGTTAGGATCAACTTGTGCTTCTTTTTTTGCACCGTTGGCATTGTCTGTTAAAGAAGGTTCGGTGGGTTGAGGTGTAGCCTCTGCGGCAGCAGAAGCACTGCTCGACGGAGCAGGAGCCTCGGTTGGCTTGGCTGCTTCGGGCATAGGTGTGCCTGCAGCGGTGGGTTGGGTTTGGGTGGCCGAAGGCGTAGTATCTTTCTCCGTTTCACCGGGCGTGTTCTCGGCGATTGTCTCACTTGGAGGAACAATCTCCACCAGGGTCGGATCCAGGGTGAGCATTCTTTTCTCGCCTTTTATAAGAAAGGCCAGGCGCCCTTCAATGGTCTCGTTTCCGGTGGCAGTGGTTGGTATTTGAAGATTGTAACTTATGGTGAAGGATGGGGCTGAAGGGAATTCCATCCACACCAAAGAAATACTCCCATTCAACATGCTGAAAACCCCTCCTTTCGTTTCCACTGCCTGAGCGGTAAACCCTTTGGGAAGTTCCAGCTGCAGCTTCACAAACCCTTTGATGTTTCCGGGTTTGATGGTAACCTTTACCGTGGCCTGTTGGCCGGGTTTTAATGGCTTCGGAACCTCTTGAACTAAGGAGAAACCTTCCTCTACCCATGCTGCGGCCAAAACTCCAACCGCAGCGAGCGAGAGAAACAGAAAAAATACGTTTGTGAGCTTTTTCATGAGGTAAATGTAACCCCCATACATGGGCTTTATTCAGTTGCTTACCTTGGGTTTTGAACAGCCTGATGTTTATGGTTGTTACCTTTGAGTCAAAATCAATTCCCATGCTCCGTTCCTGTTTCCTCTCCTTACTCTGTTTGCTTTGCCTTACCTCCTTTGCCGGATTCGACCCTGCGCGCAATATGCAGTATCGCGATGCTCTCTTTTATCCTGGAGAAACGGGTGGCAACATTTGGGGTCACGTAGACAGCTTAGGCAACGAATACGCCCTCATGTGCGCCTCGCAAGGCTTGAGCATTGTAAACGTTACCAACCCCGACTCCATTTGGGAGGTGGTGCGCATACCGGGCGTAGACAACCTTTGGAGGGAGGTGAAAACCTGGCAGGGATTTGCCTACGTCACCACAGAAGGAGGAGGAGGGCTTCAGATCGTTGATTTGCGCCCCTTACCCAGTCCCAATCTACCGTATAAAAATTACTACAAACCTCTACTGGGTTCTCCGATCGACTCCCTACGCACCATTCATGCCTTGCATATAGACAATGGGAAATTGTACCTGTATGGAGCCAATTTATTAACCAAAGGTATTTTACGATACAGTTTGAACGACCCCTGGAACCCGGTATACCTAAACGGCTATCAAGAACATTACGTGCACGACGGCATCGTGCGGAACGACACCGCGTGGCCTGGGCAGATTTACAACGGTAACTTTGCTGTGGTGGACTTTAATGCCGGGCCACAGTACACATTGCTGCAGACCCAAAACACACCCGGCCTGTTTACACACAACACCTGGCTCAACGACGAAGGAACGGTATTGTTTACCACCGATGAGGTATCGAGTTCCTATTTGGCGGCGTACGATGTTAGCAACTTGCAAAACATAACAGAGCTTGGCAGAATCCGAAGCAATCCGGGCAGCGGAAGCATTGTTCACAACACCTTATATAAAGATGGTTATTGCGTCAATTCCTGGTACAAAGACGGGTGCGTGATTGTGGATGCACACAAGCCATACAACCTCGTTCAGGTTGGCAACTACGATACCTACCGCACCCAAGGCTCAGACTTTCATGGTTCATGGGGTGTATATCCCTACCTTCCTTCGGGCAACATCCTCATCTCCAACCTCGACACCGCGGTTAGCAGCTTCACTGCAGATGCCGGCGGACTTTATGTAGTTACGCCTACATACAGGAGAGCGTCCTATTTGGAAGGAATGGTGGTGGACAGCCTCACCGGAAATCCCATCATAAATGCAAAGCTCACCCTCTATGCCAGCAACGGCGACAGCACCACAACCATAAGTGGTTTGAACGGTGGATATAGATTTGGCATTGCCGATACCGGCAGCCTGACTCTAACCATAAGGAGGGCCGCTTACTCAATCCGAAACTACACTGTGCACCTCCAATCCGGAGAAACCGACAGCTTATTGGTGCGCCTAATGCCGCTGAATTCCGGTTTTGAAACGGCAGTTTTGCTTCAAGAACCGCAGGTTTGGCCAAATCCGTCCAACGTCGGTTGTACCATTGGGGTGGCTGAGCCTTTGCCCGGCGGTTCTTTTTGGGAAATACGAAATTGCCTAGGGCAAGTGGTTGATCGGGTTGTGGCTCAACACTCCGGCAACCAATACCTGAGCTTCGAGCACATTCCGGCGGGTTGGTATACCATTGCACTGACCACAGCCAAAGGCGCGGGCAAGCCGGTACGCTTCGGAAACCTCCGATGAACTTTCTTGGGCACTGCCTCCTCTCTGGATCCGACACCGATGTGTTGGCTGGAAATTTCTCGGGAGATTTTATAAAAGGAAGCCTATGGAAATCCTACCCTGAGGGAATTTCGAGCGGCATTCTGCTGCACCGAAAAATTGACGATTTCATAGATCATCACCCCATAGCCATACAGAGCAAGCGCAGACTGGGCAATCGATTTCCGCACCTAAACGGAATCATCGTAGATCTTTTTTACGATCATTTTCTGGCCTTGCATTGGCAGCAATTTCACACCACACCTCTGGTAGATTATGCCGATTGGGTGTATGCAAGCTTAAAACCCTATTTGCCTCAATTGCCCGAGGGCGTTGCCTTTGTGTTGCACCACATGGAAAAAGGAAATTGGCTTTGCGGTTATGCCGAGCGGGCGGGCATGGAAAGCACCTTTCGGGGCATGAGCAGAAGGGTGAGCGGCGGAGAAGCCTTACTGCTGGCAACCGAGGTGCTGTTTGCCGAGCATGCAAGTTTTGAAGCAGATTTCTTTGCTTTCATGCCCGAGGCCTTGGCCCTAAGCCACTGATTGTGTTCAGGTTACCCCATGGGCAAACGGCCTTGCCGCCTTTTTTTGCATCTTGCAGTCCACCTCTATGTTTCGGAAAGACACCTTTGGACATCTTATTGTATTGAAGCGGTTGCTCATTGGCGCCATTGGAGTGGTTACGTATCCCGGGCTCTCGTGGCTCAATAAACTGCGCATAGAGGGTACCGAGAATCTAAATGGTTTGCCGAAAAACGGTGTGCTGTTTGTATCGAATCACCAAACCTATTTTGCCGATGTCATCACCCTGATGCACATCTTTTGCAGCCACCGCCAAGGAAAAGTGAATCGGCTTGGTCGCCCCTCCTACCTGCTTAGGCCAAAAACCGACACCTTTTTTGTGGCGGCAGAGGAAACCATGAAAGCAGGCTTGTTGCCCAAGCTCTTTGCTTATGCCGGCTCTGTTTCCATTAAGCGCACGTGGCGCGAAGGAGGCAAAGACATCAATCGACAAGTGGATCCCAACGACATTTCCAACATCGGAAAAGCCTTAGATGAGGGCTGGGTCATTACCTTTCCTCAAGGCACCACCAAGCCCTTTGTTCCGGGCCGACGCGGCACCGTGCACATCATCCGAAAATATCAGCCCATTGTTGTGCCGGTAGTCATCAATGGATTTCGCAGGGCATTTGATAAGAAAGGATTGAAGTTGAAAAAGCGTGGGGTTGAATTGCAGGTACGTTTTAAACCGCCTTTGCATTTGCCTGCCGACCTGAGCGCCGAAGAAACGTTGGAAAAAATAATGGAAGCCATAGAGCAATCAGAAGCCTTTAAACCCAAATACCTTCGCCCCCATGGAACCGCATAAGACTGTGGAAACCAGCACCAACCTGGCCTCCTTTTCCAATGGGTGGTATAAACCCGGGAGGAGTATGCCCATTCGCTTGATGTGGTATTTCATAAATGCGGGGTTGTTTAAATCCTATCTTCTACCGGCTTCCTCCCCGAAAGTTTGGCTGTTGCGGCTTTTTGGCGCCCGCGTGGGTAAAGGGGTGGTCATAAAACCCGGCGTAAACATCAAACATCCATGGAGGCTAACCATCGGCAACCACACCTGGATTGGGGAGGGCGCATGGATCGACAATCTGGCCGACGTGCGCATTGGTAACCACTGTTGCATTTCACAGGGTGCCATGCTCCTGACGGGAAACCACAACTATAAAAAGCCTTCGTTTGATTTGATCATCGGGAAAATCATCCTCGAAGACGGAGCATGGGCAGGTGCCCAAACGGTGGTATGCCCCGGCGTTACCCTTGGACGGGAAAGTGTGCTCTCCGCAGGATCGGTGGCCACGGCCGGAACCAAGCCCTATGGCATCTATCAGGGCAATCCCGCTCAGTGGATTAAAGAACGCAACATTCAACCCATCGTATGAAAGTATCGGTCGTAACCGTTTGCTACAACTCCGCTGAGACCGTTGAAGCAACCATCCAGTCGGTGCTGGGACAAGATTATCCAAACATCGAATACATCCTCATAGACGGTATGTCGAAAGACCATACACTCAGCATTATTAAAAAATACGAACAACAAATTGCCCTCATCGTTTCGGAACCCGATAAGGGTATTTACGATGCCATAAACAAGGGAGTAGGCTTGGCCACCGGTGAACTTATTTCTGTGCTCAATTCAGACGATGTGTTTGCCCATTCAGGTGTGGTATCGAAAATGGCTAGGGTGGTTTCAGAGCGGGGCGCAGACGCAGCCTATGCCGATTTAAATTATGTAAAACGCGACGACCTTTCTCAGGTGGTTCGTTATTGGAAATCAGGTGAATACAAACCGGGAAAATTTCTAAAAGGATGGATGCCCCCTCATCCTACCTTCTTTGTAAAACGCTGGTGTTATGAACACTACGGCCGTTTTCACCTCAACTTAAAGAGTTCAGCAGATTATGAATTGATGCTGCGCTTCATTCACAAGCACCGCATTAAGCTGGCTTATTTGCCTGAAGTAACCGTGCACATGCGCACAGGAGGCACCAGCAATGTGAGCCTAAAAAACCGTTTGCGCGGCAATCGGGAAGACCATGTGGCTTGGGAAATGAACGGCCTCAAGCCGGGCGCCTTCACCCTCATGCGCAAGCCTCTTTCTAAGATTGTGCAATACCTGCGCAGGCCCTAAAGGAAGAGAGCCTGCACAGGTTTTATAGCCGATTGTCTTAGGTTAGTACTTAAACTTATAGCTGAAGCCAATGCCGAGGACATTCTTCAATTGAATGCCTTTGCCCTGCTGAAGCACCTTCTGGGTAAGCAAGCCATTGGCATCGCGCACCTGCTCTACTTTCTTTATAACGTTTACATTGTCATCGTAGATCATCTGTCCTATGATCGAGGCCGAAATGTATTTGCTGACCTTCAGGAAGAGGGTCCAGTTCCACAACACAAACATATTTTGTCGCTTTTCAACCCTGCTGTCGGTGTAGTTGTTGAAAAAGGTAATATTGGTATTTAGATCCACATTTTTGATCAGCTCTTTTTTATTAAAATTTAGAATCAATGAGGCACCGAACTCGGGGCGAAACCTTTGTCCTGTGCCGGCAATGAGAAGGCCTGTTAAGGGATCCTTGTCTGCACCGCGAACTCCTCCAACTCCCTGATCGGCGAGATCTTGAAGACGCACATACGTGAATTTACCGGATGCAGGAGAGAGAAACACATCGAAATAATCGGTGGGCTTCCACTTCATTCCCACGCCTATGGTTCCTAGGGCAGGTGCGAGAAAATCCGATTTCGGGTTCACATAATCGGGAGCAACAAAACCTTTGTCAAACTGAGAAAGAAAGAGCAGGTTGGCCGAGTAGAAAAACTTCTTGCTGGCCTTTCGGTCGTACTTCGACTCGAAATTGATGCGGTCCTCGTTCTTTTTCCAAAATGCGTCGATCTGATTGGTAGAACCTAAATCGAAATTTCGGACGGTTCCATAGGAGAGGTTCAGTTCATTCTTCCAAATATCGATGCCGTCGTTGTAATTGAAATAGTAATTGAACAAACCCGTAAACGCCAGGTTGCTTTGCCCACCGGGAGCCCACTGATAAAAAGTGCCTTGGTTGAAGTTGAGTGCAGCAAACCCTCCTCGTTTCCACGACGTATCGGGGTTGGCTGTTTCTGCGCGGGCACTAGCCCCCAAAAGCAATACGGTAAACACCGATAAGATGTAGAGATGACGCATAGGTTGTTTTTTGATCGGACCAAAATAAAGCTTTTTCATAACAAGTTACATCCGAACCTGCCGGGGCCAGGGCGAAGGATTGAAATCAAGCCTTTTCCAGCACACGGTAGCGGAGGTACCACCAGCAGAGGATGCCCATGATCAGGAAATACACATATTCCACACTCCAGACCCATTCAATGGATGCATGGCGGTAAACGGCCATATACCAACTGGCTAATAGATAAAACACCAAAGTGATGGATTCAATGGCAAGGGATGCTCCGGTTTTTCCGCTGCCCGAAACCGCACTGAGCAAAATGTACACCACAGAGAACAGCAGCAGACTGCCGCTGATCACCCAAATGCATCCAACAGTATCGGCCATTAAGGAGGCATCCTGAGTAAAAATAGAGAGCAAAAACTGAGGAGAAAGCAGATTCAGCATGACCAATGCACCCGAGAATGCAAGGCTCAATACACACAAACGGAATACCAACGCAGGCACATCCTTTCCCCTACCCTGCCCCAGCAGGTTGCTCACCAGCGTGTTGGTGGCATTGGAAAAACCCATTAAGGGTATCATCAAAACCATATACACGTTGCGCACAAGGTTGGAGATGGCCAACGGACGTTGCCCCATTTTCTCCACAATCAGGAAGAAAATGAACCAACTCCAGAGGGCAATGTACACCTGAAACATGAGCGGAACGGCCACCTGAAAAATCTCCCGAAAAACGCCTCTACTGGGCTTCGGCCATGAAAACAAGGCGTAATCCGAGTGTACCACCTTGCGCCGGGTATAGGCCCAAGCAAACACCGTGGCCCCGGCCTCAGAAATGGTGCTGGCCAACCCCGAACCGGCAATGCCCATAGGTTCTACTCCATGACCAAATACAAATACATAATTCAAAACAATGTTTCCCACTGCCGAAATCAAGGTGGTATAGGTTACGATTTTGGTATCGCCGATGCCCGTAAAAAAGGCCCGAAACACCAAGGCGCCCAATCCAAAGAAGATGCCGTAGCTGCGGGTGCTCAAAAACTCTACCGTGGCATACCGAATGGCCTCGCTTTGAACGAACCACCCCACCAGAACGGCGCCAAATATTTTCAGAATCAAAAAGAGCAATACGGCCAAAGCCGCCAAAAAATAAACGCCGTGATCCATTACCGGTCCAATGCCCAGCTTCTTTCCCTCACCGTCTAGGCGGGCCACCACAATCTGCAGCCCAATGGCAAATCCCAGGGCGAGCATAAAAAAGGTAACATAAAACAATCCGCCAATGGCCGATGCTCCTATAGCCACTTCGGGGTTGGGCATGTGCCCTAGAAACGCGGTATCGGTGGCGTTGATGATGGTTTGCCCTATGCCACCCATAATGAGCGGAAAGGCAACCTGAAGGATGCGGCCGTAGCGCAGGTCAGGGCTAATCACAAATGAAGGCCAGAAGATTTGGATGCCAGACCTTGCCTCATGCAGAATGCACGTTTCCGGCCGGCAATTTCACCAAGCTGCGCACCGCCTCGGAAATGGCCGCCACATCGAATCCACATTCGGCATACAGCTCGCGCTGCTCTCCATGTTCAATGAACCGATCCGGAATGCCCAAACGCTTTACCTGAGCCTGATATCCGTTGTCTGCCATGAACTCAATCACCGCGCTGCCCATTCCGCCTTGAATGCAGCCGTCTTCTATGGTTATGATTTTATCAAACTTACTGAATACCTCGTGCAACAAGACTTCATCCAAGGGCTTGGCGAAGCGCATGTCGTAATGGGCAACAGAGTAGCCTTCTTTTTCTAGGTTCTCGGCGGCTTCGAGGGCGAAGTTTCCGGGATGCCCAATGCTCAACAATGCAACATGGGTTCCATTCTTTACTCTGCGTCCCTTGCCAACAGGAATCTCTTTCAATGGGGTTTTCCAGTTCACCATTACACCGTTGCCCCTTGGATAACGTATGCTAAAGGGACCGGCATTCTGAGGCAACTGAGCCGTGTACATGAGGTTGCGCAACTCCTCTTCGTTCATGGGAGCACTCACCACCATGTTGGGAATGCAACGGAAGTAGGCCAAATCAAATGCGCCATGGTGCGTGGGGCCATCGGAGCCGGCAAGACCGCCACGGTCCAAACAAAATACAACATGAAGGTTTTGAAGGGCCACATCGTGCACCACCTGGTCGTATGCACGCTGCATAAAGGAAGAGTAGATGTTGCAATACGGAACCATACCCTGCGTGGCCAAACCTGCAGAAAAGGTAACCGCATGCTGTTCCGCAATGCCCACATCAAAAGCTCGCGTGGGCATGGCCTTCATCATGATGTTCAAAGAACACCCGGATGGCATGGCCGGGGTGATGCCCATGATTTTATCGTTCTTTTCCGCCAACTCCACAATGGTGTGCCCAAACACATCCTGATACTTGGGTGGCTGAGGACTGGATGGCGTTACTTTTATGATTTCACCGGTGTCTTTGTTGAACAAACCCGGAGAATGCCAAACGGTTTGATTCCCCTCTTCAGAATATTTATAACCTTTTCCTTTTAGGGTCAATACATGCAACAATTTGGGGCCGGGTATGTCTTTCAAGTCGGCCATCACTTTTGAAAGTCTCTCCACATCGTGCCCATCCACAGGCCCGAAATAGCGGAACTTGAGCGATTCAAACAGGTTGCTGTTTTTTAATAAGCTGCTCTTTATGGCGTTCTCCATCTTGGAGGCTATCTCCTGAGCATTGGGGCCAAACTTGCTTATTTTGCCCAACAGCTTCCACACATCGTCGCGCACTTTGTTGTAGGTGTGCGAGGTGGTGATGTCGGTTAAGTATTCTTTGAGTGCCCCCACATTGGGGTCTATGCTCATGCAATTGTCGTTGAGCACCACCAGGAGGTTGGAATGCTCTACGCCTGCGTGGTTAAGGCCTTCAAACGCAAGGCCTGCGGTCATGGCGCCATCGCCAATCACAGCAATGTGCTGACGTTGCTCATCGCCTTTGTAGCGGTTGGCTACGGCCATACCCAAGGCAGCCGAGATGGAGGTGGAGCTGTGCCCAACTCCAAAGGTATCGTATTCGCTTTCGCTGCGTTTGGGAAAGCCCGATAGGCCTTGGTAGATGCGGTTGGTATGAAACTGCTCGCGGCGGCCGGTTAGAATTTTATGGCCATAGGCCTGATGCCCCACATCCCAAACCAGCTGATCGTCTGGGGTGTTGAACACATAGTGAAGCGCCACGGTGAGCTCTACCACGCCGAGGCTGGCACCGAAATGGCCGCCCTTAACGGAAACCATATCGATGATGAACTCCCGCAGTTCCTTACACACCTGCTCGAGCTGCGAGGCAGATAACTTGCGAAGGTCGTGGGGAGTATGAATCTGCGCGAGCAGTGGGCCGGGGGTTACATCCATGCCGGAAAAATGAGGTGAATTAAGAGGAAATTTCAATCAACGAAACATTCGGTTTGGGTGTTTTGTTTGCCCCAAATACCTGCATCAATGATGATGGCCACCCGGTCCGTGCACGTGCCCGTGGGAAATTTCCTCAGCGGTTGCGGGACGCACCTCGAGGATGGTTCCGGTAAAATGGAGATCGTTGCCGGCCAATGGGTGATTGAAATCCATGGCCACGTAGCTTTCCGTAACCTCGGCTACGATGCCCAGCAAGCGGTTGCCTTCTTGGTCCACCATAGGCAATTCGTTGCCCACCACCACCATTTCGGTGTCGATGTCGCCATCGGGTCCTTTGAACGCATCGATGGGAAGCTCGGCAATCTTTTCCTGGTCGTACTCTCCGTAGCCATCGGCTGCCGCTATGCGAAAATCGAACGCATCGCCCACGGCTTTTCCTTTTAGGTTTTGTTCAAACGCTTCAATAAGGCCACCGGCTCCGAAAAGGAACACAAAGGGCTGCTCTGCGTTGGTTTGTTCTACCAGTTCTTCGGGACCGCCCGATTCGCCGGGGATGTGCAGGGCGTAATTCACCGCCACCACTTTGTTGTGCTCTATGATCATGCTGTTTAAAAAGAGTGAGCCAAGGTAGGCATTATTCCTAAAGACTTGTGCAGAAAAGGGGCGCTGCAGGCCATGCCTTTTGTTACTTTTGGAACCTCAATTCCATTCATGAATCCAACTGAGCACCTCAACCTTTTGATCATCGGCAGCGGACCTGCCGGTTACACAGCCGCCATATACGCCGCCCGCGCCGATATGAAACCCGTTGTGTATGAAGGCCTTCAGCCCGGCGGACAGCTCACCATCACCACCGAGGTGGAAAACTTCCCAGGCTATCCAAAAGGCACCCAGGGCCCCGAGATGATGCAGGATTTGCGGGCACAGGCCGAACGTTTTGGCACCGATGTGCGCTTTGGCTTTGTGAGCAAAGTAGACCTCAGCCAACGCCCTTTTGTGGTAGAGGTGGATGAAAACAAAACCTTAACCGCCAACGCCATCATCATTGCCACCGGCGCATCTGCCAAATGGCTGGGCTTGCCCAACGAACAGCGCCTCAACGGGTTTGGTGTTTCGGCTTGCGCGGTGTGCGACGGATATTTTTATAAGGGACAAGATGTGGCCATTGTGGGTGCCGGAGACACTGCTGCCGAAGAAGCTACCTACCTGGCCAAGCTCTGCCGAAACGTGCACATGCTGGTTCGCCGCGGCGAGATGCGCGCCTCTAAGGCCATGCAACACCGCGTGCTCAACACCCCCAACATTACCGTTCATTGGAACACCGAAACGATAGACATTCTGGGAGAAAAAGGGGTTGAAGGCATACGCGTGCGGAACACCGAAACCGGCGCCACCCAAGATTTAGCGGTTACCGGTTTCTTTGTTGCCATTGGACACACACCCAATTCCACCATATTCACCGGTCAGCTGCAGATGGACCACGAAGGGTACATTCAAACCACACCGGGGTCATCTAAAACCAACGTGCCCGGCGTGTTTGCCTGCGGCGACGTTCAAGACAAGGTGTACAGGCAGGCCGTTACCGCTGCCGGTTCGGGTTGCATGGCGGCCCTCGATGCCGAGCGTTGGATGGCTGCCGAAGGCATACATTAACCGTTTGTTTTAACGCTCTACGTACCAGCCGTCTGCTTCCCACTTGGCTGGGAACACCGAGGTTTTACCACACCCCGGCTGACTTACGTCCAATCCATCGCTGAGTCGAATGGCGTGACGATGGAAGGGGCACATCAATCCAGTTGGTCCCATGCGCGCATGTTCCAAACTTTTTCCTTCGTGCGGGCACCTATTTTCTATGGCGTGAAGTTGGGTTCCGGAACGCAGCAGCAAAGTGGGTTTTCCGGAAATGGTGTACAGCACCCCTACCCCATCGGGTAAGGCCGCAATTGCCTCTTCTGCAGAAGCAAAAACACGGTGCCATCTGCGTTTGGGTTCAAACCAACCAAATACCCGATCGAGAAAACCTGAGGCCATTGTCTAAAAAAAAAGGCAACCCTTGAGGCTGCCTTTGTTTGCATTATTACAACACAAAAAAGATAAAAAGCTTTAGGCTACCACTTTGCCCAGGGCTTTTGCCATGGTTTGTCCGATGATGGCGGGAGATTCTACCACGTGAATGCCGCACTCGCGCATGATGGCCATCTTGGCAGCGGCGGTATCTTCTGCTCCGCCTACGATGGCTCCGGCGTGGCCCATGCGGCGTCCGGGAGGCGCGGTTTGTCCGGCAATGAACCCTACCACAGGCTTGGTGCCGTGGGCTTTGATCCAACGAGCGGCTTCGGCTTCCATACCGCCGCCGATTTCCCCGATCATCACAATGCCTTCGGTTTCGGGGTCGTTCATCAAGAGCTCAACTGCCTCGCGGGTGGTAGTTCCAATGATGGGGTCGCCGCCAATGCCAATGGCTGTGGTTATGCCCATACCGGCTTTCACAATCTGGTCTGCAGCCTCGTAGGTGAGGGTACCGGATTTGGAAACGATGCCGATGCGGCCTTTCTGAAACACAAAGCCGGGCATGATGCCCACCTTAGCCTCACCGGCTGTGATTACGCCCGGACAGTTGGGGCCAATAAGGCGTGCATTGCGACCGCGCAGATATTCTTTTACCATCACCATGTCCTTGGTTGGGATGCCTTCGGTGATGCAAACAATTACTTCAATGCCGCCCTCGGCTGCTTCCATAATGGCGTCGGCAGCAAATGCAGGTGGAACGAATATAATGGAAACGTTGGCCTGGGTAGCTTTTACGGCATCGGCAACGGTGTTGAAAACGGGTCGATCGAGGTGGGTGCTTCCGCCTTTTCCGGGTGTTACGCCACCCACAACCTGGGTGCCGTACTCAATCATTTGGGAGGCATGAAAAGTGCCTTCGTTTCCGGTGAAGCCTTGTACAATAACGCGGCTGTTTTTGTTGACCAATACGCTCATAAGGGTGATTTTCGTGGCCAAAAATAGGGAAATATCCGTCGCCGGCTGCCCCTCGCCGTGCAATTCCCCTACCTTTGTGCCGCAAACCGGCCAAGCCCGCCGATTCCGGCAACGGAGTAGGAAAGTCCGGGCAACGCAGAGCACCATGCTTCCTAACGGGAAGGCGGCGGGGCAACCTGCCGACAGAAAGTGCCACAGAGAACGATACCGCCTGCGGGGCAACCTGCAGGTAAGGGTGAAAACGGGAGGTAAGAGCTCCCGGAGTGGCCCGGTGACGGGTCGCTCGGGTAAACCTCATGGGTTGAAAGGCCAAATAAACCAGGGACGCCGGTGCGTGCACCGGCAGGAGGGCTGCTCGCTCAACCTGGAGGGTAGGTCGTTTGAGCCATCGGGCAACCGCTGGCCAAGATAAATGGCGGGAACAGGCCACAAGCCTGCACAGAACCCGGCTTATGCAGCCGGTTTGCACTTTTTACTACAGCATTATTATATACAATTGCTGCTGCGGATTGAACTTTCGCGAAGCAAAAAAAAGAGAAAGGTTATACTCATCCAGACGGTTTTACACGAAGTTGCTCGTGATGGAAAAACATACCAGGATTGGGGCTACAGCCGCATCAACAACAGAAACACAGGGCAGAATCCTATAATAAAACCTAAATAAACTTCTACCTCCGAGTGCGCTTTCAGCCTCAGGCGTGCAGAAGCAAGCAAGCCAGCAGCCACCACCAGGGCAGCTACCAGAAAGCCGTAATTGAGTCCCAGTGACCATTGCAAACCAGCAAAAACACCGGCCGTGCCCCCAACCCCAACTAGGTGTGCCGAAACTTTCATGCCGAGGTTTACCAGCATTAAGGCCAAAATGGAGACGGTTGCGCCCAACAAAACCAACGCATATAAGATCAGTGCATGATTTCCGGCCATTTGAAAATAGCACAAGAAATAGCATACAGCGGTAAACAAATAGGGAAAGCGGCGCTCTTTCGCGGTTTCCATTTCTAAGCTTCGAATAAGGCCCAACCGACGCAGCACAACAGCAAAAATCAAAGGCAACAAGGCCGTGTAAAGAAACACCAACAGGGCCAAGCGGGGCAGGTAAGAAGGCGGTATGGCAATGTTTACCATAGGCTCTACAAACCAGAGCAGCAACATGGCATAGAAGGGCATCCAAAGGGGATGCAGAAGACGAGAGAGGAACTCGGCCAAGCGAAAATCCCAAGTTTTCATTTGCTCGCCTCCGTCTCCAAACCGTTTGCGTTGAGCTTGAGCTTTTCGAGCACCTGAAACGCAACATCCAAGGCTTTGGTGCCATCTTCAATGGAAACCACCGGGCGGGTTTGGTTTACAATGCAGGCGTGGAAGGATTGCAGTTCGTCGCGGATGGCGTTGGTTTGCTCTATGTGCGGGTTCTCCATATAGATGCGTTTTGCGCCTTTGTCGGGTCCAAGATCAATGGTTACGTCCATGGGACCGGGCTCACCATCGAGCTTTTCCAGGCGTACCACACTGGTTTCCTTCTCCAGAAAATCAACGCTTATGTAGGCATCTCGCTGAAAAAAGCGGGTTTTTCGCATGTTCTTCATGCTGATGCGGCTGGCGGTGAGGTTGGCCACACAACCGTTGTTGAATTCGATGCGGGCGTTGCAGATGTCGGGGCTGCTGCTCACCACGGCTACCCCGCTGGCGCTCACACGCTTTACCGATGAGTTTACAGTAGACAACACCACATCGAGGTCGTGGATCATCAAATCGAGGACCACCGAAACATCGGTGCCGCGGGGATTGAACTGTGCCAGCCGGTGGGTTTCCACAAACATAACGTTGTTTAAATAGGGCTGAGCGGCCCGAAACGCCGGATTGAAACGCTCTACGTGACCAACCTGAACCAATACCTTGGCTTCGTTGGCAAGCAACATAAGTGCTTTGGCTTCCTCCGGGGTGGCGGCCACAGGCTTTTCCACAAACACGTGGCGGCCGGCTCTAATGGCAGCCGATGCACCATCGTAGTGAAAGAGCGTTGGAGAAACAATGTCAACCGCGTCGCAGGCATCTACCAATTCGTCTTGAGTGGAAAAGCGTTTCAGGCCAAATTCCTGCTGAGCCTGTTGAGCATGCTCGTCGTTCGGATCAAAAAAACCCACCACCGCCCACTCCGAAAGGCCAAGCAGTTGACGGACGTGGATGCGCCCCAAGTGTCCTACGCCCAGTACCCCAATTTTCATACAACCATCTTTGCTGCAAAATTACCCGGGCAAGGTCCACCAATTCAGGAACAAGCTTGAAGTTGTTAACCTGGGCTTGTTTATGAGCCTTCTATGGAAGCAGAATGCCCGTGGTTGCTGCTTTCCCTTCGTGTTGTATCGTTAGAAAATAACGACCTGCGGCAAGGTTGCCCCGATTCCAGTAGGTGCTGTGTGCCCCTCCTGAATTCCATCCCAAATCTTGCTGCCTTACCAAACGCCCCAAACCATCTCGTATCTCCAAAAGGGTTTGGCCGGGCACGCTGCATTGCCAAATGATGTTGCCACTGAAGGCTACCGGGTTGGGTGCCATGCGCACCTCAAGCTGCACATCCCGAATTCCATCAGCAGCGAGGCCATCTACCACGTTTACGTTTGCCGAAAATATGCCTCTTCCGTGGGTTGCCACCACTACAGTGCCGTCGGTTTCGCGGTAATCTATCATGTCGCACACGGTGTTTCCAATGGTTGAGGTTCCTTGCTGGACCCAAACGGTGGAATCTACATCGGTACGCAAGCGGTTGGTGGCGTATAGTCCGGTT
The DNA here is from genome assembly GCA_040374085.1 of Flavobacteriales bacterium. Classification (GTDB taxonomy): domain Bacteria; phylum Bacteroidota; class Bacteroidia; order UBA4408; family UBA4408; genus JBEIVB01. The sequence goes on along the minus strand of JBEIVB010000022.1, from coordinate 8,275 downwards.
GAGGTTGCCAAGAAGTAAAGCGTAGTATCGCCCTTGTGCGCAAACTTGGCCCACCTAATGCTGGGACCATTGCCAGAACCATTGGCCGCAGCCTCGAGGTTGCCCGCTACGCGCTTCCATGATGTGCCTCCGTTGTCGGAATAAAACACAGAGTACACACCGTAGTTACTAAAGGTTACCAAGAGTTTGTTTGCATCGTAGGGGTCAACGGCAATGCAGCTAACGGTTGCATTGCTGGGAAACACCACCCCTGTTAAGCCGGTAATCTCGGTACGCGCGGTGCTGTTGTGCGCATTCAAGACTTTATAAACTCGGCGGCTGTTGGTTCCATAATACAGTATGTTGGCCGGGGTTTTGGATACGGCAACGGCTGTTATAGCTCCATTGGCAAAAGGCAGGGTATCTGGAAATACGCTCCAGTTGGTGGTGATGCTGTCCCACGTGTTGTTGTTGGGTATACCCGCCAAGCTGCTGTTGCGCCACATCTGCTGCCCCGCAGGCAAGTAGAAAACATCCTCGTTGTTTGGATCTACCGCAAAAGGGTTGATGAAACGATAGCCTTTTGCCCCAATTGGATCGATGCGGGAAAAGGAACTTACCTGACCGTTGGCATCAGTGATGCACCTGCGGATTTTACCATTTTGGATGGAATATATCTGATATGCATTGTTGTTGGCAATGTAGCAATACGAACCGTCGCCCCAGTTGGGATGCACCCAGGTTGCCTGTGGGCTGGGGTTGTTCACAAACCAGGTGCCGTTGTCTTGTGTACCGCCAATGATCATAGGTGTGGTGGCCTGGTGATCGATGGCTACGGTATAAAACATTGTGGTTAAATACCCTTGATTTAAAGAGGTCCAAACCACCGGGCTTGCAGTTGCATCGTTCGTTAAAAATACCCCGCCATCGTTGGCGCTGATGCAACGATTGCCTTGCCCCGGAACAAATTTCAATTGATGCTGGTCGGGGTGGTGGTTGGCATAAGAGTCTACCCAAGGCAAGGCTGTACCGGGCAAATAACCGCCAATGAAGTGGTTCTGACTGGCATCGGCAAAACCGTTGTCGGAGCGGTATAGGTTGGTGCCTCCGATGAAAACCACATTGGTATCGGTGGGATGAACGGTAACCAACATATCGTAGGAACCCTGAGCATAATATTTATCAAATGGGCCACCGGTGGTAGGAAGGCCCTGAGAGCGATCTTGCCAGCTTCCGTTGCTGCCCGCTCCGGTGCCACCCAGGTAATGGTATTTCCACAATGAATTCCATTCCACATCGCCAACAAAGTTGGTATCGGGTACCCCAAAGTTGGTGGTGCTGTTGGCCAGGAAATAGACTTGACTTTCGTCTGAGGGTGCGAAACCAATTTTAATACGGTCGTAAACGGTGGGGAAATTGGGTGGCGTGATGTTCACGAAATTGATGCCGTCGCTGGAGCGCCAGATGCCGCGGGTAGAGGTGGAACCGTCGCTGCTGAGGGTTAGGTACACCGCACCCGAGGGAGTAACGCACACATCGGTGAAGAAGGCGGTGGTGGAGGAAGAAACGGAGGTTCCTTTAACCAAGGTCCAGGTGGAACCCCCATTTTTGCTCATCAGAATGCCCGCATAGCATGCGGCATAAATAAAGGTGGTGGTATCGTTGGGGCGTGCAGCCAGGTTGTAGCATATATCAAAAGCGTTGTCGAAAGATATTTGAGATCCTGCTGTTGTGGAGCTGAGGGTGGTCCAGGTGATGCCCCCATCGGTGCTTTTGCGTATGCCGGTGCCGCAATAAAAGGCGCCAGGGTCGCTGGCAGAGGCCCAAGCGTCACCGGAGCCGGCGTACCATACGTTGTGTTGCCCGGCACGCGGATCTTGAAGGAGGCAGGTTACGCCATCGTTTTTGGGCTTGGGAAAGGTCTCTTGCCACGATTGTCCCATGTTGGTGCTGCGCCAAACACCACCGGAATTGGTGCCGGCCAGTATGATGTTTGGGTTATCTATATCGATGGCCATGGCGCGGGTCATACCGCCCACATGCCAAGGGCCACGGCTTTGCCACTGGAAAGCCGGATAGGTGCTGGCCGAGCGGGCCTGAGGGTCTTCATCGTGGGGCAAGGTTTGTGCATACCTTAACTCTGCTTGGCGAATGCCGGGTGGGATGCGCCCCGTTTGAGGGTCGCGCAAGCGCTCGAGCAAATAATCCGAAAGGCCCTGACCGTTCTCTCCCTCCCACCCTTCGGCGTCTCCACCTTTTTTAGAAGCCTGGAAAACGTGTTTTTCGAGTGGAGCATTCCACAACGTTAACGATATCAAAGAAAGAATGGCTAAGCAAGCAACCAAGGTGCTGCGACGCTGTTGTGCGATGTTCATGAATCCGGAAAATTGTCTTGGCTAAGGTACCGATTTTAGGCACCGAAAAAACCCATGTTGTTTCGCAAACCTTTGTAGCCGCGTCTGAAGAGCGGGCTATTCCCAAACCAACGCGCAAAGGTCTCCTCATTTAAGGCCTCCCAGGCATCTGCATCCCAATGCAGAATGGGCTCCAGAGGTTCAAACTGGGGCTCGTTGTGGGGTTTGGAAAAACGGTTCCATGGACATACATCCTGGCACACATCGCAACCAAATGCCCAACCATCAAGTTGGTCTTTCCACTCTTGGGGAATGGCCTCTTTTAGCTCAATGGTGAAATGGCTGATGCAGCGGCTGCCGTCTACCACGTAGGGTTGCACAATGGCTTGGGTGGGACATGCATCTATGCATCGGGTGCAGGTTCCACAATGATCCTGCTCTGCAGAATCGGCCTCAAGCGGTGCGTCGCAGATGATTTCAGAAAGAAAAAAAAACGAACCGGCCTTGCGGTTGATGAGGTTTCCGTTCTTGCCAATCCAACCCAAGCCCGAACGCTGGGCCCATGCCTTTTCCATTATGGGAGCCGAATCGGTAAATACCCTTCCTTGAAATGGACCAAATGCTGCGGTGAACCCTTGCCAAAGCTCTTTCAACTTATGTTTAAGCACCACATGATAATCGATTCCGTAGGCGTACTTGGAAATTTTCGGGAGCAGAATGCGCTGTTGCTGGGGAAAATAGTTGAACAGCAAAGAGATCACCGTTGTTGCTCCGGGCACAAGAAGGCGGGGGTCTAGACGTTTGTCTACGTTGCGTTCCAGATAGCTCATAGAGCCCTGGTAGCCCTGCTTTAGGAAGTGCTCGAGACGATGGGCCTCCTCTTCCAGAAAACCGGCACGGGACACGCCCACCTGAAGGAAACCCAACCTGCAGGCTTCCGTTTCGAGCCATGCCCGCATCTGAGCTGACGTGGCCTTTGAGGTCATTTCAAGCCGTACTTATTTTTATACATTTCGTATAATTGAATTTGTTCGCTTCCCAAATCCAACTGCCTACCGTCGATAAAGGCTGCGCCAATGCGGTTGGTAGACATGTTCAATGCATCGCCTTCTGAAACAAACAGGGTTGCGCGTTTGCCCACCTCAAGGCTACCCAGCTGTTTATCTACGCCCAACATAACTGCCGGTGCAAGGGTGAGCGCTTTCACCGCTTCTTCATAGGGCAAACCATAGGCGGTTGCTGTGCCGGCTGTAAAAGGTAGGTTTCGGGCGTTCATGGCTTCCATATCTCCGGCCTGCTGAAAAGCAAAGGGGATTCCTGCACGATGCAACAAAGCCGGAGTTTTATAAGGTTGATCCACGTCGTCCTCAGCTCTCATAGGCAAGCTGTGCACGCGGGCCGGAAGCACCGAGGCCCCAGATCGCTTCACAAGGTCGAGCACCTTGTGCACTTCTTCTGCCTCTACCAGCACCGGAGCAGTGAGCCTGTTGATGGCACAAAAGCGCAACGCATCGGAAATTTCCTGTGCTCTGTGGCAGTGGATGAAGAGGGGCATCCGCCCTTCCAACACCAGAGCCATGGCATCCAAACGAAGGTTCGTGGATCGAGGTTCTTGCTCCGTTCTGCGGGCACGAGCAGCATCGAAAAACCGTTGCAGGTCGGCAAGGGATTTATCGTACGAACGCATTTTTCCGGCTTGTTTATCCTCCTCGGTGGTGGGCACCACACCCGGCCAGTTCACATGCAGAGCAGCATCGGAACGCACCTGTGCATCGGTGTAGTTCCACGCATCGAGCTGCATGAGCGAGCTGGTGCCCGAAATTACTCCGCCTCGTGGACAAGCCTCGGCCAACAAAACTCCGTTCGAACGAACGGTAGGAATGACTTTTGAGTCGGAATAAAACGCAATGGAGGAGCGCACATTGGGGTTGTACGCTCCCACTTCCGCAAGGTCGTTGGTAGCGCGTACGGCCTCAATCTCGGTTAAGCCAAGGGTGGTATTGCATGCTATAAAACCCGGATACACATGCCCCTCCTTCATCCGCAACCGCTGGGCATTGGGTGGAACGGAAGGAACTCCGTCTGAAGTACCTACATATTTTAGAATGCCTCCTGAAAACCATACCGCTCCATTGTTGATGACTTTTCCATTGCCGATGTGCACCGTAGCCTGCTCAATCACCACATCTCGGCTCTGAACCGAAGCCGGCATTGGTCTTTGCGCTTGCGCCGAGGTAACAGCCAGCAAAAAGCTGATTAGGATAAGTTTATTCTCCATAACGTTCTATATCATCGCAGTGATACAATCGGTTTTTTCGGGTTTTTACCGGCTCGGTTTTCCCTCCGCTCTTTTTTGCTTTGAGCGCTTTTTGCAAGAGCCTTTGCCTCTCTTCGGCAATGTTTTTGCGTAAGGCTAAATCGCGTTCCACTGAGTAGCGCAAAACACCATCTACCCATGTCTGCTGAGCGATGGCATTTACACTCAAAGGGTCTGCCGACCAAAGTACAAGGTCCGCATCTTTGCCCACCTCCAGAGTGCCGGTCCACTTATCGAGGTGAAGCAGGCGGGCGGGGTTGGTGGTGCACAGGGCAAGAGCCTCTGAAGAAGAAAGTCCGCCGTATTTCATAGCTTTTGCCGCCTCCTGGTTCAACCGCCGTCCCATCTCGGCATCGTCGCTGTTCACGGCAACAACAAGGCCCATTCGGTGCATGAGGCTTGCGTTGTGGGGTATGGCTTCCATTACCTCAAACTTATATGCCCACCAATCGGAAAAGGTTGACGCTCCTACTCCATGCCGCTTCATACGGTCGGCAATTTTATAGCCTTCCAATACATGGGTGAAGGTATTTACTCGAAATCCAAAGCTATCGGCCAAATTCATGAGCATGGTCATTTCGCCTTGCTGATAGGCGTGACAGGTGATGAAGCGCTTACCGGATATCACCTCAGATATGGTTTCCATATCGAGGTCGCGGCGAAAGAGGCGCTTTCCTGCTTCTTTCTTTTGTTGTTCATAACAAAGGGCGCGCGAAAAAGCGTCCAGAAAGGTTTGTTCTACCCCCATGCGCGATTGTGGATAACGCACCGTGTATCGATCGCCGGCGTTGGATTGCTTCACGTTTTCGCCGAGCGCAAATTTTATGAATCCATCGGCCCCTTCGATGGGAAATCGGTTGGGAGGCTCGCCCCAACGCAACTTCACAAGGGCACTCTGGCCGCCAATTGGGTTTGCCGATCCATGTAAGAGTTGAGCAGCGGTGACGCCTCCTGCAAGCTGCCGGTAGATGTTTACATCGTCGGCGTTTATCACATCGCCAATGCGAGCCTCGGCCGTGGAGGCTTGTCCGGTTTCGTTCACTCCACCGCTGATGGCGATGTGGCTGTGTTCATCTACAATCCCAGGGGTGATGTGAAGACCTTTGACATCTACCACACGCGCATCGCCGGCCTCCAGCCTGCTGCCAACAGCCGCAATTTTGCCTTTTCGGATGAGAACATCTGCATCCAACAAAACTCCGGCACCAGCACCGGTCCATACGGTTGCCCCGCGAAACAAAACCGACTCATAAGATGGTAATTGTAAAAATCCGTACGGCCCAAAAGGGAATGGCACAGCGGGCTCTGTTTCCGCAGGTGTGGAAATGCGCTGTGCGGTGTCGGGGGCGTTTGCCGAGGCAGACATTCGTTCGAGTCGAATGGTTTGCCACACTCCATTGGTTGAAGGAACGGTGCCGTAAAACACATTGGGAGATGCAACATCGGGCTGCAATGCTGTAGGAAGAATGGCGTTGTTGCTGAGACTTAGGCTAAGGTTACGGGGTAATGCCTCAACGGATATCTTCACCTTTTGACTGTCGATAAGAGCCGTGCCGGAAAGCCCATTGCCTTGCTTAGACAACGTTGCATCTGCCTTTCCCCACGGACCGGTGATGCGAAAAAGACCGGCTTCGGGCAAAGGAAAGCTTGCTTTGCGTGGGTATGCAATGCCCTTCACCCATGTTTCCTGAATCTCGGTGCCTCGCTTAAACACCGTATCGGTGCACACCAAAAAATTGGCCCAAAAACCCGGCTCTATTCGACCCAGTGTTTTGCTTTGGCCCAGCAGGGCAGCAGGTTTGGTAGTGAGCGCATCCATCACCACCGAAAAAGGAACTCCGGTATCAAGCACCCTTCGTATTTGGTTCCAAACCTCGCTGCGGCTCTTCATGTCGAGGGTGGTGAAGGAAAAAGAAATGCCTGCTTTCCATAACTTAAACGCATTCCATGGAGCTGCCTCCCAGTGCATAAGATCGGTAAGTTCCACCAAAGCCGCATCGTTTGGATCTTCCACATCCGGAGTTGATGGCATGGAAAGGGGAATAACAAGATTGGGGTTATAAGGAATCAGAGATGAGACAACCTGATAATCGTCCCCTCCGGTTTTTACCACCCAATTGAGCCCCATGGATTTGGCCAACTGCAAAGCCCGAAGAACGGTGTATTTGTCGCGGCATTCCATCAGTTGGGGCAGGCTCTGCAAATCGCACCAGGCCTGAAGAGAAAGATTGGTCTCCTGTTGATTGCCGCCGTTTGTGTACCACTGGGCATCGAGCACGGTTTGCCGTATAAGCGCCATGGAGCCCATAAGGCTGCTGGGGTAATCCTGAACCGAGCTGCCTTTTTCGAGCGACAACGCGTGGCCCGATTGAGCTTGCAGAATGTTGAGGTGCTCTTTTCCTTCACCGGAAAACACGAGGCATGAGCTGCCTCTGGATATGCCGTCGCGCAGGTAGGTATTGATGGCCCCAAAGCCGGCGTTTCTCCATTCTTCTGCTTGTGCAGGTTGGACGGTAAATAGGCGAGCAGCTTGTTGCTCAGAGCGCAGCGCTTCATTCCAGCTGAATGCACCCTTGGTTCGGCTTTCCGGCTGAGGCCCCTCGCCGCTGCGGGATTTGGTCTCGGGAAGGCCGTACTGCCCATAGGCCTCAACAAAAGCTGGGTAGAGAATCCGCCCTGAAAAATCCATCTCACGGGCGCCCGGCAGAGATGCGAGCAGATTGCCTACCGCAAACACTTTTCCTTCAGACAATTGCACCTCGCAGGGCCCCTCGAGCCGTCCGTTGCGGTATACCCGCACGTTTTTCAAATGAAAGCGCCGCAGATCCGGATTGGCCGGGCCGTTAACCGGAAAGGTTTCCTGCGCGTATTGGCCTTTGCTAAAGAATAGTCCGAGTAAAAGGAGCAGTGTGCGTGCACGGGTCATAGACAAAAATAAAGTACCGGAAAAAAAGGAAAATGCAAACTTACACGAAGTCAAACTTCGCAAATAACTTTCATCCCACAAGTCCGAATAATCACGTATTTTAGAGGCGATTATGGAGCGTAAATTTGTACTGGAGCCGGACGATCAAATGCCGGGTATTGACTTTGATTCCCTAAATGGGGAATTTTTATTGTGGGGAAGATCCATTCCTCACAACGCGGAGCTGGTGTTCACACCCCTAATGGATTGGTTGGAGGAGTATATTCTGAAGCCTGCCCCGATTACCCGTTTGGAATTCAACTTGGATTACTTCAACACCTCTACTCAGAAGTACCTCGCCGAGCTGTTTCGCAAACTCGACCGTTTGAACAAAACCGGAAGCGAAGTGCAAATCATTTGGAGTTATGATCAGGACGATGAAGACATGCGTCTCATCGGCGACCAGTTTCAGATGTTGGTGGGGGTAAAAATGGAGTTCAAAGCGCTGTAAAATATGCCCTCTTTCGATGTGGTGAACAAAATCGATCACCAAACTTTAGACAATGTGGTGAACGTAGTGCGAAAAGAAATCGTAAACCGGTTTGACTTTAAAGACTCCAAAACCATTGTGGAACTGGACAAAAAGCAGGCGATCATTACGGTTACTACAGAGAACGCCATGCGATTGGAGTCGGTACAGGACGTTTTGCGGTCCAGGAT
>JBEIVB010000127.1:0-5836 GCA_040374085.1 Flavobacteriales bacterium | reverse complement strand
CTCCGGATCTTCACCACCACCTCTCTTTCCAGAAAGCCGGGAAGTTGGCGTTGAAATCGTATGTTTACCTATGCAATCGCTTCGCATTTATGCACCTGTCTGTTTCCATAAGCGGAACCCAATGGGAACCACAGCCCCTCCCATGGCCAAACACCCCGATGGGAGGCAAGCTGCACGGATTCTGAACAGGGTAGAGGGCACAAACGATGCGCTATGAACAAGAAGAGAAGCCTACCCACCCTACCCCATTGCCCCAGATGAACCCCTTGAGCACGTTCATACCCATCGCCGCCGGAACATCGCCCTGCAAACGGGGCACGGACCTTAACCGAGGTGCACGTTTCCGCACACTCCTCATGCCGGGGAATGTAGTTGCATCGGGTTTCTGTGCCGCCCTTCCCTTGCACCTGCTTCTCCTTTTTTGTGTGCTGTGCAGCACCGCCATTGCCCAACCCGACAGCACACGGCGGAGCAAACCCACCCTGAACATTACGGGCTTTCTGGACTTCTACTACGCATACGACTTCAACCAACCCAAAGAGCCCAAAAGGCAAGCGTTTCTATCGAGCTACAACCGGCACAACCAGATCAACCTCAACCTTGGATGTATAAAACTGGATTTGGAACACGCCCGATACCGCGCCAAACTTGCGGTGCAGACCGGAACTTATCCCCAAGACAACTACGCAGCCGAAGCAGGGGCTTGGAAAAACATCCTGGAAGCCAACATCGGCTTTTCTCTAAACCACAAACACAACCTATGGTTGGAGGCGGGCGTTTTGCCCTCGTACATTGGGTTTGAAACCGCCCTTGCACCCGATAACTGGACCCTTACCCGCTCCATACTTGCCGAAAACACGCCCTATTTTGTGACCGGAGCCAAGCTTACCTACGACCCAAACGAACGATGGGAATTTGCGGCACTCGCGCTGAACGGTTGGCAACGCATACAAAGCCTAAAAGGAAACTCGCTGCCCTCGTTTGGCACCCAAATCACCTACAAGCCCAACGCCAAGGTTGCCCTAAACTGGAGCACCTTTACCGGCACCGACGACCCCGATGCCCGCCGCAGAATGCGTTATTTTCATAACCTATACGGTCAGTTCGAAGCCGGCAAACGCTTTCGCATGTTGGTGGGCGTGGACATAGGGTTTCAGCAAAAGGAGAAAAAAAGCAGCGCCTACACCTATTGGGTAACCCCCATCGTACTGGGCCAGTTTACCCTTTCCGAGCAATGGAAAACAGCAGTGAGGCTGGAATACTATGCAGATCCATCGGGCACCATTATACATACCCACACCCCAAACGGATTTCAGACCGCGGGCGCATCGCTCAACCTCGACTACACACCCACCGAAAACCTCCTGTGCCGCATAGAAGGCCGCTGGTTGAAAAGCCGCGATGCCCTCTTTGAACGGGGGAATGCGCTTGTTCAAAACAATTACCTTATAGCCGCCTCCGTTGCCGTGAAACTGTCCAACACCCTGAACAGATGATGCCGTCCAAAGGTCACGATAACCCTTAGCATCCATTCCACACCGCGAAACTTACCCTACCAGCACCACTACTCCGGGCATGTATAAAACAACCTTTACCCTATTAAAAATGGATTGCCCGGCGGAGGAGCAGTTGGTGCGCATGAAGCTGGCCGATGTAGCCCAAATTGCCTCTCTGGAATTTGACCTTGCCCGGCATACCCTCACCCTATACCACACCCAATCCTACGCCCCCATTCTGGAGCGCTTGGAAAGCTTGCACCTGCACACCACATTAGCCCAGAGCGTAGAAGCGACCGAACCTGCACCGCCCTCGCAACCAAACCAAGCCGAAAAAAAACTGTTGCGGCAGGTGCTCCTCATCAACTTCTTCTTCTTTGTGTTTGAACTCACCTCGGGCATCGTTTCCCAATCTATGAGCTTAGTAGCCGACAGCCTGGATATGCTGGCGGACAGCATCGTGTATGGACTTGCGTTATGGGCTGTGGGAGGAAGTGCAGCGCGAAAAATGAGCACCGCTAAATCGGCGGGATACTTTCAGATGGCCCTTGCGGTAATTGGGTTTGCAGAAGTCATACGCCGCTTCATAGGAATTGAAGAAGTTCCCGGCTTTCGAACCATGATCGTCGTATCCGTGCTGGCCCTGATGGGAAACGGACTCTCGTGGTATCTGCTGCAAAAAAACAACAGCAAAGAAGTGCACATGCAAGCCAGCATGATCTTCACCACCAACGATGTGCTGGCCAACCTAGGCGTTATAACGGGTGGCGTTCTGGTGTACCTAACCCACTCCAAATACCCCGACCTCATTATGGGCACCCTTGTATTCTTCATCGTTGGCAATGGTGCACGGAGAATCATACAATTATCCAAATCATAACACCGAACGGTAAAACCAACTCTACCCTAACCCCATTATGACCAACGGCATATACGAAGAACTGGTAACCCAACTTGTTGCCCAGCAACTGCAGCGCATCGACCGGCAGCACTTCTACATCAACACCGCCCCCCTCGACAAAGCAGAGGCGGCCTCCTTCCTATCTAAGCACCTGGCCCAGACCATAAAAGCGGCCTTAAGCCTCATAAAAGGCGATCACCAACTTGAGCGCCAGATTGAGATCGCCAACAAAATCATTCAATGCCTGAAAGAGGAGCTCGGAAAAGAGGAATTCGCTCAGGACTTAATTGCCGTGGAAGGAGAGATTCTAAAAGCCGTATTCAGCAAAATAGATGCGCAATACGCCGACCTCGACCTGCACCTCAAAGAAATCACGCCCTACACGCGCCTCACCCACAGCGAGCTCTTTACCGGCGGCAACGTGGGCATCTCCTTGGAGAGTGAGCTGAAAAAAGAAATCCGCTCATCCGACCACATCGACCTACTCGTTTCCTTTATTAAATTCAAGGGCATCATCATACTGGAGCAGGAGCTGAAGGAATTTACCCGAAGAGGAGGAAAACTGAGGGTGCTCACCACCACCTACATGGGTGCTTCGGACTACAAAGCCATTCAGCTCCTTTCACAACTCGAGAACACCCAAATAAAAATATCCTACAACACTGGAAACGAGCGCCTGCATGCCAAGGCCTACCTCTTTCGCAGAAACACCGGATTCCATACCGCCTACATTGGCTCGTCGAACTTCTCGCGCTCGGCTTTAACCGATGGGCTGGAGTGGAACTTAAAAATCACCACCAAAGAGGTGAGCCACATCATAGACAAATTTCAGAAGACCTTCGACACCTATTGGCAAAGCAGCGACTTTGAGGCTTTCAACGACGGGGCGCATAAAGAGAAACTGGTGAACGCCCTGCGCGCGGCCAAAACAAGTAAGGTGGCTGAAACCATGGCCGCTTACTTCGATGTGAAACCCTACCCCTTCCAATTGGAGATCTTAGAAAAACTGGAAGTGGAACGCAGCGTGCACCAACGCTACCGCAACCTGGTGGTGGCCGCCACCGGAACCGGCAAAACCGTGATATCGGCTTTTGATTATAAAAACTTCAAAGCCAAAAACCCATCTGCTAGGCTCCTCTTTCTTGCCCACCGAAAAGAAATACTGGAGCAAGCCCAATCCGCTTTCCGCGGCATACTGCGCGACAACAACTTCGGCGACCTCTGGGTAGACGGCCTTGTGCCCCACTCCTACGAGCACGTATTTGCCTCTGTGCAAACCCTGAACAACCGCCTGGACAGTGGCCTCTTCTCTCCCACCTACTTCGACTACATCGTAATAGACGAATGCCATCACCTGAAAGCATCCAGTTACCGGGGCATCGTTCAGTACTTCCAACCCGCCGTACTGCTGGGCCTGACCGCTACGCCCGAGCGTATGGATGGAGGCGACATACAGGAAGACTTTCACCGGCGCATTGCCGCCGAGATACGGCTTCCAGAAGCCCTCAACCGCAAGCTCCTTTGTCCGTTTCAATACTTCGGCATCACCGATCAGGTCGACCTAACCCGCGTGGCTTGGGAGAAGGGGCGGTACGTGGCCAGCGAGCTCTCGGCCGTGTACACCGGCAACGACCGCAGGGTGCGCGACATCGTTATAGCCTTAGACAAATATACCCGAGACCCCAGCCAGGTGCGGGCCATAGGATTTTGCGTGAGCATAGAGCACGCCCAATTTATGGCGGAGAAATTCAACCTGGCCGGTTTAAGCGCCCATTACCTGACCAGTGCCAACACCCACAGCCGGGAAACCATAAAAAACCAATTGGTAAAAAAGGAAATAAACTACCTATTTGTTGTAGACATCTTCAACGAAGGCGTTGACATTCCCGAGATAGACACCGTATTGTTTTTGCGTCCAACCGAAAGCCTCACCATCTTCCTTCAGCAACTGGGGCGGGGGCTGAGGCTGGCCGATGGAAAGGATTGCCTTACCGTGCTGGACTTTGTAGGAAATGCGAGGCCCGAGTACGACTTCGAACATAAATTCAGGGCCATCATAGGCAAAACCACCACCTCGGTAAAGAAAGAAATCGAAGACAACTTTCCGCATTTGCCCTTGGGTTGCTCCATCATTTTGGAGAAAAAAGCGAAGGAAACCATACTGGAGAACATCGCCTCTGCCACCTCCCTGAACATCAACCACCTCATTCACAAAATACAGCAGTTTGCGCACCACTCTGCCCTGCCCCTCACCCTAAAAAACTTCACCGAGTTTCATCACATACCCCTGCAGGCTATATACAAAAAAGGCAGTTGGAAGCGCTTGTGTCACCTGGCCGGGGTGCTGGAGGAATATGATGAACGCTATGAAAACGAGGTTGTGCGTGCCATAGCCAACAAATGGCTGAGCACCCGATCGGCACATTACTTCCAATTTATATTGAGATTGGCACAACAAGGCTTTGCCTGCACCCCATCGGCCTGCAGCGAAACCGAACAGAAGATGCTCCTGATGCTGCACTACGACGTATGGCAGCAGGCCGGCGGGTTCGACTCTCTGGAAACCAGCATTCGCGAGATGGGCCGCAACCCGGTGTTGGTGGAGGAGATACGAGAAGTGATGGAGCTCTTGTTGGATGCCGTGGACTTTAAAGAGCTGGACATACCCCTGCCCTACCCCCAGCCTTTGAAGGTGCACGGCCGCTACACCCGCGACCAGATTCTGGCTGCGTTTGGGCTGAGCACCTTCCAGCGCAAATCGCCCAGCCGAGAGGGCGTGGCCTACCACCCGGCCCTGAACACCGAACTTTTATTCATAAATCTAATAAAATCGGAGGAGAACTTCTCGCCCACCACCATGTACGACGACTATGCCGTGCACGAAACCCTCTTCCATTGGCAGAGCCAGAACTCGGCCGGGCCGGAGACCGCCAAGGGGCAAGCTTACATCGATCACAAACGCAACCAAATGCGCATCATGCTGTTTGTGCGGGAACGCAACAAGGATGAGTTTGGCAACACTATGGGCTATGTGTTTATTGGCGAGGGCACCCTGCACGAACATTACGGCGCCAAGCCCATGAACATCTTATGGTCACTGCACACCCCTCTGCCCCACTACCTCTGGAAAGATGCGGCGAAGTTGAGGGTTGGATAACCGATGGGCAAAGAGGCGGGGAGGGAGTGCGCTGAGGGGGAGAAAAGGATGCTGTCTTGCAGCCAAGAGACTTTTGTTTCTTGACGTTATGAACTTCGGATAATGTTAACAAGGGATTACAGAGTGCGCAGATAGGGATGCAACCTCCACCCTATTCAGTAGATATCAGTCGGTGTTTCCTCATTATTCACTTAAGCTTCTTCTTTCCAAAGCACAAGTAAAAGGCGCTTAACCCTACTCACCTCAATCTCTCACACAACGCACACTGGATCCACTTCGGCG
>JBEIVB010000031.1:0-24963 GCA_040374085.1 Flavobacteriales bacterium | reverse complement strand
GGCCTGCAGCAAAGAGTCGCTGGCCGGAGTGTAGCCCACCTGGGGCTCCAAAATACGCTGAGTGCGCACATCGAGGGTATGCCGACCATACTTCCACAATTCAGCCAAGCTCAGGTTCAAATCCTGAAACCGATCCGCTACTCTAACGTAGGGCAAGATCTTGCGCACATCCTCCAGCTCAAACTCCTCGATGCTCTGCAATTCATAAATAACGAGTAATGGACCGTTTCTGCGGATGTGATCCATAAGATTGGCAATCTGTACATCGCTGAGCAGATTCAGCTCGCGCAGCACCTCAGGCGAGGTACGGTTGAGGTTGATGGGGTTGTCGCGGTAGTAGGTTAGGCTCTCCAGCAGGTTGGTGTAGTCGAGGTTGGGGTTGGAAGCATTCTCGGAAATGTTCTCGATGTTTTGCTCCAACTGAAATTGGTTGTCGATTACAGTATCGCGCTGGGCCAGTACAGGCGCAGCAGAAAACCACGCCAATGCGATGAAAAAGAATCGTGCACGAAACAGGGGCCCCATTCGTGCAAATATAACCAACCGAGCCTTGATGCAGAACCTCAGTTCAAGAGCTGCTTGCGGGCCTCGGCAAAGTAACGCATGGGCACGATGAGCATGCCAAAGTTCTCTCCGTCTTCTTTGCCCAGGTGCTTGTGGTGCATTTTGTGCGCCCGTCGAATGGCCTTTACGTAGATGTTGTTCCAGTTGCGCAGAATCTTAAAGCGCTGGTGGATGATGATGTCGTGCACCAAAAAATAAGCCAAGCCATACACCGCAATGCCGGTGCCAATCCAAAAACGAAAATCGTGGTATATGCTTCCGGTTATGAAACAGTACGCACTGGGCACAGCAAATATGAGGAAGAAAGCATCGTTTTTTTCGAAAAACCCTTCATGGCCTTGATGGTGATCTCGGTGCAAGACCCACAAAAATCCGTGCATGACGAATTTATGGGTGAACCAAGCCATGAACTCCATAAAAAAGAAGGTGGCGATTACGATAACGGCGTTCCAGAGCATGGTGGACGTAGTTTGTGGAAGGAACAGAACAAAGGTAAAAAGGTTCGCTAACCCAGTATAACCCATACGCCTGTAAAAAAGATAATTTGAAGAACAAAAACAGGCAATCCCATGGGGTTTCGCCGGGGCAGGTCGAGGTTACCCATAAGCAGGTGAAAGAAAAATGCCACCACAAACCAGCTCACAAAGTTTTGCAGGGGCGCAGATCCCTCATCCCAATACCAAAAGTCGAGGGCCGGAGCCAAGGGTTCAAGCAAGGCATCGAAGGCCACCATTGCCGCAGCGCCCAACAAGGCAGAGCCGAGTAGGCTTTGGCTGAGACGGGCCGCTAGATCGGCTGTGGCAAGGGTCATCACCAGCCAGTTGAGGCCAATGAGGGGAGGAACAAAAGATACTTTCCAACCCAAAGCCTCACCGTAGTGGTAGGCCCCAAAGATGCGCCCGGTGCGCACCCCCAGCAGTTCAACGGCATAGCCACCCGCAATTACCACCACCAAGAAGCGCCAAAAAGCCGGACCTCTTTCCGATGCAAAAGCCACCAAGGCCAATCCATTTAAGATAAGTATAAGCGGGGTGCTGCGTACAAAAGAAGGCCCCTGAAGCCACAAACCGCCCAATCCAACGGCATAGAAAACAACCAGCAAGGCCGTTGCCCACCGGGGATTCCAAAAACGACTCATCGATTATCCAAGCGTTTTAATGCATCAAAAGCTTCCTTCAGATCGCCCCGAACGCGCAAGGCTTCGGTGTAGTCGCGTTGCGCTGCATCGAGTTTGCCCATGCTTTCGCTTACCTGTGCCCGGTGCAACCAAGACTCAGCCCGGTCGGGATTCAAGGCAATGGCTTTGTCGAAGGCTTTCCAAGCATTGTCTAAATCGCCGGTAACCATCTGATGCAGTATGCCCAGGTTGTACCAGCTCCGCTCATCGCGCGTATTCACACGCAAGGCCTGACCGTATGCTTCCAGCGCCTCCCGCACTTTTCCGCTTTTCTGATGGTAAACCCCTATGTTATAAAAAGGCTCCGAAGATTTGGTATTGATACGCGCGGCCGTTTTATAGTATTCGAGTGCCAAGGGGTTTTTCCGAGCGGAATACAGGTTGCCCAGTTGTATGAAAGCATGGTAGTACTGAGGATCGAGCTCAACGGTTTTCTGAAAGCAGTAAATGGCTTTGGCCGTATCGCCCATTTCTTTTTGGTTCATACCCAAAAGAAAGTGTGCTTTTGCGTTGTTGGGGTATAGGTCTATTACTTTATTGGCATACTCTCCGGAGGTCTTGTTCTGCTTCACAAAGAGATACAGTTCCGCCTCTTTCAGCAAGGCATCGGGCTGCTTGGGATCCAGACTGAGGCACTTGTCGAGGGCGGCTTTGCATTTCCCGCTGTTGTTGGTCATGAGGTGCAAATCGGCCGCCGCCAAAAAGTAGCGCGACTTGGTGCTGTCTAGGGTGAGGGCCTGCTCCAGGTCGCCTGCCGCCTGATCCAGCTTGCCTCCTGCCAGATATTTGCTGCCCCGCAAGAAGAAGGCCTCGGCATCTTTGGGGTTCTTTTTTATGCGGGCATCTAAGGCAGCAAAGCTGGTATCGGAGTTGCCCGATTTCCCCTCTTTCTTGCCGGTGCTGCAGCCCCATGTGCCCAAGATAAAAAGGGCCAATGCAAACCGGAATGTATTCATGGGTGCAAAGGTAAGCCGCAGTAGCCGTAAACCCGACACAAAACCAAGCGTGTTTCTTCCTGCACTCCGCTCATGGGATGAAGGTTGAGCACCCGGCCTTTGGGTCTGTCCCAGCAGGCAAGAACAGAAGAACATCAGCTCCTCTGGTTCGGAATGTCGCTGTGCCGAAGTTCAAATTTATCCTCCTGCTCTTTGTACCGCATGATCTGATCCAAGGCATCGGGAACCACATCGCTGCAAATGGTTATAAAACTTCCTTTCTGCGCATGCTGTATGGCGTAATCAATGGCCTGAGATTCTTTGGGAATCACCGTATATTTTTTGCCCGGAGCCACTTCCTGAATGCCTTGCACCATAAGGTCTATGATCTCCTGGTCGCTGCGTCCCCTTAGGTTCTTATCCTGGCGGATGATGACCTCATCGAACATGCGACCCGAAAGACGGCCTAAGCTAAGGATGTCTTCGTTGCGGCGGTCGCCTACACCGGCGATCACCCCGACCTTATGAGGCGAATCTATGCGCTCCAAGAATTTGCTCAGTGCCTCGAAACCGGCGGGATTATGGGCATAATCGATCATCACCTCAAAGTTTTTAAAGGTGAAGAGGTTCATACGACCCGGTGTTTGGGTTGGGCTCGGAATAAAGGTCTCCAAGGCCAAACGCATGTCCTCAATTTTAAATCCGCGGATGAACCCTGCCAATACGGTGGGCAAAATGTTTTGAATCATAAACAGGGCCTTACCTCGGTATGTGAGGGGCACGTTCACGATTTTATCTACGCGAATGCGCCAGGTGCCTTTGCAGATGGTGATGTAGCCGTTTTCGGCGATGCAGGCCAGGCCCCCGCTCTGGCAATGGGCCAGGAGGTGAGGGTTGGTTTCATCCATGCTGAACAAAGCAATGGTGCAATTCAAGCCTTTGGCCATATCCAAAACGAGAGGATCGTCGGCATTTAAAATGGCGGTACCGCCCGGCATCACGCTCTCCACCACGGTACTTTTCACCCTTGCCAAATCCTCTAAGGTGTTGATGTCTTGCAAACCCAAATGGTCGGCAGCAATGTTGGTAACTATGCCGATGTCGCATTTGTGAAAGCCCAATCCGGCACGCAGAATGCCGCCCCGGGCGGTTTCCAACACGGCAAAATCAACGGTTGGGTCCTTCAATACAAACTCGGCGCTGAGCGGTCCGGTGCAGTCGCCTTGCTGCAACATGCGGTTTTGGATGTATATGCCATCGGTTGTAGTAAAGCCCACTTTGTGGCCCATGGTTTTCACGATGTGGGCCATGAGGCGGGTGGTGGTGGTTTTTCCGTTGGTACCGGTAATGGCAATGATAGGAATGCGCGCGGTGCTGCCGGGCGGATAGAGCATATCCATCACCGGCTCGGCCACGTTACGGGGCAATCCATCGGTGGGTGCAATGTGCATGCGGAAACCCGGACCGGCGTTTACTTCCAAAACAGCCCCGCCGTTTTCATGCAATGGTGTGGTAAGGTCGGGCGCCATGATGTCGATGCCGCAGATGTCGAGCCCGATGATGCGGGCGATGCGCTCGGCCATGAAGATGTTGTAGGGGTGCACCAAGTCGGTAACATCGGTGGCGGTGCCGCCGGTGCTAAGGTTGGCGGTGGTTTTGAGGTACAACGTCTCATCCTTCGGCAAAACGCTTTCCAAGGTTAGCCCTTTCTCTTTCAGGATGTTCAAGGTCATCTCATCGAGCTTAATGGCGGTAAGCACCTTCTCGTGTCCGTAACCCCGGCGTGGATCGCTGTTTACTTCATCTACCAGCTCCTGAATGGTGGAGGTTCCGTTGCCGGTAACGCAAGCCGGAGTGCGCCTTGCAGCGGCCACCAATTTATAATTTATGACCAATAAGCGAAAATCAAATCCGGTAATGAACCGCTCGCAAATCACGGCTCTGCTCACGCGCTTGGCAAGGGCTAAGGCCTCTACTGCTTCTTCCCAGGTCTTGATGTTGGTGGTGATGCCACGGCCGTGGTTGCCGTTTACCGGCTTCAGCACGAGAGGATATCCCACGCTCTTCACAGCCGCCTCCAGATCTTCTTCGTCGTAGATGATGCGCCCTTTGGGTGTGGGAATGGATGCCTGCTCGAGCAAGTTTTTGGTTTCCTCTTTGTCGCAGGCAATTTCCACCGCAATGTTGCTGGTAGTGGAGCTTACGGTGGCCTGTATGCGCCGCTGGTTTACACCGTATCCCAACTGAACCAAAGAGTGGCGGTTCAACCGAATGTAGGGAATGCCGCGGTTCACGGCTTCCTCCACCAAGGAGCCGGTAGATGGGCCCAGACGCTCGCGCTCGCGGATCTCCCGCATCTCCTGTATGTCCTCATCCAACGAATACGACTCGCCTTTGATGAGGGCCTCGCACACACGAAACGCCGATTTGGCGGCAAATATGCCCACCTTCTCTTCCATGTAGGAGAATACCACATGGTAAACGCCATGGTTGGCCGTGCTCCGGGTGCGGCCAAAGCCACAGTCCATGCCGGCCATGGTTTGAATCTCCAACGCAATGTGCTCCATCACGTGGCCCATCCAGGTTCCCTCGTGCACACGCTTAAAAAAGCCGCCTGCATGGTCTTCGCTGCACCTGTGGCTGAACATGCTGGGGAACATGGCCTCCAATCGCTCCGGAAACCCCGGTATTTTGTTGGTGGGCAATTCCTCCATCTCCTCCAAATCGAGCCTTACAACGATTAGTTTATGACGACGAATGGACCACACGTTGGGGCCCCTCATGGCTTTTATGTCCAGTATTTTCATGACGATGCAGTGAATGGTTATGCAGTTATCAAATAAAAGAAAAAAAATCAACCCAAGCGCACATAAAAAAAGCCACCCCTTGGGGTAGCTTTCCGTTTTGCAAACGCTAAACCGTTAATGACCGAGCCAAGTGAGCACGCTCTCGCCTAAGGGACTCTCACCGGATGGCAGCATTTTTACGAGGTTGCCGTTCTCATCGATGAGGTATTTCTGAAAGTTCCACTTTACCTCGCTGTCTAGGACTTGATTCTGACTCTTGTGGGTGAGCCAGGCATAAAGCAGACTTTGCTGTGAACCTTTCACATCGATCTTGCTCATCATCGGAAAGGTTACGCCATAGTTTTTGCTGCAGAAGGTTTTGATTTCGGCGTTGCTTCCGGGCTCCTGGCCGCCAAACTGGTTGCAGGGAAAACCTACAACAACCAATCCTTTTGATGCGTAGGTTTTATACAATTCCTCCAGTTGCTTGTATTGCGGGGTATAGCCGCATTCGGAGGCGGTGTTCACCACCATCACTTTTTTGCCTTTCAAGCGGCTCAGCGGGTAGGATTGTCCATTGATGTCGGTTACCGTAAAATCGTGCAGGGTCATGCGTTTGTTTTGTAAAATGGTGAACGCGCTGAACACCAAAAAGGCCAGCGCAGATGAAAAGAGGAGGAGCTTACGCATGAGGTTAGTTGAAGTAAGGGTTGCGCCAATCGGCTTCGTTGAAATTTTTATGATGGAGCATGCCCAGGTAAACGGTGATGACGCTGATCCAGGTAACACAGCAGGAGAACAGCATCACGCGGTAGCTCCAAATGTTGTCGCCCATAAAGAGCTGATTCACGAGCAGACTCTTGGGCGCCAACAAGGCTATGAGGGCCGACACGATGAAGGTGAAGTGCACAAAGGAGAACAAGTTGCGGAAGGGCATGTATCGGATGCTCCGCCAAAAGCTCATGTCGTGGCCCCATTGATGAATGCGCAGGTAGCGTCCACCACCGGCATCGGCAAAAAGAATGGGGTCTTCGAGACGATCGCACAACTCAAACATGGTTTCCGGAGCCACCACCAGAAAGCGCTCGAAACGCAAGCCAAAGGTGCGCTCCAGCTCCAAAGCCTTGCGTATGCCTTCGTGCGGAATATCCGATTTAAACCTGCGAGCCGGTAAGAAACGCAAACGGTATTTACCACATAGGGCTTTTATAGCATCTTCAGAGAAGAGGTCGTGGGCAAGGGTTTTCGGAAGAGCCATGGCCTCTTGTGGGGCAGATGTATGCGGCATGATCATGCGTGCCCTCAGAGCCTGCTCTTCTTCAATTGCTTGGTCGAGCACGGTCCAGGCTTCCATCAGAAGCTGATCTTCGGGGGTTGGCCACTGCTCGCGGAGGCTTTCCAAGGCTTGACCAAGATTAACGGGAGTGAGCGCCATTGAGGTAGGGTTTTGTGTGAAGATAGAACAACAAACAGGGGTGGGTGTTTTTCCTCACCCTGATTTTTTTTGGAACGCGGTTGAAGGGGTTTGGGTTACAGCAAATGAAACAAAAAAAAAAAGCCGTCCAGATTGTGGACGGCTTTTCGAACAGTGGCTTCGTTGATTTATTCTTCTGAAGCGGCTTCCGGAGCGGCTTCGCCTTCGGCAGGTGCTTCCACTGGAGCTTCCACTGGAGCCTCGGCAGCAGCGGCAGCAGCTTGCTTATCGGCGATGCGCTGCACAACGGCTTGGTTACGCTTCTTCTCTTCGGCCATACGCTTTTCGTATGCTGCCTTTCCGCCTTCCGCGAGGCGACTGACCTTGCCTTGGATTTTGGCGTCCTGATCGGTAAGCCACTTAGCGAAACGGGTTTCAACCTGATCCTCGGTGAGGGCGCCTTTCTTAACGCCTCTCAGGAGGTGGTCTTTGTATAGAACCCCTTTGTAGCTGAGCAGCGCACGGGTGGTTTCCGTTGGCTGTGCTCCACACTGAACCCAATGCAAAGCACGCTCGAAGTTGAGGTCGATGGTGGCTGGGTTGGTGATGGGGTTGTAGACTCCGATTTTCTCAATGAATCGTCCGTCGCGGGGTGCTCGACCATCCGCTACTACCACGTGAAAGAAGGCTGCGCCCTTTTTCCCGTGCCTTTGTAATCTGATTTTTGCTGGCATTGTGGTGGATGAAAAAAATTTGGACTGCGAATTACGGTTTTTTTTCTGACCCTACCAAACATGTGCTCATGATTTTCGGACGGGTGAAAAGCGTTGGTTCCTTTTGGAATCCGCCCGCTTTTTGTGGAAGTTTGCGCTGCATTTTTTCTTTATGGGAGCCACCACCACAACCGAACAAAAAGACACCCGCAGCGGCTTTGGCGCGGGCTTGCTCGAATTAGGACAACGCAATTCGAAGGTGGTGGCCTTGTGTGCCGACCTCACGGGTTCGCTTAAGATGGATGCTTTTGCCAAAGCCTTTCCCGACCGCTTCTTTCAAACCGGCATAGCCGAGGCCAACATGATGGGCATGGCGGCAGGATTGGCCACAGGAGGCTTCATTCCGTTTACCGGCACCTTTGCCAACTTCAGCACCGGCAGGGTCTACGACCAGATCCGTCAGAGCATCGCCTACTCGGGCAAGAACGTAAAAATCTGTGCATCGCATGCCGGGCTAACCCTTGGTGAAGACGGTGCCACCCACCAAATTCTCGAAGACCTTGGTCTTATGAAAATGCTTCCGGGCATGGCCGTTGTCAACACCTGCGACTACAACCAAACCAAGGCCGCTACCCTGGCGTTGGCCGAGTGGGACGGGCCTGTGTACCTCCGCTTTGGAAGACCGGTGGTGCCCAACTTCACTGAGGCCGCGGCCCCTTTTGTCATCGGCAAAGCCCTCCACTTGCGCTCCGGAAACCACGTGAGCATCTTCGCAACCGGACACTTAACATGGAGAGCACTTGAAGCAGCCGGCATATTGGCAGCCGAGGGCATAGAGGCAGACGTCATCAACATACACACCATTAAGCCCCTCGATGAGGAGGCCATCTTGGCCTCTGTGCGCAAAACCGGATGCGCCGTTTCTGCCGAGGAGCATCAGATTGCCGGAGGCTTGGGCGACAGCATTGCCCAGACCCTCATGCGCAACTTACCTCGTCCTTTGGAGTATGTGGGCGTTAACGACAGCTTTGGAGAAAGCGGCACCCCGGAGCAGCTCATGGAAAAATATGGGCTCACTGCGCCGGCCATTGCAGCCGCGGCCCGCAAGGCCATAGCCAGAAAAGCCTAGCCACATCATGCGGGTTTTGTTGCTCTGCCCCTACCCTTTGGGCGAAGCTGCCAGTCAGCGTTTCCGGTTCGAACAGTATTTTGAGGCACTCAGCCAACACGGCATCACCGTGGAGGCACATCCCTTTCTTTCGCATCAAGCTTGGGCCGTGCTCTATCAGCCCGGACGTTGGATGGCCAAGGCCCTGCGCATCGCCTCGGGCTTTGGAAAGCGCATGCGCCTGATGATACGTGCCGCAGGCTGCGACATGGTCTTCATTCACCGAGAAGCCGCACCCATAGGTCCACCCATCTTTGAATGGTGGTTGTCTAAGATCCTCAAAAAAAAGATCATCTACGACTTCGACGATGCCATCTGGATTCCCAACGCATCCGAATCCAACCGCTTCTTTTCCTTTTTAAAATGGTATTCCAATACCGCGCGCATCTGCCGCATGGCATACAAAGTTTCCTGCGGCAACGAGTACCTCTGTCAATACGCCGCCCGCTACAACTCAAATGTAGTTTATAACCCTACCACCATCGATACCGAAAACCTGCACAACCGCGTGCACACAGAGGGTTCCGGACCAGTGGTGATCGGCTGGACAGGCTCCCACTCCACCAACCGGTATTTGCACGACATGGTGCCTGTTTTAAAGGATTTGGAATCACACTACACCTTTGAGTTCCGGGTCATCAGCGACCAATCGCCCGAGTTGCCCTTGAAAAGTTTTCGGTTTGTGAAGTGGAGTAAAGCCACCGAGATCGACGACTTGTTGTCTTTCAGCGTGGGCATCATGCCCTTGCCCACCGACAAATGGGCCAATGGCAAATGCGGGTTCAAAGCCCTCCAATACATGGCGTTGGGCGTGCCGGCCCTGGTATCTCCGGTGGGGGTTAACACCCGCATCGTAACCCACGGCGTGAATGGCTACCTTTGCGCCACCTCCGACGACTGGAAAGCGGCGCTCACGGAACTCCTAGAGCATCCCTCTCGTTTGGCGGAGCTGGCGGCGCACACCCGCAGCAAAATAGAATCCGATTACTCCGTTCGTTCCAACACTGCAAACTTTTTATCTCTTTTCTCCTGATGGAAACCCTTTTGAAACAAACCCCGCTCACCCGAATCCACGAAAGTCTTGGTGCCAAAATGGTGCCCTTTGCCGGTTACCTCATGCCCGTTCAATACCAGGGCATCACCCAGGAACACGAAGCCGTGCGCAATGCCGTTGGCGTATTTGATGTATCGCACATGGGCGAGTTCATACTCAAGGGGCCCCACGCCCTCGACCTCATACAGCGCGTAACCAGCAACGATGCGTCTGTACTTACCGACGGAAAAGTGCAATACAGTTGCTTGCCCAATGCCACAGGAGGTATTGTAGACGACCTGCTGGTGTATCGGCTAACGGCCGACTCCTACATGCTCGTGGTGAACGCCTCCAACATTGAAAAAGACTGGAACCACATACAATCCTACAACGACAAAGGGGTAGAGATGCACAACATCTCAGACCGCACCGCCTTGTTGGCCGTTCAGGGACCAAAGGCCACCGAAGCCTTGCAGAGCCTCACCTCTGTGAACCTCCACGACATGGCCTATTACACCTTTACCAAAGGCACCTTTGCCGGCATAGAGAACGTGGTGATATCGGCTACAGGTTATACCGGTGCCGGAGGATTTGAATTGTATGTTGAGTCGGCCCACGCCGAAGCCTTGTGGCAAGCCGTTATGCAAGCCGGTGCTTCCTTTGGCATACAGCCCGCCGGCTTGGGTTGCCGCGATACCCTTCGTTTGGAGATGGGCTTCTGCCTCTATGGAAACGACATTGACGATGCCACCTCTCCCATTGAAGCCGGCTTAGGTTGGATTACCAAATTCACCAAACCTTTTGTGAACCACGAAGCCTTAGCGGCCCAGAAGGCAGCCGGCGTAAGCCGCAAATTGGTAGGCATTACCATGGTGGAGCGCGGCATTCCCCGCCACGACTATGCGGTGGTGGATGCGCAAGGCAACACCATTGGAAAAGTTACCAGCGGCACCCAAAGCCCAACCCTAAAAGAAGCCATTGGTATGGCCTACGTTGAAACCGCCTTCTCTAAACCCGACACCGAAGTTTTTGTGCTCATTCGCGACAAGCCCGTAAAAGCGCGGGTATGCAAAGTTCCCTTCCTAAAAAAATAACATGAACGCATGCCTACCCACTCCATGCAGCCCCCTTTGGCAAAGCGCAGTTTCCCTTCGCGGCAGCGTGCTGAGAAAGCCTCTGGGGCTCGACTTTTCTGAGCAAGAAATTCTGGAGGAGCGCAACCAAAGCCTTCTGGTGTTGGAAGAGCAGGGCTTTTGCAGGGCATGCCTCATGCTGGTTGGGGTTTCTGCCACCGAAATCAAAATGCGTCAAGTGGCTGTTGAACCGAGTTTTCAGAATAAAGGGCTGGGCAAAAAACTGGTGGCCTGGTCTGAGCAGTTTGCCTTTGAAAAGGGGTTTCGGCGCATGATGCTGCATGCACGTGACAGCGCCGTAGCCTTTTACTTAAAGCTTGGATACACCTTGGTTGAGCCTGGATTCATTGAGGTGGGCATTCCTCATCATCGGATGGAGAAGGCCCTCATGGGTTAGAACACGGCTTTGGCAATCTTCCGAACCGCATCGGATTTGCCCATGGTATAGAAATGGAGGCAAGGCGCTCCGAACGCCACCAGCTCTTTTGCTTGTTGAATTCCCCATTCAATGCCCGCTTCCTTTGCCTCCTCATCGGTACTGCAAGCCATCACGGATTTGTATAAATCGTGGGGGATGTCGATGTTGAAGATTTTCGGCAACGCCGTCAGCTGCTTTTTATTTACCAAAGGTTTTAGCCCAGGAATGATGGGAACCTCAATGCCTACCGCACGACAGCGTTCAACAAAACGGAAATACGCTTGGTTGTCGTAAAACAACTGGGTAACGATGTAATCGGCTCCGGCAGCCACTTTTTGCTTCAGGTGCTGAAGATCAACCTCTTGGTTGGGCGCTTCGAAATGCTTTTCCGGATATCCGGCCACACCGATACAAAAGGGGCTGGGCAATTCGCCTGCCTCCTCTCCATCCACATAAATGCCCTGGTTCAAGCGCACAATTTGCTTTACCAAATCAAGCGCATGGGCATAGCCACCGGGTTCGGGCACAAAGGTTTGCTCGGTTTTAATGGGATCGCCGCGCAAGGCCAGCACATTGTCTATGCCGAGGTATTGGAAATCCACCAAGGCATTCTCGGTTTCCTCTTTCGTAAAGCCCCCGCAAATGAGGTGAGGAACGGCATCGATTCCGTATTTGTTGATGATGGCCGCACAAATGCCCACCGTACCCGGGCGCTTGCGGATGCTCACTTTCTGAAGGTAGCCTCCTTCGCGCTTCTTGTAAATGTATTCTTCGCGGTGGTAGGTTACGTTGATGAAGGAGGGCTTAAAATCGAGCAAGGGATCGATGCTCTCGTAAATGGAACTGATGCTTTTTCCTTTAATGGGGGGAAGAATCTCAAAGGAAAACAAGGTCTTGCCTTGGTTTTGGCGAAGGTGGTCGATGACTTTCATTTCGGAGGCCAAAAATACCTTAATTCGGCCCTCGTTGATGAACCTTCCTGTAGATTGTTCGTAAGCGTGCACGAATCCCTTGTCTGATGCTCGAGTCCCTTTGGGTCATACTTTCTTCTACCGTCTTTGTAGTAAAAGGCGGTTTGCCTCTATCCACCGCCTTTCATTTCTCTCCCCTGCGCGCCATGGGCACCACCTCTTTGGGTGGCATTTTGGGGGTGGTGATCTTCACCCACCTCAGTCAATGGATTTTAAACCGTTACCAAGACTTTAAGAAAAAGAGAAGAAACGTGCAGCGCAGGCGGTTTACGTGGATCAACAAAACCATTGTGCGCACCAAGAACCGCTTTGGCCTGCTGGGCATCACGGCCATCACGCCCCTGCTGCTTTCCTTGCCCCTGGGATGCTTCCTGGCGCTTCGTTATTTCGGCAACAAGCAAAAAGTTATGGCCTACATGATGGCTTCGGTGGTATTTTGGTCGGCCACCTGGACCCTTGTGCATGCCTTAATCAACACCGTTAGCGCGGGCTGAAAAAAGCGTACCTTTGCGGCCTTAAAAAAAAGAGCCCGCTATGCAGCCCATTCGCAACATTGCCATTATTGCCCACGTTGACCACGGAAAAACCACCTTGGTGGACAAAATGCTGCATCAGGCAAAGCTCTTCCGCGACAACCAAACCAGCGGTGAGCTCATCCTCGACAACAACGACTTGGAGCGGGAGCGCGGCATCACCATCGTTTCGAAAAACGTATCGGTGAACTACAACGGGATCAAGATCAACATCATCGACACGCCCGGCCACAGCGACTTCGGTGGAGAAGTGGAGCGCGTGTTGAACATGGCCGACGGCGTATTGCTGCTGGTAGATGCCTTCGAAGGCCCTATGCCCCAAACGCGTTTCGTGCTGCAGAAAGCCCTCAGCTTAGGCAAGAAGGCCATCCTCGTAATCAACAAAGTAGATAAGCCCAATTGCCGTCCCGATGAGGTTCAGGATCAGGTATTCGACCTCTTCTTCAATCTGGGCGCCACCGAAGAGCAGCTCAACTTCCCCACCATCTTTGGTTCTTCCAAACAAGGGTGGATGAGCGACGACCACCAAAAACCCACCACAGACATTACCCCTCTGTTGGATTGCGTAATTGAGCACGTGCCGCCTGCGCCTATGAACGAGGGCAAGCCGCAAATGCAAATCACCTCCCTCGACTTTTCCTCCTTTGTAGGCCGGATTGCCGTTGGACGCGTGTTTCGGGGCACCTTGGCCGAAAACATGCCCGTGGCTATGGTTAAGCGCGACGGCTCGATTGTAAAAAGCCGCATCAAAGAAATATTCACCTTCGAAGGTTTGGGCCGCACCAAAGCCACGTCTGTTGCCTGCGGAGACATCTGCGCCATTACCGGTTTGGAAGGCTTTGAGATTGGCGACACCATTACCGATCCCGAGATGCCGGAAGGCTTACCGAACATCAGCATAGACGAGCCCACCATGTCCATGCTGTTTACCATCAACAACTCGCCCTTCTTTGGACGCGAAGGCAAATTTGTTACCTCTCGTCACCTCAGAGACCGCCTCATTAAAGAAACCGAAAAGAACTTGGCCTTGCGTGTAGAGGAAACCGACTCTGCCGATTCTTATCTCGTGTTCGGAAGGGGCATTCTGCATTTGTCCATCCTTATTGAAACCATGCGCCGCGAGGGGTTTGAGCTTCAGGTGGGTCAGCCTCAGGTGCTCATTAAGGAGATCAACGGCATGAAATGCGAGCCCATTGAAACCCTCACCATTGACGTGCCCGAGCCTGTTTCCGGTAAGGTAATTGAGCTGGTGAACCAGCGCAAAGGCGAGATGCAAATCATGGAACCCAAAGGCGACATGATTCATTTGGAGTTCTTCATTCCATCGCGCGGCATCATTGGTTTGCGGAACAACATCCTCACAGCCACTGCCGGTGAAGCCATTATGGCCCACCGTTTCCACGATTATCAGGGCTGGAAAGGCGAGATTCCGGGCCGCATTTCCGGTTCTTTGATTTCTATGGAACAGGGCACTGCCATTGCCTACTCCTTAGATAAGCTGCAAGATCGCGGGTTCTTCTTTGTGGATCCGGGAGAGGAAATTTATGCAGGTCAGGTTATTGGTGAGCACACCCGCCCCGACGACCTGGTAATAAACGTTACCAAAACCAAAAAGCTCACCAACATGCGGGCATCGGGTGCCGACGACAAAATGCGCATTGCACCTGCGGTAAAGTTTTCCTTGGAAGAAGCCATGGAATACATACAGGCCGACGAATATGTGGAGCTAACGCCAAAAAGCTTGAGGATGCGCAAGGTGATTCTCGATGAAAACGAGCGCAAGCGTAAGCAGAAAAGTGCGGTAGGCGCGTAACACAGCATACCAATTCCAAGCCGTATATTTGTTCGGAAGCCCGTTACACGTATGCGCACTTTTTATGTTGGCCTAATTCTTTTGCTGTTGGCCTTGCCTGCAGCGGCTCAGCACGCTCCTCCGGGCAGTGCGCCCTTGCAATCGGCTCAGCCCCTCAACAACCAGGAGCCCTTTTATCCAAAAGGAGAAGTCGCCTTAGAACGGTATGTAAACAGCCAGATTCGATTCTCTCCTGATTCCAAAACCAAAGGGGTGAAAGGCGAGGTGGTCATCAGCTTTGATGTGCGGCCAGACAGCACCATTACCAATGCCATGATCATCTCGGGTCCGGGCTTCGGAATCGAGGAGGAGGTAAAACGCATTGTGGAGGGCCTGAAGTTTGCACCTGCGCTTCACAACGGTCAAACCATACGCATGAACATCATGCACACCTTTCCGGTTTCACCTCATTAAACATAACCTATAAAAATAGGCAGGCCAACCACCTGCTTTTTTTATTTCTATGAAAGGACAATCCAAAGCAAACCCAATCTCCCGCAAGCAAGAAAAGCAGGCACGCAAAGAGCAGGAAGATCTGCAGAAGACAACCCGAAAAAGCAGGCTGACCGGCCTTTTTTTGGCTCTGTTGGGCATGGCCGTTTACCTCAACAGCATAGGCAATGGCTATGCGCTTGATGACTTTTCCGTAATCAAAGAAAACAACATCGTAAGCCAAGGCTCCTCGGCCTTGGGAACCATCTGGAAAACTACTTACCGCCAGGGTTACCTCAACATACAAGATGGGTTGTATAGGCCCTTTACTCTTTCAGTCTTTGCGCTGGAATGGCAGATCAGTCCGAACAATCCCGGCCTTGCGCATTTCATCAACATTTTATTATATGGTTTGGGCATCTACCTTTTGTTTGGGGTACTGTCTTTTGCTTTGCGCAGCCGTCCGGCCTGGGTTGCTGCGGCTGCTGCGGCCTTATTTGCCGTGCATCCCATACACACAGAAGTAGTGGGCAACATAAAAAGCTTGGATGAATTGTTGTGTTTCGCCGGATGCATGGCCTTGTTGGGGCGCGAGTTGAGGGGCAAGAACAAAGGCGTCCAATTGGCCTTAAACTGCAGCTTGTTTCTGCTTGCCTTGTTCAGCAAAGAGTCGGCGGTGATGTGGCTCGGCATTCTGCCTCTCTCTCTTTGGTTCTTTACGGAGGCCAAGGTGGGCGAAATCATAAAGAGAACCGTTTGGTATGCCCTACCCTTTGCCATATTTATGCTGATTCGGTCTCGGGTGGTGGGCCACACCGGAGAACTGGAGGCCGTTTCGCTGGCCGACAATCTGTTGGTTGCGGCCAAAAGTCAGGCCGAGCGTCTGGGCACCATCATGCTGGTTTTGGGTCAATACCTTAGGCTTATGATATTTCCGGATGTGTTGCTCTACAATTACTCCTACAACCAGATTCCGATTCAATCCATATTCTCTCCCCTGCCCCTTCTTTTGGCGCTGGGGCATTTGGCCGCCCTGGTTTGGGCTCTGCTTAAAGCCCGCACCAAAAACCTGTTTGCCTATGCGGTGCTGTTCTATTTGGGTTGCCTCTTTATGTTCACAAACTTAGCCTTTACCATTGGTGCTGCTATGGGTGAGCGTTTTGCCTTTTTCTCCTCGGCCGGTTTCTGCTTGCTTGTAGCGTTGGCGTTGAGCCAATGGGACCAAAAGGGAACTGCCACCTCCTTTTTGCCCGGTTCTGTGGTGGTGCGCGGATTGTTGTTGGTGATTTTGTTGGCCGGTGCCGGGCGCACATGGGCTAGGAACCCCGACTGGAAAGACAACCTCACCCTCTACGAACACGATTTACCCGCAAGCGAGAACTCCACGCGCTCTCACTACTATCTCGGAAATGAACTATCCAAAACCTACCTAGAACCGATACAAGACACTGCAGAAAAAAGAAGAATGGCCAACCGGGTTGCCGGTCATTTGCTGAGGGCACTGGAGATCTACCCCGACTACCTCGATGCCATGACCCAACTGGGGGTTACCTACTACAAGATAAACGACTACAAAAAAGCCGGATATTATTATGAAATGGTGTTAAATCGGAATCCGAACGATGCCCTGGCCATCAACAACCTGGCCGCCATTTACTTTCAGGTGCAACGCTACCCCGATGCCATCAAGCGCTACCAGCAGGCCGTTGCATTAAATCCCCGCTTCGACGATGCGTGGGTGAATATGGGAAGCTGCTACGGCATGCTTCAGCAGTATCAGGAGAGCATCAACGCCTTTCAACAAGCCGTTGCTGTGAATCCGAACAATCCTAAGGCCTGGCTTTTTATGGGTCTATCGTATGGAAACATGGGCAATCCTTCAATGAAAGCGAATTGCTTTCAAAAGGCCCGGCAAATCGATCCAAGCGTTTCCTTGCCGCCTCCATAATTTCTGGGTGCCCTTTAGGCCTTTCGGGCTTTGCTTGGGGCAGGGGCTTTGTAAGGAGCAGATGCTTTGAGGTGACCGGCCAGGTATTTTCCGGTGTAGCTTTCTTTGCATTTGGCCAAGCCTTCGGGCGTGCCTTGAAACACCACATTTCCGCCGTTTTTTCCACCTTCCGGTCCAAGGTCGATCACCCAATCGGCGCTTTTTATTACATCGGGGTGATGCTCAATTACCAGAATGCTGTGCCCCAGTTCGAGCAGGGCATGGAACGACTGTAAAAGCTTACGTATGTCGTGGAAATGCAGGCCGGTGGTGGGTTCATCGAAGAGGAAAAGCGTGGAGCCTTCGGTGCTTCCTTTTACGAGGAAGGAGGCCAACTTTATGCGTTGTGCTTCGCCCCCGCTGAGGGTGCTGGAGGATTGCCCCAGTTGCACATAACCTAAGCCCACATCTTGTAAGGGTTTGAGTCTTTGCACAATTTTCCGTTCAAAGTTTCCGGGATTGGGGTTGGAGTCAAAGAAGGCGATGGCATCGTCTACCGTCATGTCCAAGACATCGGCTGCCGATTTATCTCGGTAAAGCACCTCCAAGGTTTCGGCTCTGAAGCGTCGGCCACCACAGGCTTCACAAGGCAGGTGGAGGTCGGCCATGAACTGCATCTCAACCGTTACTTCACCCTCACCCTGGCATACCTCACATCTTCCGCCCTCCACGTTAAAGCTAAAGGCATTGGGCTTTAGCCCGCGTTGTTTGGCAAGGGGTTGGTCGGCAAAGAGGGTGCGGATTTCATCGTAGGCTTTGATGTAGGTTACGGGGTTGCTGCGCGAGCTTTTTCCTATGGGGTTTTGGTCTACCAGCTCCACTGCACCGATGCGTTCGCTTGCTCCTTGAAGCGAGGCCGAAGAAGCGGGCAAATCGCCCACTCCACCGAAGTGACGTTGCAGGGCTGGATGCAGAACGCGCTTCACCAAGGTTGTTTTTCCGCTGCCGGAAACACCGGTAACCACCGTAAGCACACCCAGCGGAAACTCCACGGTTACATCTTTTAAGTTATGCTCGCGCACGCCTGCCAGCTTTAGGCTGTGCTTCCAAGGGCGGCGTGTGGTGGGCAGCGGTATGGTTTCCTCTCCGGTCAGATAACGCGCGGTAAGACTGTCGCGGCAACCTTCGAGCTCATCGAGGGTGCCTTGAAAAACAAGCTTTCCTCCACCGGATCCGGCCAGAGGGCCTATGTCTATGATCTGGTCTGCCTGCCGCATGATCTCCTCATCGTGCTCTACCACCACCACGGTGTTGCCCAATGCTTTTAGGCTTTGCAACACGCCAATGAGGCGCTCGGTATCGCGGGGGTGAAGACCAATGGAAGGCTCGTCGAGCACATACAAAGAGCCTACTAGGCTGCTGCCTAGGCTGGTGGCAAGGTTGATGCGTTGAGACTCTCCGCCCGAGAGGCTGTTGCTTAGGCGGTTTAGGGTTAAATAGCCCAAGCCCACATCAACCAGAAAGCCCAATCGGTTGGTGATCTCCACCAACAAGCGTTTGGCAATGGCAGCATCGGTGGTGTTGAGTTTCAGGGAACGAAACCATTCCAGAGCCTCATCCACCGGCATGAGCACCAGCTCTTGAAGGGTGATTCCGGCCACCTTCACATAAGCGGCATCCTCGCGCAGGCGCGTGCCGCGGCAGGCCGGACAGGTGGTTTTTCCCCTGTAGCGGCTCAGAAGCACACGGTATTGTATTTTATAACTTTGCTCTTCCAAATGGCGAAAGAACCCGTCTATGCCCACCCATTTGTCTTTTCCTTTCCATAACACCTCGCGCTCTTCCTCAGAAAGCTCCTTGTAAGGGCGATGAACCGGGAACTTCATTTTATAGGCTTTCAGAATAAAATCATCGTACCACTGATGCATCACTTCGGTGCGCCAGCAGGCAATGGCTCCCTCGTAGATGGATCTCCTGGGGTCGGGCACCACCAGGTTTTCGTCTATGCCGATCACCGATCCAAACCCTTCGCAGCGCTTGCAGGCACCCACGGGGTTGTTGAAGGCAAAGAAGTGTACACTGGGCTCGGTAAACTCCATGCCATCGCGCTCAAAGCGATTGGAGAAGGAGCGCAATTTGCCGCCCAATTCTACCCAACAAGTGCCACCTCCCTCGTAAAACGCAATCTGTATGCTGTCGGAAAGACGGTTTCGGGTTTCCTCCAACTCGGGTTCCAACACCAAGCGATCTACCAGCAGGCGCACCTCGCCGGGTTTCAGCAGCTTCAAGGCTTTGCCCCACTCTGCATCGCCTTCTGCCAGCTCCAGCACCTCATCTATGCGTTGGATCTTCCCTTTGATCCAAACCCTGCTAAAACCTTGTTGTTGTAAAATCTCCAGATGGCGCAACACGGGCCGTTGCGGAGGAAGATCGGCCAGCACGTGCACCTGAGTACCAAATGGCTGTTCCAGCAAAATCTCGGTAATGCCTTGCACGGTATCGCGTTTCACCAATTCACCGCTGATGGGGGAATAGGTCTTTCCTATGCGGGCAAATAAGAGTTTCAAATAATCGTAAATCTCCGTTGAAGTGCCCACGGTGGAGCGCGGGTTTCGGGATATCACTTTTTGCTCTATGGCAATGGCCGGAGAAATGCCCCTGATGTAATCCACCTGAGGCTTGTTCAGCTTGCCCAGGAACTGCCGTGCATACGCAGAAAGACTTTCTACATAACGCCGTTGGCCCTCGGCATACAACGTATCGAAGGCCAAGGAGGATTTCCCGCTGCCCGATAGTCCGGTGATGACCACCAGACGGTTTCTCGGGATCGCCACATCCAAGTTTTTTAGGTTGTGGATGCGCGCACCCTTTATGATGATGTGGGTGGCAGCCGAGGGCATTGGATGGGCAGAGTTATGAGGAACTTTCTTGGGCATGGTAAAAGGCGGGCAAAGTTAGCTTTTTCGGCACCCATACCCGCAAAAAACAAACAGCCGCCCTCGCAAGAAGGCGGCTGTATGAAATGAAGGAAATGCGCTTACTCTATGATCAACTTCTGCGTGGTAACAGAGCCCATAGGTGAGGCCATACGCACGAAATAAACCCCTCTTGGAAGTCCATCCAATGAAATGGTTTGCAATTGGGCATGAACCGCTTGACCCATTAAAACCTTGCGGCCACTCAAATCGATTATCTCCCATTGGTGGCGACCCGCTTCGGGCGTTTCCAACACCAAGTTTACCTGACGGTGGGCAGGGTTGGGATACACAGACATGCGCAAGGCTTTTGCCTCTGCCACCTCGCCCACTTCTATAAGCATCTCCCCAGATTCATCTGCTTCAGCCATGCGGGCGCCGGTTGGGGCGGCAATGGTTACGTTGCACGGAGTGCCGTAGTTGCCCCACGTATTGTCTACACGCGCACGGATGGAAACGCTGTAGGTTTGGCCAACCACCAACCCGGAAACAGAGGATAAAGCAAAGTTGTTTAATCCGGTGGAGAAGAGGATGGCGTTTCCACCGCCGGACGGCACAAACTGTACCTGATATTGATTCACCATAGCAACGCCGTTATACGAAACCGTAGTGTTTAGCGGCAAGGTGGTGTTGCAAAAAGCCGGACGGAGCATGGTGCTTCCAATATTGCCCGGTGTTGGAGCAGACATCATCCCAATTAAACACTCCTGACCAAACGGACCAAACACATTCCCAACGCGTACGCGAATGGTCACTTTGTAGGTTTGCCCGTACTGCAAATTGGGCAATAGACTGGCTCCGCTGATGGTGGTGGATGAAGAGGTACGGGTTGCATACAAATTGTTGTTGGCATCAAGTATGCGGAATTCGTAAACCGAGGCACCGGTAACCGGAACGCAGGCAACTTGAGCCACCAAGGAGAGATTCATCTTACCGCAATCGCTTGCCCTAAGCTGGGTGGTGGGCAGTGCTTGGCAAGGCGAAACCACCACCGAATTGCCTGAGGTACATCCGGCAGGGTTTATCGCAGTAACGGCATACGTGCCAGCTGCGGTTATAGAATAATTAGCGTTGCCCTGAGGTCCACCGATCCAATTATAGGTTATCCCTTGTTGTCCGTTAGACGCCACAAGGGTTGCGCTGTTGCCCGGACAAAATGCGGAAGCCCCTGAGATTTGAGGCTGAGCTGGGCTGCTCAGCTGGGCTACGGTTAAGGTGTTGGAAACAGAACTGCCGCATGCGTTGGTAACCGTAACCGAATAGGTTCCGGCATTTCCAACGGTGATGGTTGCGGTGGTGGCACCGTTGCTCCACACCCCGTTGGTGTTGCCTGAGAGTGCAATCGTTTGGCCCAGACAAAGGGATAGAGCACCGGAGGTGGTGATTGTTGGGGCGATAGGACCGGATAAATTGGAAACCACAAAAGGCTGGCTGGTTGCCGTACAGCCGTTTTCTATAGCCGTTACCGTGTATGTACCGGCATTGGATACCACAATCGATGAGGTGGTGGCGTTGGTACTCCAAATCACCGAGGAAGCGCTGGCTTGCAAGGTTACGTTGGCATTGGGACAAACACCTGTTTGGCCGGAGATGGTTGGGCTGGCAACGTTCGTGAGGGCAACCGTTGCAGAGGTTTGAACAGCAGGGCATCCGTCGGCTGGATTTACATTCAGCAGGTATAACCCATTAGTTGAGAAAACCTGAGACAAACCCAAAACACTTTGGTTATCTGGGCGAATCCATTCGTAGGTTACCGCTGCCGGATACCCCAAGTTTTCCGCGGCCGAAAGTGTGGTGCTGGGCCCACAACCGGTTAGCGCTCCGGAAATGGCCGCAACAAGAGCGGGCTTTTCTTGCACATTGAATGTACCTGCGGCAGAGGTACAGCCGTTTGTGGCAGAAACGTAGGTTGCCGAAACCTGTGTGGAGGCTGTGGTTGTAATGGACGCGGTAGTTTGGCCGGTGCTCCAAAGTATAGAAGCAGAAGGACTGGCGGTTATGGTGGCAGAGGCTCCAAAGCAGAAAGGGTTTTGGCTGCCTTGGGCAAGCTGAAGAGTTGGAGCAGCAGGTTGGGGCTTTACCACAACATTGATGGGAACCCGCGTGCTCTCGCAACTTAAAGTTGAAGAGGCAACGTAATAGGTAAAGGTACCGGCTACAGCAGTAGATGGAGTTATGGGGGTAGTGCTGCTCGTTCCGCCGGATGGCAACGTATACCAGCGCAAATTACTACCGGTTGCCGAAAGCGGAGATGCCACATCAAATTGGCAATAAGGAGAAGGAGTTGAAACTACAGGTGCCGAAGGAACCTGAGTAACCGAAACACTGATCACATTTGAAGTTGCCGTTCCACAGCTGTTTGAGTTGGTTACAAAATAGCTGCCGTTGGAACTAACGGTAATGGAAGCTGCCGTGCTGGAGTTGTTCCAGGTTCCATTTACATTTCCCGTAAGGGTCACGCTGCCGCTGCCGCATATCTGAGGGTTGCCAATTGAGAAGATGATGGCGGTAGTAGGCTGTGGATTTACCGTAACCACAATGGAATTGCTGGTGGCCGTGCCGCACCCATTGGTACGGGTCAAGAAATACGTTCCGCTTTGGGTTACCGCAAGGCTGGGCGCGTTGGAATTGTTGTTCCATACACCCTGCCCGCCGTTGTTTCCGCTGAGGATTACCGAACCCGGAGCGCAGAAAGTAGTTGCACCGTTGGCCGTGATTTGAAGAGAGGTGGGGGCTGAATTCACCGTGAGCAGAGCGGCATTGGACGTGGCGGTTAAATTGCTCGGTGTGCCAATGGCAATGCAACGGAACCGATACCCGTTCATGCCGGTGGTGAGGTTGGTTATGGTAAGGGTGGCAGTAGTGGTTCCCGAATAGGGAGCTGCTTCGGAAAGGGCAGTAAACAGACCCGTTGGCGAAGTCCTAACCTGCCACAGATAGCTTACCGCATTGTTGGCCGCAACGGTAAACGTAGCCTGGCCCGTGGCACAAGCATTTACGTTGCTTGGACTGCTTACAATGGTAGGCTGTGAGGCGGAGGAAACGGCCGGAGCTGAAATCAGACCAATGCCAAGTATTAATCGACGAAAAAGCTGCATTCTGTGTTTATTTGAAAAACAAAGGTAGTCTATCTTACTCCAATTTTCATCATGACCAACCCACTTTTAATGCCATTATAATCTCCAAAGCCTTTTGCAGAAAGCAGCCGTTTTGCCTACATTCGACCCAAACAACCTACCCTATGTCTTCTACCCCAACCGGGGGTGCCTTCCTCATACAGGAAACCCCCGCCAACCAAGTCTTCATACCCGAGCATTGGAACGAAGAGCAGCGTATGATTGCCCAAACCTGCCGCGACTTTCTGGAGCAGGAAGTATTTCCCAAGCTCAACGAAATTGACGCTCAGGAACCCGGCCTCATGCAATCCTTGCTCGACAAGGCCGGGGAGCTGGGTTTATTGGGTATTTCCATACCCGAAGAATACGGGGGTTTTGGGAAAGACTTTGTTACCTCTATGCTCACCACTGAAGTGCTGGGGGCCGGGCATTCCTTTGCCGTTGCCTTGGCGGCCCACACCGGCATTGGCACCTTGCCCATTTTGCTCTATGGCAACGAAGACCAAAAAAAGCGCTACATACCCAAGCTGGCCACCGGAGAATACAAAGGTTGTTATTGCCTTACTGAGCCCAGTGCCGGCAGCGATGCCAACTCGGGCAAAACCAAAGCCGTGCTGAGTGCAGATGGCAAGCACTACATCCTCAACGGGCAAAAAATGTGGATCACCAACGGTGGGTTTGCCGATGTGCTTACCGTGTTTGCCAAAATTGAGGACGATGAAAACCTCAGCGCCTTCATTGTGGAGCGCAGCTATGCCGGCATCACCTTCAATGCCGAAGAACACAAAATGGGCATAAAAGGCAGCAGCACGCGCCAGATTTTCTTCAACGATGTGCAAGTGCCGGTTGAGAACCTGCTCTGGGAGCGGGGCGGCGGATTTAAAATCGCCGTAAACATCCTCAACTTGGGTCGGGTTAAGCTTGCCGGCGCAGCTTTGGGTGGTGCCAAAGAGGCCATCAACAAAAGCATTCAGTACGCCAATGAGCGCCAGCAGTTTGGGCGTCCTATCTCGAAGTACGGTGCCATTCGGCACAAGCTGGCGGAACAAGCCATTCGCACCTACGCCTGCGAATCGGCCACCTTCCGATGCAGCCAGAACATTGATGATGCCATTGCAGCCCTCACCGCAGGCGGCATGGATCCGGCGAAAGCCAAACTCAAAGGCGTGGAGCAATTTGCCGCCGAAGCCGCCATTTTAAAAGTGAACGGCAGCGAGGTGCTCGATTTTGTGGTGGACGAGGGCGTTCAGATTTACGGCGGCATGGGCTACAGCGCCGAAGCGCCCATGGACCGTGCCTACCGCGACTCGCGCATCAACCGCATCTTCGAAGGCACCAACGAAATAAACCGCATGCTCATTGTAGACATGCTCTTGAAGCGGGCCATGAAAGGCGAGCTCGACCTCCTCACCCCTGCCCAGCAGGTGGCCGCAGAGTTGATGAGCGTGCCCGATATGAACGGAGGCAGCGGTGCACCTTTTGAGGCGGAACACGACGCCTTGGCGCGCTTCAAAAAAGCCGTGCTGCTGGTGGCCGGCTCAGCGGTGCAAAAACTGATGATGCAGTTGGGTAAGGAGCAAGAAGTGCTCATGAACATTGCCGACATGATCATCGCTGTTTACGTTGCCGAGAGCATGATGCTGCGCATCGAGCGCCTGGTGGGTGAGCGGGGCGCCGAAGCCTGTAGCCTGCACCTCGATATGCTGCATACCCATTTGTTTGATGCCGCCGACCGCATGCTCAAATCGGGCAAAGACGCGTTGTGCAGCTTTGCCGAAGGCGACGAGTTGCGCATGATGCTCATGGGCCTGAGGCG
>JBEIVB010000084.1:0-10441 GCA_040374085.1 Flavobacteriales bacterium | reverse complement strand
ACGAGGAGGTTTTGTTGGTGTGCATGGGGTGGGGGGGGGCAGATTGAAGCAGCGTCAATAAATGTAGTGCTTCTCAAAAATAGTAAAGCTATGGCTTGACGGTTGCGCGTGCTTTGTCAAGCAATAACTTGACTGAATAGATGGGGGTTGCATGCCACTTATCGGTTGAAAAAAGTATAGTGCCCCTCAGGAGTCTGGCTTCACTTCCCAATACAAAACCTACTAAAAATCGTACCCAGCAGCTCGTCGTGGTAGATGGTGCCGGTGATTTCGCCGAGGTGGTAGAGGGCCATGCGTATGTCTTGGGCCAAGAGGTCGCCGGGGGTGTGGTGGCCCAGGCCGTGCTGCACGCGCTGCAAGGCTTCTAAGGTAGAGGTGAGGGCCTGAAGGTGTCGGGTGTTGCTTACCACGGCATCGTCGGCAGCCGCTTCGCCCCGGTCTACGGCATCAATCAAACGTTGTTTTATTTCGGAAAGCCCTTCGCCTTGTTTGGCCGAGCAGGAAATTACTTCCATGCCGTTTTGCACCAGGGCTTGTTTCAGGTTGGAGCCGTGGTCGGGCAACAAGTCGGTTTTGTTGAGCACCACCACCACGGGTTTGCCCACCCATTCCGGACGATCCACCTCTTGAGCCAGCGTTTCGAGTGTGGTTTCGGTGGCATCGGCCACCCACAGCACCAAACGCGCCTCGGCCGATTTTGCCAGTGCACGCGCTATGCCCATCTGCTCCACCAGATCGGGGGTTTCTCTGAGTCCGGCGGTATCCATAAACCGAAAGCGATAACCGCCCAGGTGCAGGCTGTCTTCAATGGTGTCGCGGGTGGTGCCGGCAATGGGGCTCACCAGGGCACGCTCTTCGTTGAGCAGGGCGTTGAGGAGGGTGCTCTTGCCCGCGTTGGGTGCGCCCACAATGGCCACCGAAAGGCCCTCTTTTAGGGTGTTGCCCAGCCGAAACGAGTTCACCAGTTCCTGCATGCGCGTTTCCATGGCGCTCACCAGGGAGCGGAGCTGTGCCCGGTTGGCAAACTCCACATCTTCCTCGGCAAAATCGAGCTCCAGCTCCACCATAGAAGCAAAGTACACCAACTGCTCGCGCAGGGCGTTTAGCTCTTGGCTGAATCCGCCTTTCAACTGGTTTAGGGCCATGCGATGGGCGGCCACCGAATCGGCCGCAATGAGGTCGGCCACGGCTTCGGCCTGGGTGAGGTCTATGCGCCCGTTTAAGAAGGCCCTCAGGGTAAATTCCCCGGGCTGGGCCAAGCGCATACCCAATCCGGTAAGCAAATCGAGCACCGCCCTTTGTATTAAAACCGAGCCGTGCAGGCTTATTTCTACGGTGTTTTCGCCGGTAAACGAGCGCGGACCTTTGAACAGGCTCACCAGCACTTCATCGAGCACGTCTTGGCCTTTCATAAGATGTCCGTAATGCAAGGTGTAGCCCTTGCTGCCCTGCAAGCCCCGCTTGCCTTTGGCCGGACGAAAGACGGCATCTACCTTCTCCCAGGCATCGTTGCCGCTTACCCGCACCACAGCCAGGGCTCCGATGCCCGGCGGGGTGGCCAGGGCCACAATGGTTTCGCCCAGGTGGGCATAGCCGCTTTGCATCAACCCAGCTTATCGGTTAACAACTTCATTTCAATGGCCGGCGATATTTTTTCGTAGATGATGTTGTACACCGCTTCGGTGATGGGCATATCTACTTCATACCGCTTGTTTATTTCGTGTATGCACTTAACGGCATAATATCCTTCGGCCACCATTTGCATTTCGAGCTGCGCAAAGTTCACGCTGTAGCCCTTGCCCAGCATGCTGCCAAAGGTGCGGTTGCGGCTAAACTGGCTGTAGGCGGTAACCAACAGGTCGCCCAGGTAGGCCGGACTCTTGATGTCGCGCTCGATGGGATGAACGGCATCAACAAAACGTTGTATTTCTTGGCTGGCATTGGCAATGAGCACGGCCTGAAAGTTGTCGCCGTAGCCCAGCCCGTGGCAGATGCCGCTGGCAATGGCGAAGATGTTTTTGAGCACGGCGGAGTATTCGGTGCCGTAGATGTCGTCGCTGAGTGTGGTTTTCAGGTAGCGGCACGAGAGGGCCTTGGCCATATTGGCGGCTTTTTCTTCCGACTGAGAGGCAATGGTGAGGTAGCTGAGTTTTTCCATGGCAACCTCTTCTGCGTGGCAGGGGCCGGTAATCACACCAAAGTTATGCAGGGGCAACCCCAGAGACTCGGTTAGGTAATCGCCCACAATCTTGTTCTCGCCGGGCACAATGCCTTTAATGGCCGAGAAGATGGTGTGCCGGTGCAGGGGATGGTTGGGGGCCGAGGCCAGGCTTTCTTTTAAAAAGGCGGCCGGCACGGCCAGTATAAGGGTTTCGTAATGGGGCAGGAGGTCGTGCAGGTGGTGGCTGAGGTGCAGCCGATCGGTGGGTAGGGCCACGCTGCTGAGGTAGTGGGGGTTGTGCCCGTATTGGCGTATGGCCTGCACCGTGGCCGGGTTGCGCAACCACCAGCCCACGGTGGGACGGTTGTTGAGCAGCATTTTTACGAGGGCGGTGGCCCAGCTTCCGCCGCCTATTACGGCTACAGATCCGGGTGGAGCACCGGTGGTGGAGTTCAACATGCCACGAAGATACGGGAAACCGAGGGCTTAGGGCTTCCAGTCCGGTACCGGTCCATAAAGTCCCGGGTTGCCGGGCCGGGCCTGTACCTGCATACGGCTTAGCACGAGGGGCTTGCTTCCGTTGTTCCATACATACACGCGCAGCACATCGCCCGCTTTTACCCGCTCGGGCATGCGCCACCAGCCCCAGGCGCGATGCAAAGAGGTGTCGCGCCCAAAAACAGCCATAGGACGGCTCTCCCACACGAGCAGGGAGTCGCCCCGTTTCACTTCCATCACCAGGTTGGCTTCGCCCCCGGGTTCGGTAAAGCGGTACTGCACGTTGGCCACCAGGTGGCACGATGGGTTGGGCAAAACCCCACTCACCGGATGGCTGAAGGTGAGGGAGTAGGGGTGATCGGCATGCAAACGCTCGCCCGGCTTTCCATTCAATCCCAGGGTGTCGGGCGTGCCGCTGAAGTCGGCCGGTATGCCGTTGTAGCCGCACACTTCATCAAAGGGAGTCTCCCAAGAAAGGGTGTCGGCAAACGGTTGTTTGGAAAAGAGGTAGTGCTCGCTGTTGAACCACCACTGCTTTTTTATAAGGTATGGATAATGTTCCTGTATGAGGCCCAGCACCTCCCAGTTGGGGGTGGTGTTGCTCCAGCTGTAGCTGCAGAAGGGCATAGAGGCGGTGTTCAGCATGGGCGCCAGTTCGGCCACATCGGCTATGCCCTCCAGGTGGTACACGGCATAATCGGCTTCGGTGCCGAGGTGGTGGTGGGGGTAGTTGAGGAAGAAAGGACCATCTACGTTGGCAATGGCCAAGACCATTCCCTTGCCGCAGCGCTGCACATCGCGGTTGTGCTCTTCGGCCAGCTCGGTAAACACGCCAAAGGTGCGGCGCTCGAAGAGCTTGCCCATGGGCACGCTAAAGGCATAAATACTGGCCGTAAACAGCACCAGCATGGTCAGCACATAGCGTGGATGAAAGGCCGATGGCACGCGGCAAAACCAGGCCCCAATCAGGAATGGGGTGGTAAAGAGGAGTCCGGAAGGTTGCAGGATGGGGTTCACCCAAACGGAGTAGGCATAGGCTACGGCACCGGGCACGAGAAACCAGAACAGGCTGAGGCGCAGGCGGGTGCGGGTTTCGGGGGCGATGGACGGGGCATACCAGCTGGCCGCGCCCACCACCAAAAAGGGTATGATAACCAGAACGTTGTCGTTAAAAAAGAAGAAGAGAAAGTCCCACACAAAGGCCGGGGTAGGGGCCGCCAACCATCCGTTTGGACCGCCAACGCCCCCGTGCGAGAGCTGGTGCAGGGTTAAGGGCAGGTGGGGCAAGAAGCAAGCCAGGGCCAGGGCATAGGCCCACAACAGGGGCTTGCGGGCATCGGTGCGCCACACCACCACCACCGAGGCAGCCATTACGGCTGCAGCCATAAGACTGAGGTAATGGGTGGTGGCAGCGGCCAACAGGCTCAGAGCCAAGGCCACCACAACGCTGCGCCTGCGGTCGCCCTCCAGGGCTATGCGGCTCCAATAAGAGGCGGCCAAGAGGGTAAACAACAATCCCGGTGCGTAGGGCCGCGCCAGGCAGCTGTAGCGTATGAAGAGCTGACTTAGGGCCATAGCAGCCAACACAAACAAGGCCGCCGGGGTGCCAAACCAGCGCTGCATGAGGCGATGGGCCACCCAAAGGCTCAATACGCCGCACAGGCAGAAGGGAAGGCGCAAGAGAAAGGCGGCATCGCCAAACAAACGGGTGTAGGCCCACAACCAAAGCTGCACAAGGGCCGGGTGCCCATCGGGGGCTATGCCTTTGTTCCAGAGCTCACCCAGGCCCGGATATAGGCGGCTTAGGGCCGAGAGCTCATCGGCGGTGATGGTCCACGAAAAGAGGCCTTGCAGCCTTAGGGCAGCACCCAAGCCCAATAAGAGCCAGGCAGCGGTGCGGTAGGCCCGCCGGGCATCGGGCATGGTCATGGGTTAGAGGGGTTTCTCCGGACGCATCTGCGGAAAGAAGAGCACGTCTTGTATGGAGGGTGAGTTGGTGAGGATCATAGCCAAACGGTCTATGCCTATGCCCAGGCCGGCCGTTGGGGGCATGCCAAACTCCAGGGCCCTCAGGAAGTCTTCGTCCAAGCCCATGGCTTCTTCATCGCCCCGGTTGGCCAGCTCCAACTGGTGCTCCAACCTGCGGCGCTGATCCACCGGATCGTTGAGCTCGGAGTAGGCGTTGGCTATTTCTTTGCCGTTGCACACCACCTCGAAACGCTCCACCAAACCTTCTTTGCTGCGGTGCTTTTTGGCCAATGGCGACATCTCCACCGGGTAGTCGGTAATGAAGGTGGGGTTGATGAGGTTGGGCTCCACTTTGGCTCCGAAGATCTCGTCTATGATGCGGCTGCGCGACATACCGGCATCCAGATGAATGCCCGCGGCTTTGGCATCGGCATACAACTCCGAATCGCTGCGGCCCTCCACCTCTATGCCCGAAAAGGTTTTGATGGCTTCGTACATGGTGTAGCGCTTCCAAGGACGGGCAAAGGATATGCTGTGGTTGCCTACGGTAAGCTCAGTGGTGCCGTGCACTTCCATGCACACTTTTTCGAGCATGGTCTCCACCAGATCCATCATCCAGAGGTAATCCTGGTAGGCCACATAAAGCTCCACCTGGGTAAACTCGGGGTTGTGAAAGCGGCTCATGCCTTCGTTGCGGAAGTCTTTGGCAAATTCATACACGCCGTCGAACCCACCCACAATCAGTCTTTTTAAATACAACTCATTGGCTATACGCAGATACAGGTCCATATCCAACGTGTTGTGGTGGGTTTTAAACGGACGGGCGGTTGCGCCTCCGTGTATGGGCTGCAGCACGGGGGTTTCTACTTCCAAATAGCCTTTGTTGTTGAGGAACTGCCGAATGCTGTTCATCATTTGGGTGCGGCGCACAAAGGTGTTGCGCAC
Organism: Flavobacteriales bacterium; assembly: GCA_040374085.1. Taxonomy (GTDB): domain Bacteria; phylum Bacteroidota; class Bacteroidia; order UBA4408; family UBA4408; genus JBEIVB01. The sequence goes on along the minus strand of JBEIVB010000084.1, from coordinate 4,869 downwards.
TTCCGGATTCACAATCAAATCCAAATACCGCATGCGGTAGCGCTGCTCGGGGTCGGTAAAGGCATCGTGCACTTTGCCTTCTTCATCCACCTTCACCACGGGCAGCGGACGCAAGGTTTTGGCCAGCAGCACCAGGCTGGTGCAGTGTATGGTAATCTCGCCCATCTTGGTGGTGAACACGTATCCGGTGATGCCGATGAGGTCGCCCAGGTGCAGCAGTTTTTTGAAGAGCTGATCGTACACGGTTTTGTCTTCTCCGGGGCAGATGTCGTCGCGGCGGACGTAGATCTGTATGCGGCCCACGGCATCTTGCAGTTCGGCAAAGCAGGCCTTACCCATGTCGCGCACGCTCATGATGCGACCGGCCATGCTGATGTTTTTATAACCCAGCTTGTCGCGCTCGTAGTTTTCGAGAATGTCTGCGCTGTTGGCGTTCACCGCAAAACGCTCGGCAGGGTAGGGGTTTATGCCAAGTGCTTGAATGTCATCGAGGGCTTTGCGTCGGATATGTTCCTGTTCGGAGGGTACGTGGCTCATGCGGGTATTGGATGTAGGAGCGCAAATATAGCCCATGCCGCCGGGGCGCAAGGCCTCTTTTGGTAATTTGCGGCCGAAAGAAATCAACCGCGTGCATTGGAAAACCCTTTTGTTGGTGTGCAGCACGGCGCTGCTTACCACCGCCGCCGCCTATGGGCAAGACGATTATGCTGCGCCCACCGGTACGGTTGCCGGTGCCTCCGATAACCGCGTGTTCCGCAACACAATACGCTCGGTGCAGCTCACGCCCGAGAGCGCCGAGATGGGCATGCCCGTGATTCCCCTCAACGGAACCATGCGCTTGCGCCTGCGCTTCGATGATCTGGAGGGCGGAATAAAAATATACACCTTCACCTACATCCACTGCGATTTCGATTGGAACCCCACCAACCTCTTGCCCAGCGAGTATCTGGAGGGCTTTCCGGAGGAGAGCATATCGGGCAGAGAGCCATCGGCCAACACCACACCCGCCTACACGCACTACAGCCAGGTGTTTCCAACCCCCAACCTGCGCATCACCAAATCGGGCAACTACCTGCTGAAGGTGTACGAAGAAAGCAACACCGACCGCATGGTGCTGTGCCTGCGCTTTTTTGTGGTAGAGCCTCTGGTGGGCATACAAGCCAACGTGCACGGCGCCACGCTCAACGCCGACCGGAACTACAAGCAGGAGGTGGATTTCTCGGTTCTGCTGGGCGATTATCCGGTGCAAAACGCCTACACCGATGTGATGGTGGCCGTGCTCCAAAATCAGCGCTTCGATAATGCCATCACCAACCTAAAACCCCAGTTTGTGAAAGACGGCTTGCTCACCTACGAGTACGACGATGGAAACGTGTTCAACGGTGGCAACGAGTGGCGCGATTTCGATCTCAAAGACCAGGGCTTGCCCGGCATCAGTGTAAACTACCAACGCCGCGATAGTGTCGGAGTGTGGCATGCCTTTCTCCACAGCGATGAGCGCAGGGCCTTTAAGCGCTATGCCACCATACGCGACATCAACGGGGCCTTTGTGGTGCGCCGCAGCAGAAGCGTGCAACCCAACCTCGATGCCGATTACGAAACCGTGCATTTTACCCTGCCCCTCGATGCACCCTTTGAGCAAGGCGATTTGTATGTTACCGGCTCCTTTAGCCAAATGCGCTGCCTGCCCCAGTACCGCATGACCTGGGATGCCAACCGCAAATGCTACACATTGGCCGCCTCGTTCAAGCAGGGATATTACAACTACCAGTATTGGCTGCTGCAATCGGCCAACGGAAAAATAGACGAAACCGCGGTAGAAGGCAACCGCTTCGAAACCGAAAACGTGTACACCATTCTCGTGTACAGCCGCAAGATTGGGTTCTTTTACGACCGCTTGATTGGGTATGTAAACGTGGGGGCCAACAACCAGGGCAGGTAAGCACCCACTGCGAACAAAGGCCCACCCTTTTTGTTAGCTTTGCGCCCTATTTTTTTACGCTCTACCATGGCCAAATTCCACTCCATTCCACTTGCCGAAGTGCGCCAGGAAACTCCTGATGCTGTTTCCATTGAACTGGCGGTTCCTGCCGAACTTGCTGCGGCTTTTGCCTACAAGCAAGGTCAATACATCACCTTTCGGTTGATGGTGAACGGCGAAGAACTCCGCAGATCCTACAGCATTTGCTCCAACCCCTACAACCACGAGCCCATTCGGGTGGCGGTAAAAAAGGTGGCCAACGGACGGGGCTCTCAGGCCCTGAACCAGGCCAAGGCCGCACAGGTGATGGAGGTGATGGAGCCTATGGGCAATTTTTACACCGAGCTAAACGCTGCGCAAGCCAAGCATTACCTGCTTTTGGCGGGTGGCAGCGGCATCACGCCCATGATGTCCATCTTAAAAGCGGCGCTTCAGGTAGAGCCCCAAAGCCGGGTTACCTTGCTCTATGGCAACACCAACGAGGCTTCGAGCATTTTCCGCAGCGAGCTGATGGCTTTGGCCCAGACCCATGCATCACGCTTTTCTCTTATAGAAGTGTTTGAGCAACCGGCTGCTGCACACCCGGCAAACCAAACCGGATTAATGGATGCGGCTCGCACCGAGGCCTTGTTGCGCAACCACCACAACGCCGGAGAGGCTGCGGAGGTGTTCATTTGCGGACCTACGCCTATGATGGAGCAGGCCGAGAAAGCCCTTTCTGCCGTGGGTGTGCCCCGCGCCAACATCCACCTCGAGTATTTTTCTGCACCCGCTGCCGAGCCTGCCCCAGCACCCTCAGGAGGCGGCATCACCACCAAAGCCCTCATCATTTGCGACGGCGATGAGGTGGAGGTTACCGTTGCGCCCGGTCAAAACGTGCTCGATGCTGCGCTCGATGCCGGCATAGACGCTCCTTACGCCTGCCAGGGCGGATCGTGCTGCACCTGCCGCGCATTGCTGGTAGAAGGCAAGGTGCACATGAAGGTAAACTATGCCCTGCTCGATGCCGAGGTGGCCCAAGGCTACATCCTCACCTGCCAAAGCATTCCCGAAACGGAACGCATCGTGGTGGATTACGACCGGGGACGCTAAGCTCCGGGAAACAAGATCTGCGTAAGCTCTACAAACTCAGCAACGCCCAAACGCTCGGCGCGTAAATCGGAGTAGGGTATGGGCTTGTCCTGACTCAGCCCTTTCAGCGCATTGCGCAAGGTTTTGCGGCGCTGGTTGAAGGCGGTTTTTACCACCAACAGAAATTTTTCGTGCGGAACAGGAAGGGTTTCCACCGCATTGCGCTTCAAACGCAATACGCCCGACTGCACCTGAGGCGGAGGTATAAACTCCGATTTGTCAACGGTAAATAAATACTCGGCCTGATAATATGCCTGAAGCAAGACGCTTAAAATGCCGTAGTCGCGCCCACCCGGACCCGAGCAAATGCGCCGGGCCACCTCGTCTTGAAACATGCCCACCACTTCGGTAACCCGGTGGCGGTAATCGAGCACGCGAAAGAGAATCTGGCTGCTGATGTTGTAGGGAAAGTTGCCGATGATGGCAAAGGGCTCCGGAAAGTGCTCATCCAGAGGCATGCGCAATACATCGCCCTCCAGAATCCGGTTTTCTAGGGTCGGAAAATGCGCTTTTAGGTAGGCCACGCTCTCAACGTCCACCTCGGCAACCCAGGTTTCATATTCTGTATGTTGTAAAAGAAATTGGGTAAGGACACCCATACCCGGGCCAATTTCCAACACCCGCCGAGGGTTTCCATGACCCGTGAGCGATTCCACAATCTGCAAAGCCAGAGCCGGGTTGTTTAAGAAATGCTGACCCAGGTGCTTCTTTGGCGTTACGGCAGGTTTCAATATTCGCTGGTGTTATGAAATTCAATGTCTGTATTTTTCTCCTGGGCCATCTGTAAGGTCCAGGCCGATTCCGCTAAGAACACCGGCTTGCCGTCTTTATCCAACGCAATCTTGCTGTACTTATCGTCCATAAAAGCCTTCAGCTTTTTGGGGTCGGGGCAAGAGAGCCAGCAGGCTTTGTGCAGTTGTATGGTTTCAAAGTTGCACGAGGCGCCGTACTCGGCTTGCAAGCGATGTTGAATTACTTCAAACTGAAGGGCACCCACGGTTCCCAGTATTTTCTGTCCGTTGTAGGCCACGGTAAAGAGCTGGGCCACGCCTTCGTCTGTGAGCTGCTCGAGGCCTTTGGCCAGCTGCTTCGATTTCATGGGGTCGGCGTTCACCACGTATTTAAACAGCTCGGGCGAGAAGCTCGGAATGCCTTTGAACTGAAGGGTTTCGCCTTCGGTGAGGGTATCGCCAATTTTAAAGTTCCCGGTGTCGTACAAGCCCACAATGTCGCCCGGAAAGGCTTCTTCTATGATGCTCTTTTCCTGGGCCATGAAGGCGGTGGGGTTCGAGAATTTCACGGGCTTGCCCAAGCGGCAATGGGTGTAGGCTTTGTTGCGCTCGAACCGGCCCGAGCATACGCGCATAAACGCAATGCGGTCGCGGTGGCGAGGGTCTATGTTGGCGTGAATTTTAAACACAAAGCCCGAGAATTTGGCTTCGTCCGGATCTACCATGCGCTGCTCGGTGGCACGGGCCTGGGGGTAGGGGGCTATGTCTACAAAGCAATCCAGCAAGTCTTGTATGCCGAAGTTGTTTACGGCACTGCCAAAAAAAACGGGAGAGATGTGCCCGCCTAAGTAGGCCTCGCGCGTGAATTCGGGATATACGCCTTGGACCACCTCAACTTCTTCGCGCAGTTTGGCGGCGTGCTTGGCTTCCACCAGGGTGTCAACCTCCGCACTTTGTATGTCGGAAACCCGCGTTACGTCTTGCACCAGCTTGGTGCTGGATGGCTGAAAGAGCAAGAGGTGTTTT
>JBEIVB010000051.1:0-18079 GCA_040374085.1 Flavobacteriales bacterium | reverse complement strand
TGCCATAGTCGGAAGTTTTGGTAAACGTAACGCGAAAAGGTTCCCGATTTTGCAGAAAGCAAATTTGTTTTTTCAAAGAGTTATCAACCGGGTTAAACCGAATCCAAAAAAACTCGTCCTTCATAGACAGAAAAAATCGAAATGTTGAAAAAACACTCCACTTCTTTATTGGCCCTAGCGGCTTTGTGCTTAGGCTGTTTTACTTCCTCTGCCCAATCGCTGGTCCGGGATATTAGAACCGGCAACAACAGCTCTAACCCGTATGGATTGACCGTAGCCGGAAGCCTTGCGTTCTTTGCAGCCAACAACGGATTCAACGGAACCGAGATCTACAAAACCGACGGAACGACCAGCGGAACGGTAATGGTGCGCGACATTAACCCCGCGTCTGCCACCAGCAGCAGTCCGGCCTACCTTACGGCTTTGGGCAACCAAGTTCTTTTTGTGGCCGACAATGGTACCAACGGCTTTGAGCTTTGGAAATCGGATGGCACTACTTTAGGCACCACCCTCGTTTTGGATATTTTGGCCGGGGCCAACGGAGCCAATCCCATTGGGTTAACCGCATTTAACGGGGCTGTTTATTTCGCTGCCAACGATGGTACAAACGGAACCGAATTGTGGAGAAGCGATGGTACCGCGGCCGGCACCGTTCTGGTAAAAGACATCTGGGCGGGTAATGGAAGCAGTTCACCTTCCAACTTTTGCGCCGTAGGCAATGTGCTTTATTTTCAGGCCTCGGATGGGTTCAGCGGCACAGAGTTGTGGAAGACCGATGGAACCGCAGGCGGCACAGTATTGGTGAAAGACATTTATTCCGGTTTCAACTCTTCAAACCCTACCAACCTTTCAAACGTAGGTGGTACGCTATACTTTGCAGCCGAAACCCAGACGGCTGGAAATGAACTTTGGAAATCCAACGGTACCTCCGTGGGCACCGTTTTGGTTGCCGACGTTAATCCGGGCACAAGCCCGAGCAATCCCAGTGTAAGCATTGGTTTAAACGGACTGGTCTTATTCTCAGCCAACCAAACCGGCCTTGGGTTGGAACTTTTTAAAACCAACGGCACGTCTGCCGGCACCTCATTGGTTAAGGACATACAGCTTGGCAACGGCGGCAGCGGGGTGGCCGGTCTGTTTGTTACCGGAGGCAAAGCCTATTTCTCTGCCAATGATGGCCTCAGCGGCACTGAGCTTTGGCTTACGGACGGCAGCGAGACGGGCACCCTGCAGATTGCCGATATCAACCCGGGCAGTCCAAGCTCCTCTCCTACCGGCTTCAACACCATAAACGGAGTGCTCTACTTTCAGGCCACCAACGCCATCTATGGTACCGAGATGTGGCGCTGCGATGGTACTGCTTCGGGCACACAGCTTGTAGACGACATTGCCTTAGGCACAGCATCCTCCAATGCAGGTGGGTTCTGTGTATTTGGAACAGCCTTTCTGTTTCCCGCCAACGACGGGGTAAACGGGCGCGAACTTTGGGGCTATATTCCCCCACCCTGCGTTTCTCCTCTGCTTTCTCTAACGGTTTCCGGCAGCATGGCCTGCTATGGCGATGGAATAACGACGAATGTGGTGCTCAGTGGCGCCGAATCGGGAACGAATTACCAGCCTTTCTTAGGCAGCACCCCCATTGGGGCCGCCGTTCAGGGTCCGGGCACGCTGAACTTAAGCATGCTTACCACCGCCCTCCAACCGGGCACCAACGTCATTAACATTCTGGTGACCAAGTCGGGGTGCCCTGCTCAGGCTTTGCTGGATACGGCTCATGTAATGATTTTGGGAGCACCCTCTTTGAATGCGGCCGTTACCGGACAGCAGATTTGTTTGGGCAGTGGAGCCCAGGTAACCCTTCAGGGTTCGGAAATAGGGGTAACCTACCAGGCCTACATCAATGGGGCGGCTGTGGGTGCCCCGCTTACCGCCACCGATACCATTGCCTTGATCAGCATCCCTTCTACCAGCTTACCTCAGGGATTGCATGTGGTAAGCATTGAGGCAACCGGCACCCAGGGTTGCCCGGGCATTACATTAACCGATACGGCTGAGGTGCGGGTACGCAACCGGCCTAATGGTCCAAATGTGGTGGGCAGTTCCAACTGCGGTGCGGGCCAGATTACCTTGTTGGCCAATGGGGCTCCGGGTAACGGATTTTACCGTTGGTACACCAGCGCGGTGGGGGGCAATCCACTGGTAGGGGCGGTATCGAACCAATACGTTACCCCTAATTTAACCCAAACCACCACCTATTACGTTACCGTTGTTAATGGATTTGGGTGTGAAAGCACACCAAGAGTTGCGGTGGTGGCTACCGTAAACGCGGTGCCTTTGGCTCCGATTGCCACCGGTGCGGCTCAATGCGGCTCGGGCAGCCTAAGTCTCTCAGCCTCGGGCGCAGGATCGGGCGAAGGCTACATATGGTTTGCCGACGCTGCAGGGCAGCAGCCCATTGCCGGGGCAACCCAATCGGCTTACAGCACCCCGGTGCTTACCCAAAGCACCACCTATTTTGTGGGCATATTGAGCGGCGCGGGCTGTTTGAGTTCCCTAACGCCGGTGTTGGCCACCATCAATGCATTGCCTGCGGCGCCCGCTGCTTCGGGCGTTTCGAGGTGCGGTGCGGGTCCTGTGGTTCTTGAGGCGAGCGGCGCTGGAAGCGGCGATACCTATCAATGGTACACGGGGCCTTTGCTCTCTACTGCCATTGCCGGGGCCACGTCTGCATCGTTCAACACACCCAGTTTAAGTGCCAGCACAACCTATTATGTTGGATTGGTTGGCGCAAATGGGTGCGTAGGATCGCGCACCGCTGTTTCTGTAGTGGTGAACCCCATACCGGCCGTGGCAACGGCCATTGGAGCATCGTCCTGCGGACCCCAAACCCTTACCCTATCCGCATCCGGTGCGGTTGGTAACGAAACTATACATTGGTTTGCTCAGGCAAGCGGTGGAAATCCACTGGCCAGCGGAAGCACCTACAGCACCCTTTTCGCACAAACCACCACCTTGTATGTGGGCATACAAAACCTTTTCGGTTGCGCCTCTGTGCAGCGTACTGCTGTTACCGCAACCATCTATGCGGTTCCATCTGCCCCATTGACTGCGGATGCATCTCGTTGTGGTTCCGGAAGCCTTACCCTTACCGCAAGCGGAGCCTCAACCGGCCAGAACTACCAATGGTTTACAGCCAACAACCCAGACAGTCTCATTGTAGGCGCCATTGCCGCAACCTACACCACGGGCGTGCTCACTCAAACCCGAACCTACTTTGTGGCGCTTTCGGGTGATGGCGGATGTCTTGGCCCCATTGTTCCGGTGGTAGCTACGGTAAATGTACCACCAGCAGCACCCAGCGCTGCCTCGTTGAGCCGTTGTGGTGCCGGAACCCTCACCCTGACCGCCCAAGTATCTGGAGCCAGCACGGTTCAATGGTTTGCCCAAGCCTCGGGCGGCAGCCTTTTGGGGAGCGGTGCTGCTTATCAAACGCCCACGTTGACCCAATCAACCTGGTTTTTCCTGCAGGCTCAGGATGCCAACGGATGCATAAGCCAGCGCGACAGTGTGCAGGCGGTCATCCTAACGTTGCCTGCCCAAGTGCTTGGCAACGCTGTAAGCCGTTGTGGTCCGGGGACCGTTACCCTGAACCTTTCCGGTGCAACTACCGGACAATCGTATGCATTGTATGATCAGTTAACAGGAGGACAACTTATTCAAAGTCAATCTATTGGACAAATTTCGTTAACCGTATCGTCTAACCAAACGGTTTATGCGGAAGTTGTTGGAGCAAACGGTTGCATTTCTTCGGTTCGGACTCCGATTGCCATCACGGTTCATCCGATTCCGGGCAGTCCTACCGTTACCGGCGCCAGTCTTTGTGGGTCAGGCAGTGTTACCCTCTCTGCTTCGGGTGCTTCAGGGGGTCAAACCTACCAATGGTTTGCCGGATCCATTGGAGGTTCTGTTTTGGGTTCACAAAACACCTTTACCACCCCTGTGCTTTCCGCAAGCGCCAACTATTATGTTGGATTGATTACCGCTCAGGGGTGCAGCAGCGATGTGCGCACTCAGGTAACAGCCACCATTCTTCCGGTACCGGCCACGCCCATTGTGGTGGCCAATGGCCCCTTACTTTTTTGCGAGGGCACTTCCCTTTTGCTGGCTGCACAGCAAGTTTATGCTCAATATGTTTGGAGCAATGGGCAAACCACCTCCGCCATATCTGTGAACCAAACCGGAAACTATTCTCTAACCGTTTCCAATGCTGCAGGCTGCAGTGCCTCATCAACCTCCTTATCTGTCACAGTTTATCCGAGTCCAACCCCCGGCCCCATAACGGCCAGTGGCCCATTGAGTTTTTGCCCCGGCTCCGGTGTAACCCTCGGTCTCAACAATCCCGGAGGAGCCATCAACTGGTCGGTTGGCTCTGTGGACAATACGGTGTATGTAAACAGTTCTATGCTTGTTTGGGCAACGGTAATCAACTCATTTGGGTGCTCTGCCAACACCGATACTGTTTCTACGGGTCTTTTGCCTGTTCCGGAGGCTCCGGTGGTTCAGGCTTCGTCTACCCTTATTTGCGGTTCAACTCCGGTTACTCTGCAAAGTGCCGGAAATTATGCCGGGTATTTGTGGAGCAATGGACAAACATCTTCAAGCATTTCGGTTTCCGCGGCGGGTGATTTCACGCTGCAGGTAAGCGCTGGAAACGGCTGTTTCAGCTCGGCTTCCGATACCGTTTCGGTGGAACAGGTACCTACACCGGGAACCCCGGTTATTTCGGCCGCGGCAAGCGGATTTTGTGCCGGCAGTGATTTGTTGCTCGATGCAGGCAGCGGCTACGCCAGCTACTTGTGGAGCAATGGAGCCACCACCAGCAGCATAGTGGTTTCATCAGCGGGAAGCTATACCGTTTCGGTGGGATACTGCAACGGGGGGGCCAGCATTTCTTCACAACCCTTTGCTGTTTCTGTGTTTCCGGTGCCTTCCTCTCCTACCTTAAGCGGGCCGTCGGTAATTTGTGCGGGCCAGGGTGCGGTTTTGGTTGCCCAGGGAACAGGCGGTACCGTGCAGTGGAGTTCCGGCGAAACCGGGCCTTCCATAACCGTTTACCAACCTGGAACTTTCACCGCTCAGTTTATGAGTGCCCAGGGCTGTTTGAGCGCTCCCTCTTCACCCCTCGTGCTCAGTCCTTTGAGTCCGCCTCCAACCCCGGTTGTTACCGCCAACGGCCCTGTGGCTCTGTGCCCTGGGGCTTCGGTTGAACTCAGCAGCAATGCCAGTGGGGTTTCTTATTCCTGGAGCAACGGTTCAACCACTGCATCCATTTCCGTTTCGCAGAGCGGAACCTACATATTGACCGTGAGCAACGGCTGCACCTCTGTACCTTCCAATGGGGTAACCGTAACCTTGAATACAGCCCCTGCCCTTCCGTTGGTTTCGACTCAAACCAGTTTACCTGCATGTTTGGGAGCGGCCGTGGTCTTGGTTGTTCCGGCCGTTGCCGGAGAAACCATTGCCTGGAGCAACGGAGCTACCGGCTCCACGCTGAGCACCTCTTTGCCCGGCAGTTTTTCTGCCTGTGCCACCAATGCTGCAGGCTGTCAGTCTTGCTCTGCACCTTTTGCAGTGAGTTTTGTTTCTGCCCCAGCACAGCCTTCGGTGGTTGAAGTTTCTACAGGCGTATTGGGCAGCACGGTTGCCGGCACGTCTTACCTGTGGTTTTTCAATGGAGTGCAATTGCCCGATACCACCTCTACTCTAACCCCGAATGCGAATGGAAACTATCAGGTGCAGGTGTTCAATGGAAGCTGTGCATCGGACACCTCTGTAGCTTACACCTTCTTGCAAACCGGAACCACCCACGATGAAGATGTTCGTTGGATCCTTTTCCCGAATCCCTCATCCGAAGGCTTCCGTTTGCAAGGATCGGGCACAGCTGCATACGCCGTTTACGATGCCTTGGGCCGCGCGGTATTGATGGGCCAAACTGGGGTGCAAGGTGAAACGATAAAAGGCTCAACCGAGTTGAACGCTGGAATCTATCTAGTTCGAATTCAAGCCATTAACCAAACTTGGGAATTCAAGTGGTTTAAGCAATAACTTCGGCGCTGCTCCTTATGGATAGGTACGAATAAGGTAATCGCGCAAAGCAAATGCGCGTTCAGAGAAGGTCTTGAAAAAGGCCTTCTCTTGTTTCCAATCCACTTGTTCTCCGAGCTTGTTTTCATCAATTTGCCTTAGGGTCTCGGCCTCTTTTTCCAGTCCCATCATCGAAATGTTGGGAAGCACCTTGTGGGCCGCTTTCCGGTATTGTGTCCAGTCTTCTTGTTCGAGTCCATCGCGCATGCCTTTCACGAATTCGGGAATTTTTTGTACGAAGAGGTAAGCCATCCCTTTCTCGAACGCAGGGTCGTTTCCTCCGAGCTTTTTAAGTGCATCCAGGTTGAATTCGGATTTGGTGCTTTTGGCTTCGGGCGTTGAGTTTGGGGTGGTTGCGATAAACGGCAGCTCGGATGGAATCGTGAGCTCCAGTATGCGCTGAATCAGCTCTTCGGCCACGAAGGGTTTGGAAACAAATCCCTGCATGCCCGCTTCGAGGCACTTTTGAGATTCCGAATCGGTAGCGTGTGCGGTAGTGGCAAGAATGGGAATGCTGCCCAAGCTGCCCGGCAAGCTGCGGATGAGTCGCGTGGCTTCGTAACCATCCATTACCGGCATTTGAATATCCATCAGCACCAGATCGGGTTTGTTGGATTTCAAGGCCTCAACGGCCTCCCTCCCATTTCCTGCAAGGGTAACCACAAACCCTGCATCCTCTAAAATCTTGGCGGCCAAAAGGGTGTTGATGGAATTGTCTTCTGCCACCAAAATATGCTGGCGCTGGGGCAGAAGCGCTCCTCCCCTGCTTTCGACTTTCTGCTTTTTTATCTCAGCCGGACTGGCCAGCGGGAAGCTGAGTTCGACGTAAAAACGAGTGCCCACGCCTTTTTCAGACTCGGCCCATATTTTACCTCCTTGAATGTCTACCAATTGACGACAAATAGAGAGGCCTAACCCGGATCCTTGAAAGTTGCGCTGATAGCCGGTTTCGAGCTGACGGAAGGTTTCGAAAACCATTGGAATTTCCTCTTGTGAAATGCCAATGCCGGTATCGGAAACCACGAACTTTAACCTGACTTCGTTGGGCAGAAATTCCAGCACTTCCAATGACAGACCAATGGAGCCCTTGGGGGTGAACTTGATGGCATTTCCCACCAGGTTCACCAAAATCTGATTGAGTCTTCCTGGATCGCCATACAGAAAACGTGGAATTTTTTCGGGTATCCTGAGGTTGAATTTCAATCCCTTTTCCTGAATCCTAAGCTCAAACAAATGCCGGATTTGCTGCAGAATTTGTATCACATCAAAGGGATACTCATCGAGGGTAAACGTACCGGATTCGAGTTTCGACACATCGAGAATGTCGTTGATGATGGTCATCAAATTTTCTGCAGAGGTTTTGATGGCCTCGAGGTATTTGCGCTCGGCAACCTGGGGCATCCATTTTAAAAGCACCTCAGAGAATCCCAAAATGCCGTTCATGGGTGTACGAATCTCATGGCTGATGTTGGCCAGAAACGACTCTTTCACACGAACCGATTCGTCTGCCGTTTGCTTGGCCTTTTGGAGATCGGTTAAGGTCTTGTGCAACCGACTTAGGTTGAGGTCGCTCAGGCGGGTTGCGAGTTCGAGTTCCTGCTCCACTTTGCGCAAGGATGTTTGGTTTTCTGCCACCAGAAAAACCATGTTTGCATCCTGTGTTTTTAACTTCGTAGCGGTGAGGCTTAAGAAGACGGTTTCCGGATAGGCGTTTCGGATGCATAAATCGCCTGCAAACCTTCCCTTTTCTTGGAGTTGATCCCAATATGAATTGTTCATACTTTGGTTTTCATCCAAATCCAGCAGCTCGTTAATGTTTTTAATCTCGGTTTGGCAATTGGGTAAAAAAGCCTCCCATCCGGGATGCCAAAACAGAATTTGCCCTGCGGTATCGTGAACAAGACCCATGGATGGGCCAAGGTTCCAGAGGATTTGCAGCCAATCGTTAAAATTGGTTTCTTGGGGAGATTGCATACGTGAATTGTGTATCTTCGACACTTTGAAAATCGAAACCTTTCAGTTCTTAAACATAAACAAAACCCCATGAAACAACGCATACGTTTCGGAAGAAAATCGTGGTTCACGTTAATCGCCCTGGTCTTTGGGCTGGAATTTGCCCAGGCACAGCAATTTTTGCTGCACGCTGAATGGGAAAATAGCTGGTATGGACCGGGATTTCCCATGACCACCTCTACCGTTAACGGTTATCCATCGGTTACCGTTCAGGCACAAACTGCTGCAGACCAATTTGTGATTGAGGCCGACAACGGTTTCAACCGCTGGAGGAAATTCAACACCGTTGACTTTAATGTTCCGGCACCTTTTGTTTTTTATGCCGGGTTGGGCAACGTAGACAATTATTTAAGTGTCAATACTACGGTGGGTAGGCATTACACCGTTCGTTTGCAAAATTCTGGCTATGCCAGTACCAATGCAGTGGTGATGGAAACCGACAATGCGCCGGTGGCTTTTGCTGCCTCCGGAGCAGTTAGCCAAAGTCCTGCCGCTGGGGCTGTAAATGCGCAATCGCCCGTGGTTGTGTCGGTAACCTTGGCCGGTCCAAAGAGTCCTCAGGAACGGGTTTACGTTCGCTACACCAGTACCGGCTGGAGCACCTGGAACATGGTGGAGGCGTCTCTTCAAAGTGGAAACGTGTATCAAGCCAGCATTCCCAACTTTCCTCAGGGAACCCAGATACAGTATTATGCCATGACCAGTACATGGGATTTCAGTGTGATTCCACCTGCGAACGACCCCGATTTGCTTACCCTTTATCAGGAAACCAATGGCGGAACCAACTATTCCTATTCCATAGGCAATGCCGCTGCCTTGACACCTATTACCTTTAGGGTAAACATGACCGGCACCCCGGTAAATCCGCTTGGCGTATTCGTAGGCGGTACATTCAATGGTTGGGATCCATCGGTATCGCAGCTCACTGCCCTTGCCGGTGGTGTATATGAAATTACGGTGAATTTGGATACCACTCAAACCATTGAGTATAAATTCTGCAACGGCAATACACTTTTTAATTATGAAACCGTGCCATCGGCTTGCGGAGTAAGCAATGGGCTGGGTGGGTTTAACCGTCAGCTTCAGGTACCCAACGGTGCTGCAACCTTGCCTACGGTTTGTTTTGGATCTTGCACCAACTGCCCTGCCCCCACCCTTTCTGCGGTTACGTTCCGTGTTAACATGGGCTCCACTGCGCCCGGCCCCGGAGGGGTGCACCTAGCCGGTTCCTTCAACGGCTTCAGTCGTACCGCAACGCCGCTTACCTTAGTTAGCGGCACAACCTACGGAGTAACGCTTAACCTCGACACAACCACAACCGTTCAATACAAGTTCCTAAAAGACACCACCAACACAGGTTGGGAAATTGTTCCTTCTACTTGCGGAACCCCTGATGGTTTCGGTGGATTCAACCGTCAGCTTCCTGTTCCAAACGGCAACACTACCTTGGCAACAGTGTGTTACAGTGAATGTACCAATTGCCTGGTCCCAACCTTTGTTCCGATAACCTTTCAGGTGAACATGACCGGTGTAACCATTGGATCGGGCGGAGTGCATTTGGCCGGAACCTTTAACAACTTCAGCCGCACAGCAACTCCCATGGCCCTGGTGGGCAACAACGTGTATGCCGCCACCGTTTCGTTGGACACAACCGCAACTGTTTATTATAAATTTCTGAGCGACACCACCAATTCATCGTGGGAATCTGTTCCGGCTGCATGCGGCATTCTTTACCAAACAGTACTGAACCGTGAATTGGCGGTACCGGGCGCGGCCGCCACGCTGGCTGCGGTTTGTTTTGGAACCTGCACCGTTTGTCCTCCCATCACCACGGCCAACGTAACCTTTAGGGTAAACATGAGTCAGCAAACCGTGGGCACCAACGGCGTGCATTTGGCCGGCAGTTTCAACGGTTGGAGTGCAACGGCTACACCTATGACCTTGGTTGGCAACGGAGTGTATGCGGCCGTGGTGGCATTGGACACCACCGCCACCGTTCAATACAAATTCTTGAACGGCAACACCTTTGCCAATCAAGAAACCGTTCCTGCTGCATGCGGGGTACCCAATGCCTTTAATGCCTATGACCGCGAGTTGGTTGTGCCACAAACCGACAGCCAGCTTCCTGTGGTGTGCTTTGGAGAATGCTCAAACTGCCCAGCGGTTGGTTTGGTTGCGGTTACCTTTCAGGTGAACATGACCGGCACTACCGTGGGCGCCGGAGGCGTTCATTTGGCGGGCACCTTCAACAACTTCAGCCGCACGGCCACTCCTATGAGCAACGCCGGCAACAATGTGTACACCGCTACCGTGACCCTCGACACCACATCAACCGTGTATTATAAATTCTTAAGCGACACCACCAACGCTGCGTGGGAATCTGTTCCGCCCTCCTGCGGATTCTCCTTCCAAAACATACTCAACCGCAAGCTGGTGGTTCCTGAGACTGCTGCAACCCTGCCGGTGGTGTGTTTTTCTTCGTGCAGCAACTGTGCGGGCAGCAACAACGTTTCGGTTACCTTCCGCGTGAACATGTACAACCAAACCGTTAGCCCTCAGGGCATGTTCCTAGCCGGCTCTTTCAACAACTGGAGTGCAACGGCCACGCCCATGGTATTTACGGCGAACAACACGTATGAAGCCATTGTTTCTTTGGACAGTACAACTACAATAGAATATAAATTCTTGAATGGCAACACCTTTGCCAATCAGGAAAGCGTTCCGGCCTCATGTGGAGTAGCCGATGGATTTGGAGGATTTAACCGTTTATTGGTTGTTCCCAATGCCAACACCCAGTTGGCGCCGGTGTGCTTCAGTTCCTGTGTGAACTGCTACCTGCCGCCTTCTTACAACGTAACCGTTCGGGTAGATATGGCGAACGCTTCCACCATGGGTGGTCTTTTTGTGGCGGGTTCATACAACAACTGGAATCCGGCAGCCGTTCAGATGACCGTTCAAAGCGGCATGGTATACGAGGCCACCTTGGCTGTGGATTCGGGCAGCACCCTCAGATACCGTTTCCGTCGCGGGGCCAGCATCTTTGAAACCGTTCCACAGGCATGCGGTGTGGCCGACAGCTTGGGCGTTTTCAGCCGCAGTTTGAGTGTGGTTTCCAACAACATCGTGGTTCCAACCGTTTGTTTCAGTTCTTGTGCGGCGTGCGTGCCTACCGGAATTTCTTCTCTTTCAGATGAGGAGGTGCCCTATGCGATGCCCAATCCTGGAAAAGAATCTTTTACCCTTCAAAATCTTTCGGGATACACCCAGATGGAGGTGTTGAATCTTCAAGGCCAGCGCATGGCTTGGGTGAACCTTAATGGGCAGGTAAACGCCCATGTATCGACGGAAGATTGGTCGGCCGGTCTTTACCTTATTCGCCTTGCTGGTGCTGGCAATGCCTACACCCTTCGTTGGAACAAGCAATAAATTGAACTCTATGCAATTAAGGCCGCCTTTGAGAAATCAGGGGCGGCCTTTTTTTTTCTTGCCCCCCAGAGTGCGTAAACTTGCACCATGAATTCCACTTCTGCCCCCATTATACGCGTTTGTTTTTCTCCCTTGAGTTTTCCGTTGTTTGAGGAGCCTGGGCAGGTTGTGGTTGTGGTAGACGTATTGCGCGCCACCTCGGCCATTTGCAGCGCTTTTGCGCATGGCGTGGAGCGCATGGTTCCCATTGCCACCCTGGAAGAAGCGGAGGCTTTGAAGGAAAAAGGTATGGTGGTTGCGGCCGAGCGCAACGGTGAAGTGATGCCCGGTTTTCCTTTGGGGAACTCTCCATTAGCGTATACAAGCGGTGCGTACAGCGGGCAAACCATTGCCATAACCACCACCAATGGGACTCGTGCCATTGAGGCCGCCAAAAACGCCCATAGCGTGGTGATTGGGGCGTTTGTTAACCTGGATGCAGTGGTACAAGAACTGCTCCACCTGAATCGCTCAGTAGTAGTGCTCTGTGCCGGTTGGAAAGACCGATTTAACTTTGAAGACACCCTTTTTGCCGGGGCCGTTGTGGAGAAACTGCTTGAAGGCAAACGCTTTGTTACCGATTGCGACTCGGCAAGAGCTGCGCATTTGCTGTTCCATCAAGCTCGGCATGACCTGTTTGGATTTTTACAAGAAAGTTCGCACCGAGAGCGGCTTGGGCGATTGCATTTGGAAGACGACATTCGCTATTGCCTAACCCCCAACCAAACCGCCGTGGTGCCCAAACTTGTGGAGGGGAAATATTTATCGTTGTAAAAACCAGTCCTGTTTGGGTGAGAAAAATTTCGGACCATCTAAACCAAACCCCTCCAGCCTGCGTTCTTACTGGCGACCGTTTTCCCTAAAATTTCAACCAATTGTGAACGATTTGGGCTCCGCAAAATCAACCTTGACTTTTTTTTATCACCATTGCACAAAACAACCAGCATGAACACACCTAAAAACCTCAGATCCTCTTTCATCCGGGTTATCCCGATTTTTGGATGGTTTGTATTGTTTACCTCACTAGCCGCCTGCACCAAAGCCGGCCTTGGTGGTAATGCCGAGATTGTTGCTTTTCCCCAGCATCACGGCAAAGCTATAAAAGGAGCTACCGGATACATCAAATTCAACAGCAGCGAAGCTCCTGCCAGTTTGCAGTCCTACGACTTGGTGGCCACCCCCAAAGCGGGCATGCCCGACCACGTGCATTTCGAAAACCTGCAGCCGGGTGATTATTACATCTATATGGTGGGCTACGACAGTGCCATTCAGCAAGTGGTGAGAGGGGGCATTCCCTACACCCTATCCCGCTCAGACCGAAATGGTGAAGTGGATGTGGATGTGCCGGTAACGGAGTAGATTTTTGCTACTCAAAACCCAATAATAAGAGGCCTCGTGTGGGGCCTCTTTTTTTTCATAATGCGGCGGCAACCCGGATTTTGGATGCGAACACCAAAGGCCCATCCATCCCATTGTTTTGTTTGGCATGTTTTTTGGCAGGCCGATGACTTTCACGAAAAATACCATCAAAACCTCCCAAAACAATATTATGAACCAACGTTACTTTTATCCATTCGGCATTCTCTTCTTGTTGATGACCATGCTGGTTGTTCCGCAGTCGTCTTTCTCACAGGGATTTACCTGCGGGCAGCCCTTCACCGATCCAAGAGACAGCAACGTGTACAATACGGTGCTCATTGGCAACCAATGCTGGATGGCCGAAAACCTGCGCTACTTACCCGCGGTTTCTAAGCCCAATCAAGGCTCTTATGTGGCTCCCCATCGATACGTTTACGGTTACAACGGCAACTCCGTTTCCGCCGCTAAATCTCATCCCAATTATGCAACCTACGGTGTATTATACAATTGGTATGCTGCGGTAAATGGCGATTCCTCAACGGGGAGCTGGTTAAACCCCAGCGGGGTTCAAGGAGCCTGTCCGGTTGGCTGGCATGTGCCGAGCCGCTTTGAGTGGGACGATTTGACTGCGGCGGTTGGCGGAGGTTTAACGGCAGGAATCGCCCTAAAAGACTCGGGCACCACCCATTGGTACAACAGCACAGGAGCAACCAATTCAACCGGTTTTACAGGTTTAGCTGCAGGACGAAGATTTGGACCTCTAGGTGCACCCGGCAGTCCGGGGGGAACTTTTACTGAAATTACCTTTAGAGCCTATCACTGGACCACCTCTCAAAACAACGCCATCATACGCTCATACCAATATCAAATGAGTAATATAGATAATGTGGTAAGCGGCGATTTGGCCGTTTGGCAGGACGGTTACTCCGTTCGTTGTGTGCGCGATGCGGGAACCATAACCGGGGCCGAGCAAAAACAGCATCACTCGCTGCTCAGTGGCTTTCCTAATCCTGCCTCAGATGACTTTACCTTCTTGGCTTCGGAGCAGTTGCTGGGGGCTCCGTTTTGGGTGTTGAACGCCTTAGGACAAGCGGTAATGAGCGGTCAAGTAAATCAGGCATCTCAATCGGTTTCTTTGAGCCAACTTCCAAGAGGTATATACCTGCTCAGGGTGGGCAATGAAGCAGGCAACATCCTGAAAATTGTAAAAGAGTAACCGATCCTATTTCTTTGACGAAAGAACTTTATTCCGACACCAATGGCTTTGTGATTTTTTCTTCACAGACGGGGTGTCGGGATTTTTATGTGCGTCCAAGCCAGCCAGACCAGCCACAATTTCATATTGCAAAATCTATGAAAAATAAAAACTACTTTTTATTGATGATTTTTCTTTGCCTGTTTGGGGTTCTGCCAAGCTGGGCACAAACCATTCGCGAAAAATCGAAATACGGAAAAGAGCTTTTTTATCTCGATGGCAACACCCTCAAGCGGAAAAACAAGTATGGAAATGAGCTGTATTTTCTGGATGGCGACATCATTCGGCGCAAAAGTAAATATGGAGATCCTGTGTATGCCTTAGAGGGCATGCAGGTGCGCCTGAAAAATCGCTATGGAGATCCGGTTTTTTATTTCGATGGGCCTACCATTCGCGAGAACAATAAATACGGTGAGGCACTCTATTATCTGGATGGAAACATACTCCGCCAAACCAACAAATACGGAGATCCGGTATACTACTTTGATTTTATACCCGACCGGTGGATACTGGCCTGTTTGTTGATTTAGAGGCATTTTTTATGCCATCCGCCTCTATGGGAAACCGTTTCTTGCCGTGCTGCATCCACCATCGGATGCATCATCAACCCGAAATCCGCTCCCAGCGTTCAAATGCAAAGGGCCAGGCGTGGCGGTCGTCTGCGGGGTGGTGCTGCTCGTCTGCTTTTTCAAAACCTGCCGGTTTCAGCTCCGGAAAGTGCGCGTCGGCACTTGGAAAGGTGGTTTCTACGCGGGTTATGAACAGCGTTTGGGCCTGGGGTAATGCCAAGCGATAAATTTGCGCCCCTCCCACCACAAAAGGTTTTCTGCCCGATTCAACTTTTGAGAGTGCTTCTTGAAGCGAAGCACAAACCAGCACGCCATTGGGAGCATCCATTCCTTTTTGGCTCAACACCAGCGTTTGCCTGCCAGGCAAGGGTCTGCCAATGCTCTCAAAAGTAAGCCTGCCCATAATGAGGGCGTGGCCCATGGTAACTTGCTTAAAAAATTTCAGGTCATCTGGCAGGTGCCACAAAAGTTTGTTTTGGTACCCAATGGAGCCATCGAGGCCCATGGCTACCACTAGGGCAATCTGCGAATCTACTGGGCTTTCCATGGGTTTGTATTATACCGCTACTTGTGCTTTAATGGCCGGATGCGGATCATAACCTTTCAGGGTAAAATCCTCAAACCGGAAATCAAATAGGTTTTTTACCTCGGGATTGAGGTGCATTTCCGGAGGAGGTCTCATGCTGCGGCTAAGCTGCAGGCGCACCTGGGGAAGGTGGTTGAGGTAGAGGTGCGCATCGCCCAGGGTGTGCACAAACTCGCCGGGTTGCAGGCCGGTAACCTGTGCCATCATGAGCGTGAGCAGGGCGTAGCTGGCGATGTTGAAGGGCACACCCAAGAACAAATCGGCGCTACGCTGGTAGAGCTGGCAGCTGAGGCGCCCGTTGGCAACATAAAATTGAAACAGGGCGTGGCATGGAGGCAAGGCCATTTGCGGAATGTTGGCCACGTTCCAGGCACTCACGATCATGCGGCGGCTGTCGGGCGAGGTGCGCAATTGGTGCAGCACCTCCGAAATCTGATCGATGTGTTGGCCATTGGGCGTTGGCCAGCTCCTCCATTGGTAGCCGTATACCGGCCCGAGGTTGCCTTGGGCATCGGCCCACTCATCCCAAATGGAAACGCCATGCTCTTTTAAATAGGCAATGTTGGTGTCGCCTTTTAAAAACCAGAGCAGCTCATGGATGATGGATTTTAGGTGAACCTTCTTCGTGGTAACCAATGGGAATCCCTCCTGTAGGTTGAAACGCATTTGATGGCCAAAAAGACTCAGCGTGCCGGTTCCGGTGCGGTCTTCTTTGAGGGTTCCGCGGTGCAGCACTTCGTGAAGGATGTGGTGGTAGGCTTGCATGGTTTATACAACTTTTTTGTTTTATACTATCTTGCTGCTTTATCCGCTGATTCCGGTTACTTCGCCATCTTGATAAGCAATGTGTAGTGCTTGGGGATTTTTGGGCAAGCCGGGCATGCGCATGATTTCTCCGGCCAAGGCCACCACAAAACCCGCTCCTGCGTTGAGCAACAGGCGCTGAATGGGCAATTCAAATCCTTCTACCGTACTGGAATCGCCGGGTTGGTGGGAAAAGGCATAGGGCGTTTTGGCTACACAAACCGGCATCTCTCCTCCCCCACCGGCCAGTATGGCTTTAAGATCGGTTTGCGCCTGGGGGCTGAGCACTGCGCGTGCGCCGCCGTATACCTTCTGAACCAACGCATCGAGTTTTTCTTGTACAGGTTGTTGCAAGGCATAGGTGTGCTGCAACGGTTTGGAAGGATTGTGTTCGGCGGCGCGCACCACTTCCCTAGCCAGATCTGCAGCACCTTCGCCGCCTGCCGTAAAACCGCTGCAAGGCGCAAAAGGAAGATTGCGGCTGCGGCACCATTGCGCAACCAATTCCTGCTCCCCTGCACCGTCATCGGAAAACACGTTAAACGCCACCACCACGGTTTGCCCAAAACGCTGCAGGTTTTCGGCGTGGCGTCGTAGGTTCACAAGGCCTTGTTCTACGGCCGCGGTATTGGGCAAGTGGAGGTTTTTCTCCTCTACTCCACCGTGGGCTTTGAGACTGCGGGCGGCGGTGGCCAAAACGGTTACCACCGGCTGAAAACCGCCCAATCGGCACTTGATGTTGAAGAATTTCTCGGCACCCAAATCGCTGCCAAAGCCGGCTTCGGTTACCACCCAATCGCAGCGCTGCAGGCCCAGGCGCGTGGCTATAAGACTGTTGCAACCGTGGGCAATGTTGGCAAAGGGTCCGCCGTGCACAAGTGCAGGTGTTCCCTCGGTTGTTTGAACTAGGTTGGGGTGCAGGGCCTTGCTGAGCAAGGCGGTTATGGCTCCGGAAAATCCTAAATCCGACACCCGCAATCGTTGCCCAGTAACCGTTTCGCCCAACACAATGCGCCCAATGCGGGCTTCGAGGTCGGCATGGTCTGAGGCGAGGCACAGCACCGCCATAAGCTCGGAGGCCGGGGTAATGTCGAAGCCCGTTTCGCGCAGGATGCCGTTGCCGGAGCCCATACCGGTAATAACCTCACGCAGGGTTCGGTCGTTCACATCGAGCACGCGGTTCCAGAAGGTGCGCTTTAGCTGTAAAGGTTGTCCTTGTTGATGCTGCTGGTGGTTCTCCAACAGGGCCATGAGCATGTTGTGGGCGCTGGTGATGGCGTGAAAATCGCCGGTGAAGTGCAGGTTAATGGCATCCATAGGCAGCACCTGCGCCATTCCTCCACCGGTGGCTCCGCCTTTCATGCCAAAACAAGGCCCAAGAGAGGGCTCGCGCAAGGCCGCTGCAGCCTCGTGCCCAAGGTGGTTGAGGCCCATGGCCAAAGAGGTGGTGATGGTGGTTTTTCCAACGCCGGCCTTGTTGGGTGAGGTTGCCGTAACCAGTACCAAATTCCCTTTTAACGGGCCATCTGCCGGCGGAAGGGGCAACTTGGCGATGTGGTGCCCGAAAGGTTCTATTTCACCGGCAGAAAAACCCAACGATTCAGAAATTTTGGAAATGGGAAGTGGGGGTGGATGCGACATGCTTCAAATAAACAAAAAAAGGAGGCCGAGAAGGGTGGACTTGCGCCCACATTTTATTCACTATTGTTTATAACTTTTGAAAACGCTGCCTTTCCATCCCTTCGAAAAGATTTGGCTACCTTACCCCCTCTTTTAAAACCCTATGCATAGATTTCTTCTCTCCACAGTATGCGCCTTGGCTTTGCTTTCTCCGGTTCGTGCCCAAATTACCGCCATTACGCTCTCTCCTCCTACTCCGGCTAG
>JBEIVB010000023.1:0-29409 GCA_040374085.1 Flavobacteriales bacterium | reverse complement strand
TCTTACAGCCATTTTATGGATGGCATCATCCGTCCGAATCACTTGAGGCTTTTGAGGAAAGTTCTGCCTATTGCTCTTTGGGTTTCAATGTTTCATACATTTGTATTATGGATGAACGTCTTCGCTGCATACCACTGTTCAATACCCTTTCTCCAACCGATTTGGAAGCAGCGTCCAGCCATTTTTCCATTCGTCTATACACCAAAGGTTCGTGCATCCTAAAGCCGGGAAGCAGCGGAGAACAGCTGTTTTTTCTGTTTTCAGGGTTGGTATATTGCCACAGCCAAGAGGAGAAAATTTACTGGTACGAGTTCGAAGGGCAGCCTTTTGCCGACCTCGACAGCTTCTTTTTCCCGCAACCGTGTGCAGCGTACATACGCTGTGCCGAAGATTCTGTGGTGGTTGCCATCAACAAATCAGACCTCGAGGAATTGGTTGCACAGCACCATGTATGGGCAATTTGGTACTCTCGTTTTTTAAATGAGATTGTGCAGCGTTTGCAGTTTTATTATAAGAGTTTGCTCGTAAACGACGCTACCCAACGGTATCATGAACTGATTGCCTTGCATCCCGAAATCCTCCAACGTATACCCTTAGGCCACATTGCCTCATACCTGGGCATTTCGCAGGTAAGCCTCAGTAGAATAAGAGCCGGAAAGCAAAAGAAAGATTCCCGTCGATTTTAACATGTGTAAAGTGAACCTGCTTTTTTGAAATGTAGCTTTGCCCCATGCAAGCTGCCTTCTTATCTGCCATACTGTATAATTTTTTTGGCTACCTGTTGTTTTATTTTCTTTTTGCAGGGATGCTTTATTATCTCTGCTGGATGCGTTTTGCCGGCAACCTTAAGAACAGACGAATTCAGGTAAAGCGTAGAACATTTGCCCCGCAGATACGCCACGACATTCTCTTTTCTCTCCAGTCTATTTTTCTTTCTTCGATACTCCTTTCATTTTTATTTGCCGCCCATGAGCTGGGCTATACACGGATCTATCATGCTGATTCAAACCATTCCTTAGGCTACACACTTTTTTCTCTGATTCTGGTTTTGGTGATCGACGATGCTTTTTTTTACTGGTCTCACCGCCTGATGCATCATCGCCGATTGTTTCGGTTGTTTCACAAAGAGCATCACCACAGCACAGACCCAAGCCCATTTACGTCCCTGGCTTTTCAACCTCTTGAAACGCTGGTGGAAAATGTGGTGGGTATGGCACTCCCCTTTGTACTGCCCATTCACTGGAATGTTATTTTAATCTGGCAGACGATAAGTTTCGCAAACAACTTCTTAGCGCATTTGGGCTATGAGTTTTATCCACATTATTGGCTCAAAGTACCCTTGCTAAGACTCAAAACCACCTCCACCCACCACAATATGCACCACCGATTATTCAATGGAAATTATGGGCTTTATTTTACGATTTGGGATAAACTTATGGGAACGGAATTCCCCAATTATGCAGAAACTTTTTCGGAACTCCACTCCAGGAGGAGAGAGGATTAAGGGAATACCCATTTTCATAGTTTTTGTGCTCCAATGCACGGTGCACACATGTTATGCACAATCCATTTATGGGAAGTGGGATACCGGTCTCGATCATGCAGTGGTTCAAATAACCCAAAAGGGTACAGCGCCGGTTGGAACCATAGTTCAATCCGATGACATACATCACATTGGAACTGTGGTTATGGAAGAAATCAAGCCGCATCCAGGCGGGGGATTTACTTGCACCATATTCGATCCCAAAGTTGAACGTCGTTTCGATGCCCGAGTGCACCTAACCGTTGATGGAAGAATGCGCGTAAAGGTTTCCTGCTGCTTTGGCCTGTATTCCGAAACCTTCTACTGGCAAAAACATTAGTTATGCTGCCTCTGGTTTTTCTTAATCGAAAAACAATCTCCCGTCATGGCAATTTCCGTAAACAAGATTTCCCTACCTTCAATCCATGCAGGGTTCTCTACGCATAATGGGTTTGATGTCCGGCTCATCGCTGGATGGTTTAGACGTGGCCGTGGTAGATTTTATGCCTTCTGTTGATGGAGGTATTTCGTTCGAGGTCTGTGCAGCCCAAACTTTGGCATACGACAAACTGATGGAACAAGCGCTGGCCA
Source organism: Flavobacteriales bacterium (assembly GCA_040374085.1). GTDB lineage: Bacteria > Bacteroidota > Bacteroidia > UBA4408 > UBA4408 > JBEIVB01. Next base: position 27,296 of record JBEIVB010000023.1, on the reverse strand, counting down.
CTGCCCACGAGCTGGGGCTAGAATCGTGGCTTGATCTGCATGTGAAGTATGCACAGTGGATGGCCGCGGCTTTGGGCAGTATACACAAAACGTACAAACCCCAAGCCCTTGCCCTGCATGGCCACACCATTTTCCACAACCCCAAGGCAGGCTATACCGTGGCTTTGGGTCACGGCGGTGTGCTGGCCGCTTTGCTTGAAACGCGCGTAGTGTGCGATTTCCGAAGCATGGATGTTGCGCTCGGAGGCCAGGGAGCCCCTTTGGTTCCGTTCGCTGAGCGCATGCTCTATCCCAACCACCGGGCTTTTCTCAATTTAGGAGGCATTGCCAATCTGAGCATACACGGTGTACAAAAGGTATTGGCATACGATGTGGTGCCCTGCAACCAATTGTTGAATCATTTGGCTCAACAACTCGGAAAATCATACGACGATGGTGGCATGTTGGCTCGCTCCGGAAAACTGCTTCCCGATTTGCTTCATCAATTAAACGCATGGCCTTTCCTTGCTCAGCAACCACCCAAGTCTATGGGAAGAGAAGATGTGCAAGCCTATTTTTTACCACTCTTGGATGCTCATCCGGGCAGCGTTGCCGACAAGTTGCATACCGTTGTTTCTTTTATCGCAACCCATCTGGCACAGGCCCTTTCGGGTGAGGAGGTGTTGATTACCGGAGGAGGTGCGCTCAATACGTGGCTTTTGGAGGAGCTGAAACGAATGGGGCCCACTACCCAATGGAGGATTCCGGACGGGCATACCATTCATTACAAAGAAGCTATATCGTTTGCTTTGCTGGGTCGGCAGGTGCTTTTGGGTTTACCCAATATTTTGGCGTCTGCCACCGGATCTTGCCGGGCGTCTATTTCCGGCGCTCTTTACGACGGCCGCACAAGTTAGTCTTCATCATCTTCAACAAAATCGTCGTCGAAGTTTATGCTTTCGTCTTCGATGAACTCTTCGCCAATTTCTTCTCCAAAACTACGTGGGTCGGCCGCGTGCATAATCTGCCGGACATCCGGTCCTTCTTCCTGAGGCAAGGCTTTCCCCTTTTCGGCTTTTCCCTGGCCATTTCCGGCGCCGGGTTTTAAAGAATCATAGGTTTCCATGGATGCTGTAATGGAAGTGAGGGTTGTGTCCTCACAAATCTATGTTTCATCCACCACATCTCCATCGCCGCTCAAAAAAATATTGCATCGCTCGAACCGTTGGAATCTGCTATTTTTGCGGCCCTACTTCGTCGCCATGAAAGACCTCTTGCATCAATACGAAACCAAGCGTCCGGAAATTGTTTTTGAATGGAAGGATTCCGAAACAGAAGCCGAAGGTTGGGTGGTCATCAACTCCCTGCGGGGTGGAGCAGCCGGAGGCGGCACACGCATGCGCAAAGGCCTCGATAAACGCGAGGTGGAAAGCCTCGCCAAGACGATGGAGGTAAAGTTTACCGTTTCGGGCCCGGCCATTGGTGGCGCCAAGAGCGGCATCAATTTCGACCCCAACGACCCCCGCAAAGAGGGTGTGCTCCGCCGTTGGTATAAGGCGGTAATGCCCCTATTAAAAACATATTATGGAACGGGAGGCGATTTAAACGTGGACGAAATTCACGAAGTAATTCCCGTCACCGAGAGCTTGGGTTTGTGGCATCCACAAGAGGGGGTGCTCAACGGGCATTTCTCTCCTTCCGAGGGCGAGCGCATTCAGAAGATTGGCCAGCTTCGGGCAGGTGTTTCCAAGGTCATCGAAGATCCCCTGTTCTCTCCCGATGTAAACCGAAAGTACGTGGTGGCCGATATGATTACCGGTTATGGTGTGGCCGAATCGGTGCGGCATTTTTATGCCATTTGGGGTGGACACCTGAAGGGCAAGCGCGCCATCGTTCAGGGCTGGGGGAATGTGGCTTCTGCAGCGGCTTTTTACCTGAGCCAAAACGGAGTACGCATTACCGGAATTCTCGATCGTGATGGCGGAGTTGTTTCAACACAGGGTTTATCTCATGAAGAGGTACAACGGCTTTTTATACAAAAACAGGGTAATGCCCTGAAAGCCGATAACATGATTTCGGCGGAAGAAGCCCGCGAAAAGGTATGGTCTGCAGGTGCCGAGATTTTCATTCCGGCTGCTGCGTCGCGCTTGGTTACCAAAGATCAGGTGGATGCTCTTTTGGCAAATGGCTTGGAGGTTATTGCCTGCGGTGCTAATGTGCCCTTTGCCGATAGCGAAATTTTCTTTGGTCCCATTGGCGAACACGCCGATGCACGCACAGCGGTGATTCCCGATTTTATTGCCAACTGCGGTATGGCAAGGGTTTTTGCTTACCTAATGCAAAACCATGCCGACCTCAGCGACGCCGCCATTTTCAACGATGCATCCAACATCATTAAGGCAGCATTGGATCGGGTGCACAAAGCTTCATCTGAAAAAACGCACATAGCTCGTACGGCTTTCGAACAAGCTCTGATGCAGTTAATTTAATCAAACAAACGCGTTAGAATCGCATCCCAATCATCACGTTGCCTTGGAATGCGTTAACGCGTTCGGCAGAGTATAGAGATGCCGTGCTCTGACTGATGCAGGCATCCAGGCAAATGCGCCAAACATCTATTCCGGCCCCTAGATTCCAATTCCAGAAGTTGCGCTTGAGCTCCTCGGGTTGCACAGATCGAATGGTTTTCCAAGCCAGCAAACTGAGTTGAGGGCCAGTGTAAAACCGCACATGCACAATCTGCTTCGGAAAGAGTCCGCGTCGGATGCCAAAATAAACCGGTACCTGGAAATATCCCAATCGCAAGCGGTCGTCTATGATTTGTTCAACCCCATTTACCAAAGAAACTTCGTTCTGACGGAAGTCTGAAAATTGAATACCGGTTTCCAGATATTGCTTTCGGCCAATGCGGACATAAGCGCCTGCGGCCAAACCTCCTTGTGGCTCGAAGGTAATCTTTTGGGTAACCCAACTTTGCGTAACCCCGGCTTGCACCCTAAAGCCTACCAGGTTGAAGGGCAATACAGCAAAAGATGAATGGGTAAAGCAAACTATGCTTGCCAGGATAAGAAAGGGAATGCGCTTGCTCATAATATTTCGTTGATGGTTTAGCATGTTTGGTTATAAGATAGGTGTACGCATAAACTAAAAAAAAGGTTTGCTCAGCTGCTCCAAAGCCTGCTCAAGCCGGTTGCTCCGAGAGCCTTTTATCAGAATATGGGTGTCGGGTTCCGATAGGCTGGGCCACCACCGCTCAAGCTCCGATACATCCTGAACCTGCTCAAACCCGGCAGGCAACAAGAGCCCGTTAAAATGCGGACCCACCACTTTCCCTTTCGTGAAACCGAGCTCTACCACCAAGTTCAAGAGTTTTTTATGCTCTTCCTCCCGGGCCTCGCCCAGTTCGTTCATGCCACCCAATACCAATGCACTCGGCTTGCCTGCTGCCTGTCGCGCAAAGTTGCGCAAGGCAAGGTCCATGCTGCTCGGATTGGCATTGTAGGCATCAAGGTAAAGGGTTTTATTGCCCCGAACCTCCACTTGGGAGCGGTTGTTGGTGGGCACATAGCTGCCTATGGCTTCGGCCATATCCCGCAAGGGTACGCGGAAGTAGGCTCCCAAGCACAGGGCAGCCAACATATTGTCGAGATTATAATTTCCGCTCAGGTGGCTGGCAATTCGTGCCCGCTCACCGCTGCGTTTCAATACCACATCGAAGGTCAGTGTGGTCTGGTCCGAAACCACATCTGCCCAAACGTCCGATTGTTCAGAAACTCCATAGGTAATGCGCTCGTAGCCTTTGCTCAACCGCATGAGCAAGGCATCGTTTTCATTCACCACCAGCAGTCCACCGTTTTTGCGCATGTGCTTGTACAGCTCACTCTTGCCGGCAATCACACCTTCCTCTCCTCCAAACCCTTCCAGATGCGCTTTTCCGATGTTGGTGATGAGGGCGTAGTTGGGCTCGCAAATGGCCGAAAGCTCCCGGATTTCGCCCTGGTGGTTGGCGCCCATCTCCACCACAGCAAGCTCATCTTCCGAAGCAAGCGACAAAAGGGTTAAAGGAACGCCAATGTGGTTGTTGAGATTTCCCTTGGTGGCAGCAGTTCGGTACTGCTTCGACAGTACCCGGCTTACCAATTCTTTGGTGGTGGTTTTCCCATTGCTTCCGGTAATGCCCACCACAGGTATGTTTAAGGTTCTGCGGTGATGACGAGCCAAGGCCTGAAGGGCCAATAAGGCATCGGGTACCAGCCAATAACGTTCATCTACAGCTGCTTCCGCCTCGTCTACAATGGCATAGGCACAACCTTTGGCTAATGCCTCGGCCGCAAACCGATTTCCATTGAAGTTGGCTCCGGATAGGGCCACAAAGATGCCGCCCTCAAGCAAAGCACGCGTATCGGTGCATACCCCGGAAGAGGTTAAAAACCGGCCATACCAGGCCAACAGCTCAGCCTCAGGCGGCGTTTTCAACAAGCTCGTTTCGGTGCTCGACACAGAATGGTTTTATTCCTCTTTCCAAATAAAATTACCGCGACGATCGATGTACCCGGTCTTGCCGTCTTTCATAGAGCCCTTTTTGATGTAGGCCACCTCGTCGTTGAAATCGGTGGGAAACTCAAACTGATAGTCGATGACCACCTTGCCCGATTTGTCGATGAAGCCCCACTTGGAATTTTTGTCGCCGTTGAGTTTCACGCAGGCAAGTCCGTTTACGAAGTTAAACGCTCCATAGAATTTCGGGGTAATCACCACCTTGCCCGATTTGTCTATGAACCCAAATTTACCATTTTTAAAATCGCCCACGCGAATCAGGGCCATGCCATCGCTGAAACGAAAGGATTTGTCGAACTCCGGCTCAATAATGAGCTTCCCGCTTTTGTCGATGAAGCCCCATTTGCCGGTTTGCTCGTTGCCAATCCGAACGTTGGCGCGGCCTTCGTTGAAGTCGAAACAGTCGTCGAACTGAGCTTTTATAACCATTTCTCCCTGCTTGTTGATGTAGCCCCATTTGGCTTTGGAATCTCCAATCTTGGTTCGAGCCATGCCCTCCGAAAAGTCGAAGGCAAAATCGTATTTCGGCTCAATCACCACCTTGCCCGATTTGTCTATGTAGCCGAGCTTCAGCCCCACCTGCACGCGGGCCAGGCCATCGCAGAATCGGTAGGCATAGTCGCAGGTTGGCGAAAGCACAGTAGCCCCGGTTTTGTCTAAGTACATCCATTTGCCACCGGCCCTCACAACGGCCAGTCCTTCGCTGAACCGAAAGGCCTCATCGTAGCGGGCGTCGATCACGATCTTGCCTTGCTCGTTCACAAAGCCTTTTTTGCTTCCGGATTTTACCACCGCCAAGCCCTCAAAAAAAGGCTCTGCAAAGTTGTAGGTAGGCGATACCACCACCTTCCCGGTATGGTTGATGAAGCCGTATTTCCCTTTGCTCATAAAGGGCAACAAACCGTCACCATCTGCCCATACAAGGGTGGTGTTGAGCAAGAGGCCCCCAAGGGCAATCCATAAAGAGAACTTGTTAACAAGCATAGTGGACAAATAAACGGGATTCTGTTTGTTACAAAAGTAGTTTTTTCGGGCAATTTCTTTTTTTTTGAGGCCTCAAACAGCAAATCTTGTTTCGGGGACTTGCATAGGGGTATTGAACCGCAAAAAAAGACGTCTGACCATGGAGTTTTCGGCCAAGGAAATAGCCGCCCTGATAGAGGGAAGAATTGAAGGGGATGCCGAGGTTCGGGTTTCGGGCTTGGCTAAAATTGAGGAAGGGAAACCGGGCACCTTGGCTTTTTTGGCGAACCCCCTCTACACCCCACACGTTTATGAAACCCAGGCCAGCATTGTGATGCTCAACAACGATATGGTGTTGGAGCGACCGGTGCACGCCACCCTCATACGGGTCCCGGATGCTTACCGGGCTTTTGCGCGCTTGCTCGAGGTGTACCAGCAGCTTCGGCATCAGAAAACGGGCATCGAGCAACCTTCTTACATTTCACCCAAGGCCAGCCTAGGCAAAGACGTGTACGTGGGTGCCTTTGCCTACATCGGCGATGGAGCCGTAATCGGCGACGGAGCCCGCATCTATCCTCAGGTTTTTGTGGGTGAGCAGGTGCAGATTGGAGCCGGAACGGTGCTGCATCCCGGTGTTCGTGTGTATCACGATTGCGTAATAGGCGCACATTGCACCCTACATGCCGGCGTGGTCATCGGGGGCGATGGGTTTGGATTCGCGCCCAACACCGAGGGCGCATACAATAAGGTTCCTCATATTGGAAATGCCATCCTCGAAGACCATGTAGAAATCGGTGCCAACACCACCATAGACCGCGGCACCATAGGCTCTACCATCATCCGAAAAGGCGTAAAACTCGACAACCTCATTCAAATAGCCCACAACGTTGAGGTGGGCGCCAACACCGTTATTGCTGCCCAAACCGGAGTTGCGGGCTCAACTCACATCGGGTCCAACTGCATGATTGGCGGGCAAGTGGGCATTGTTGGACATCTGCATATTGCCAATGGTGTAAAAATCGCTGCCCAGAGCGGGGTAGGGCAGAGCATCGCCAAAGAAGGTGAGGTGCTGCAAGGCTCTCCGGCTTTCCCCATCGGCGATTACAAACGCAGCTACATCGTTTTCCGCAAATTACCCGAGCTTCAGCGCCGCATCGATCAATTGGAGGCCCCAACCCCAAAGGCCTGAGAAGCCCCATAACACTTTCCTATGATAAAACAACGCACCCTTCGTACCCCAATAACCGTTTCGGGAGTAGGATTGCACACCGGATCTCCATCCAACCTCACCCTTTGCCCCGCCCCCGACAACCACGGCTATAAGTTTCAACGCATAGACCTTTCCGGAGAACCGGTGGTAGAGGCCGACGTAGATTTGGTGGTGGATACTTCCCGCGGAACCACGCTCGGCAAGGGCGATGTGCGCATTCATACAGTAGAGCACGTGCTGGCCGCCTTGGCCGGAATGGAGGTAGACAATTGCCTCATCAAACTCGACGGTCCCGAAATACCCATCCTCGACGGAAGCTCAAAGCCTTTTGTAGAAGCCATCATCACCTCGGGGTTTGAGGAGCAAAAAGCCGAACGAGAATATTTCGAGCTCAAAGAAAACCTCACCTTCGAAGATCCTCTGAAGAAAGCCGAGATCTTGGCCGTGCCTGCAAATGAGTATCGCATTACGGTTATGGTTGATTACAACTCGCCCGTGCTGGGAACCCAGCATGCCGCCATGTATCACGCAGGCGAATTCAAAGAGGAGATTGCCGCCTGCCGGACGTTTTGCTTCGTGCACGAGCTGGAATTTCTCGTTAAAAACAACCTCATTAAAGGGGGTGACCTCAGCAACGCCATCGTCATCTGCGACCGCGACATCAGCCAAGACAAGCTAGACGAGCTCGCTACGCTCCTCAACAAACCTTCGGTGAAGGTGCATGAGAAAGGCGTGCTCAACAACGTGAAACTCCAGTTCCAAAACGAGCCGGCACGCCACAAGCTTCTCGACATCATCGGCGACCTGGCCTTGGCAGGTAAGCCCCTCAAAGGACATATTTTGGCTGCACGCCCCGGACACAGCAGCAACGTGGCCTTCGCCAAAAAAATAAAGGAGCAGATCGCCCTCGAGAAAAAACGCAAAGCCGAAGCGCCACGCTACGACATTGGTGCCGAGCCCATTCTAAACGTGGTGGACATTATGGCTTTGTTGCCCCACCGTCCCCCATTTCTTTTGGTTGATAAAATCATCGAGCTAAGCGAAACTCATGTGGTAGGCGTGAAGAACGTAACCATGAACGAGCCCTTCTTCGAAGGGCATTTTCCGGGGGCACCCGTAATGCCCGGCGTGCTTCAGGTAGAGGCTATGGCTCAAACCGGTGGGGTATTGGTGCTGAAAACCGTTCCGGATCCTGAAAATTATCTCACCTATTTTATGAAAATAGATGGGGTGAAATTCAAAAGCAAAGTGCTGCCGGGCGATACACTGGTGTTTCGACTCGAGTTGGTTAGCCCCATTCGCCGTGGTCTATGCCACATGAAAGGAGAAGCCTATGTGGGCGGCAAGGTGGTGATGGAAGCCGAAATGCTGGCACAAATTGTAAAGGTAAAATGAGCGCATCCATGATCAGTCCCCTGGCCTCCATACACCCCAAGGCCCAAATAGGCGAACATGTGGTGATTGAGCCTTTCACCACCGTGGGCGCCGACGTGCACATCGGTGACCACAGCTGGATTGGCCCGCATGTTTCCCTCATGGATGGAGCACGCATTGGGCAACACTGCCGCATATTTCCCGGAGCAGTAATTGCAGCCATTCCCCAAGACCTCAAATTCTCGGGCGAGCACACCACCGCCGAGGTGGGCGATTATACCACCATTCGCGAATATGTAACCATCAACCGCGGCACGCGCGACAAAAACACTACCCGCGTAGGCAAGCACTGCCTGCTAATGGCTTATGTGCATGTGGCCCACGATTGTATCCTCGGCGATCACATCATTTTAGCCAACTGCGTAAACTTGGCGGGCCACGTGAGCATAGACGATTACGCCATTCTGGAAGGGCTAGTGGCCGTGCAGCAGTTTGTGCAGATAGGCGCCCACAGTTTTGTTACAGGCGGAAGCTTGGTGCGCAAAAACGTCCCACCTTTTGTAAAAGCAGCCCGCGAGCCCCTTTCCTACGTAGGCATCAACTCGGTGGGCTTGCGCAGGAGAGGCTTCAGCAACGAAACCATCCTCGAGATTGAGGATATGTACAGAACGTTGTACGTGAAAGGCTACAACGTCACCAATGCCCTCAACATCATCGAGCTCGAGGCACCCAATAGCCCCGAAAAAACGATGATCATTCAGTTCATCAAAGAATCCACCAACGGCATTATGCGCGGGGTGTAGCCACCATATTATCATAACACTATGAAGATGCACGATTTGGTTGCGGCGTTCCCGCAACAACTACAAAAAGCACTAACCATTGCACAACAGGCCAACCTGAAGATCAACAGCGATGGCATCCAACACGTTCTCATCAGCGGCCTCGGCGGCAGCGGAATCGGAGGCAGCATTGTTAAGGAGCTCCTCGAACCCACATGCACCAAGCCCATTCTAATCAACAAAGATTATTTTTTGCCGGGCTGGTGCAACGCCAATTCACTGGTCATCATTTGTTCCTATTCCGGCAATACCGAGGAAACGGTTGCCGTTATGGAAGCCGCGCTTAAAAAGGGATGCAGGGTGGTTGCCGTTACTTCCGGTGGACAAGTAGAAGCTCTTGCCAAGGCACACAGTTTACCGCATGTAATCATTCCGGGCGGCATGCCGCCCCGCAGTTGCATCGGCTACAGCCTGGTGCAGCTTCTCGGAATTTTTCAGGCGGCAGGACTCACCGATGCCAAGTGGCAACACGAGCTGGAGGAAGCTCAGGTACTGTTGGTTCAGCAGCAAGAGGCCATTCAGAAGGAAGCCAAAGAACTGGCCGATTTTCTGTTTGGACGTATGCCGGTAATCTACTCCCTGGGCAGTACAGAGGCCATTTCCGTACGATTCCGTCAGCAGGTAAACGAAAACAGCAAAGTGCTGGGCTGGCACCACGTACTGCCCGAAATGAACCACAACGAGCTGGTGGGCTGGGCTCAGAAAAACGAACATCTGGCGGTGGTGGTTTGGCGTTATTCCCACGATTACGAGCGCACCCTGCACCGCCTGCGCATTTCCAAGGAGGTGTTTGCCCAATACACACCGCATTATAGAGAGGTTGTAGCCAAAGGGCCTTCCGTTCTCGCTCAAGCCATTTATGCCGTTCACCTCGGCGATTGGTGCTCGTGCTTCCTGGCCGACTTGCGCGGTGTTGATGCTGTGGATATTTCCATCATCAACCACCTGAAGGATAGCCTGAGCAAGGTTTAAAAAGCCACCGAGTCAGCTGGTTTTTTCTTTCGCTGCCGCAAGCATGTCGTCTGCGGCAACACCAGCGCTGGTTGAAGTGATTGGGCTTTGATTTACAAGATCTTCTTGCGATGGAGGTGCTCGATTTTCATGTTGTCTATGCTCATGTGTTTTTATTGAATTGGGCCGGTTTTACCAAAGGAGCTTATCAAGTAAATTTCATTTTTTATAACGATGGAATGCGAAATGCTATAATTTCATCCTATCAGCTTTTAGAAGGCAGGCAAGACTTTGGCGCATTGCGGGAAAATCATCTTGTTTCTGAAAGAAAGAAAAAGGAACTCATGACCGAGGTTTTTTTGGCAACTCATACTTTTGGTGCACCAAGCACAGGCAAGAGGTAGATTATTTGGAAGATGCGAATGGCCGCCTTGGTGCTTTTGTTCTAGAATGGAACAGCAAAAAAAAGAACAGCATTACCAAAGCATTGTTACACACCTATCCCGATAGTACCTGTAGCATCATACAGCCCGGCAATTATGAAGGTTTTTTGCCTTAGAAGCATTTTACCTTTCAAACCTGTTCTTTCTACCGGATTAGGTCATAACTAAATCCCTTTTGCATCACCTCCCAAAATCTACTCAAATCGAGAGCATTTTTTTTATCAAATAAAAGCATAACAAATAAATTTCCATTTCCAATATAGTCACAAAAAACGCCCCTCCCTTTTCATGCGCCATCATTAGCCATGCGCCTTTCTCCATTTTCCATTCGCAATGCACTATTCTCAATATTCATTTCCACGTTCTCCATTTCCCCACTTTCTCACCTTCCAACTTTTCACTTTCGAACTGTTATTCCATCCTCTCATTATCGCATCCACTCATCATAATAGCATTCCATCCCCACAACGATTCCTTATCTTTGTTATGCCATTGCCTAAGCATTATGTTTCTGTTTAACCGCGTCAACAAAGAGGAGCTCAAAGCCCGCATCCAAGCCGACCCTACCCCACGCACAACCCTCTCGTTTTATCGCTATGTGCGTCTTCAGGACCCACCTGCTATGCGCAATGAGCTGTATAAGCAATGGTCGGCACTGGGCTGTTTGGGCCGGATATACGTGGCTCAGGAGGGTATAAATGCCCAGCTCAGCCTTCCCACACAAAACTTGGAGGCTTTTCGTGCCCTACTCGATGCCGATGAGCGCTTCGCCAAAATGCCTTTTAAGATTGCCGTTGAAGACGATGGAAAATCGTTTTACAAGCTTGCCGTAAAGGTGCGAAGCAAGATTGTGGCCGATGGACTCAACGACGATGCCTTTGATGTTACCAATGTAGGCCGCCACCTCAATGCCCGCGAATGGAACGAAGCCATGGAGCAACCCGGAACGGTGGTGGTAGACGTGCGCAACCACTACGAGTCGGAAGTGGGCCGTTTCGAAGGTGCCATTTGCCCCGATGCCGATACGTTCCGCGAGGAGCTGCCTATGGTGCTCGATATGCTGAAGGATAAAAAAGAAAACAAGATTCTGATGTACTGCACCGGCGGTGTACGCTGCGAAAAGGCCAGTGCTTATTTGCGCCACCACGGATTTGCCGATGTAAACCAGCTGCACGGAGGCATCATCGATTACGCCCGCCAGCTTAAATCAGAAGGCCTACCCTCTAAGTTTCACGGAAAAAATTTTGTGTTCGACGATCGCCTTGGCGAGCACATCACGCCTGAGGTGATCAGCCACTGCCATCAGTGCGACGCCCTATGCGATGAGCACACCAACTGCGCCAACGACGATTGCCACCTGCTGTTCATTCAATGCGAGGCCTGCAAATCTGCTATGGAAAACTGCTGCTCCGAAGCCTGTAAAGAAATCATTCACATGCCCCTCGAAGAGCAGGTACGCCTTCGACGCGGACGCACCAAAACAGACTCTCTAAGCGTGTACAAAAGCCGCCTTAGGCCCCGTCTTTCGGAGATGCGTCTCGTTATGAAAAAATCAGAGTAAAGTGCGGCTCTCGCGCTTTGCTGCACCCAAAAAAAAAGCCCGGTCCAATGGTTGGCCGGGCTTTTTATTAGGTTAATGCATTACGCCAAAGAAACTCGGCTGAAAGAAGTTACCGTTAAGTCTTTGTTCTGGTTTTTCAGATACTGACCCACGCTTAGTTTGTTGTCTTTGATGAACTCCTGGTTCAACAAGGTAGATTCTTTGTAGAACTTCTGAATCTTGCCCTGAGCAATTTTTTCGAGCATCTCCTCAGGCTTGCCCTCTGCACGAGCCTGCTCTTTGGCAATCTCTACTTCGCGCTCCAGCATAGAGGCATCTACATCGCCTTTGTCAACGGCCACCGGAGCCATGGCAGCAGTTTGCATGGCCACGTCTTTGGTAACTTGGGCGTCGACTCCCGGCAAGTTGAAACCTACTACGGTAGCCAGTTTGTTGCCCGGGTGGATGTAGGATACCACCGTTTCAGCGTTCACCACTTCGTAGCGCGAAAGCTCAATTTTCTCGCCAATCTTAGCTACGTAATCCAATATTTTGTCGGAGATGCTCAGACCATCGATCTGCAATGCCTTCAAATCGTCCAGAGTGGCCGGGTTGTTGGCCAGTGCCGCATCGGCAATGGAGTTGGCAAATGAGGCAAAATCGGCGTTGATGGCTACGAAGTCGGTTTCGCAGTTCAGGCAAATTACAATGCCACGCTTACCGTCGGCAGTAACTTTGGCAATTACTTGCCCTTCGTTGGCTTCACGGTCGCCGCGGTTGGCGGCAACTTTTTGCCCTTTTTTGCGCAGGTAGTCAATGGCAGCTTCAAAATCGCCATTGGTCTCCATAAGGGCTTTTTTACAATCCATCATTCCGGCACCGGTACGGGTGCGCAGTGCATTTACATCAGCAGCAGTAATGCTTACAGTTGACATGGGTATCGGGTGTTTAAGTTGTTGTTGATGGTTAAAAAAAAAGTCCAAACCCTTTTAAAAGGAGGTTGGACTTCTTTGAGGGTTGAGAGTGGATTAGGCTTTAGTCCGAGGCTTGCGTACGCGACCCTCTTCTTCACTTCCTCCTTCTGTTGCCTCAGTTGTTTCCGCTTCTTTCTCCTCTCCGTCTTTCTCCTTGTCCATTTTACGCTCAGATAGACCTTCTTGAACTGCCTGGGCAATTACATTCATAATGAGCTGTATGGACTTGGTGCTGTCGTCGTTGGCCGGAATGGCAAAATCAACCAGATTGGGATCGGAGTTCGTATCCACGATTCCGAAGGTGATGATGCCCAAACGGCGCGCTTCCGCAACAGCAATGTGTTCTTTGTGAATGTCTACGATAAACAAGGCTGCAGGCAAACGGGTAAGGTCAGCAATGGAACCTAGGGTCTTCTCCAATTTTTCGCGCTCGCGGGTAATGAACAAACGCTCCTTCTTGTTGATGTTCTCCCAAGTACCGTCGGTTGCCATTTTATCAATGGAACCCATTTTTTTCACGGCCTTGCGGATGGTGGCAAAGTTGGTCAACATCCCACCGGGCCAACGCTCGGTAACATAAGGCATGTTGAGGTTTTTCACCGAAGTAGCCACAATTTCTTTGGCTTGCTTCTTGGTGGCTACAAACAATATCTTCTTGCCCGACTTAGCCATCTGCTTGAGGGCTTCTGTAGACTCCTCAAGTTTAGCTAGGGTTTTGTTGAGGTCGATGATGTGGATGCCGTTCTTCTCCATGAAGATGTACGGAGCCATATTGGGGTTCCACTTACGCTTCAGGTGACCAAAGTGAACGCCTGCCTCTAACAATTCGTTGTATGATGTCCTTGACATGGGTTGTTGCTCAATGTAATGATTAACGTTTGCTGAACTGGAAGCGTTTGCGGGCTTTTTTCTGACCCGGCTTCTTGCGCTCTACCATTCTTGGGTCGCGGGTAAGCAAACCGGAAGGCTTGAGCATCGGACGATACTCCGCATTCAATTCGCACAAAGCCTTGGAAATGGCCAAACGAACGGCCTCAGCCTGACCTTTTACACCACCGCCGTCTACGTTCACCTTTATGTCGAACTGACCGGCATTGTTGGTCAACTCAAGAGGCTGATGAATCAGATATTGAAGTGTTCCAGTTGGAAAATAATTCGTGAGTTCGCGATCGTTGATGGTGATGATTCCCGATCCTTTTTTCAGATACACCCTTGCTATGGCCTTCTTCCGGCGACCGGAGGTATTGGTAATGTCCATGAGATTTATTTGAGGGAATTAAGATTCAATGTCTTGGGTTGCTGTGCCTCATGTGGGTGAGCAGTTCCGGCATACACATACAGGTTGCGGTTGATGGCGCGACCCAAACGTCCTTTCGGCAACATACCCTTTACCGCAAACTCAATGATGCGGGAAGGATGCTTGGCCAACAATGCGTTGGGAGTGGTGATGCGCTGCCCCCCCGGATAGCCGGTGTGGCGGATGTATTCCTTCACAGAAACCTTGCTGCCGGTAAGAACTACCTTCTCTGCATTGATGATGATGACATTGTCTCCGCAATCAACGTGCGGGGTGTAGCTGGGCTTGTATTTGCCCCGGATCAGTTGCGCCACTTTCGAGGCCAACCGTCCCAACACCTGTCCTTCGGCGTCTACCAAAACCCACTGCTTGTCGACTGTGGCCTTGTTTGCCGATACCGTTTTGTAACTCAGTGTATCCACTTGATTTTCAGTTTTTTTCGGTAATTATAAGCTCCCTCTCTGATTTTTGAGGGCTGCAAATGTAACCATATTTTCTTTTCGCCCAAAATTATCAACAGGCTCTTTGTGAAAAAACTGCCCTGCACTTTAATTTCTTAACCACATGGGTTGTTTGCCCCTGGAAAACAAACCGTTTTGATGTCCGCCATCCTTTTGCTAGCCAAAATCGCATCCGGGCTATAGGTCGTGGGGCCTTATGCCCAATCCGGTCCTCCATTCCTTTCTTGGGCAAGGCGCACTTCTCGCAAGATCAGGATACCCTCGCCGCCCAAGGCATTTCCCTATGTTTGCGGCAACCCTAAACCTGCCCCCATCATGCACACCCTCCTCGGATCCGGAGGAGCCATTGGAAACGACCTGGCCCTCAGTCTGCACAACAAAGGCAAAGCAGTGCGCCTCGTTAGCCGAAACCCTGTTGCCGTTAATCCCACCGACGAACTTGTTTCCGTCGACCTCGTCTCCGGACACAACCTCGATCAGGCAGTGAAGGGAAGCGAGGTGTGCTACCTCACCGTAGGCTTGCCCTACACCACCGCCTATTGGGAAAAGCACTGGGTCCCCATGATGACCCGAGTGGTGGAGGCATGCATCCGCCACGGAGTCCGCTTGGTTTTTTTCGACAACGTGTATGGGTTGGGTGAAGATGCCGTAGGGCACATCACCGAATCGGCACCCCTGAAGCCCTCCAGCCGCAAGGGCATTGTGCGCGCTGCCTGCGATCGCCTGGTGTTGGATCAGGTGGAGAAAGGCAAACTCAACGCCATAATTGCAAGGGCACCCGACTTTTTTGGGGTGCGTGGAGCTAACAGCGCAGCTATGATCATGGTGTATGAAAATCTGCTGAAGGGAAAAGCCGCACAGTGGATGTGCAACGCAGATGTGCCGCACTCTTTTGGCTATGTGCCCGATCTGGCAGAAGGTACGGCCCTGCTGGGCTGCTCAAGCGATGCCTGGAACAAGGTTTGGAACCTGCCCGTGGCCCCCGATGCGCCTAACGCTCGCCAATGGGTGCAGATGTTTGCCGAGGCAATGGGAAAAACCGATACCCGCGTGCAGGTGCTTCCCAAATGGGGCATGCGCCTGATAGGCCTGTTTGCCAAGCCTGTGGCGGAGATGGTTGAGATGGCCTACCAGTTCGATCGGCCCTACCGCTTCGACAGCTCCGCGTTTTGCCAACACTTTTCCTATTCCCCCACCGAGAATCCAACAGCGGTGCAAAGGGTGGTGCAGGAACTTAATGGAAGAAGCTCGGTTTAGGTGTGAAGCCTCACATGCAGCTTTTTTACGCGAATCAATACAAGGTTTGGATGATAAATTTAGCCAAACAAAAATCCGCTATGGATTGCACTGGTCGCAATACTGCGCCGGCATTTCGGTAATGCCGTCCGGATGTTCACGGGTGCTTTGAAATGTGCAGCGTTGGCAGCGGCTGATGGCCCTCAGCGGCATGCGGCCCGGCGTTCCGCACCAGGCACAGGGCAACCCCGGCTCGCGCTCCACCACCCGAAACCCGGGAAATGAGCACGATGGGCATTGCGCCTCCAGCACCTCTGCCATTTGCCGGGCTGCTTTGGCAATTACGGCTCTGCGCTTGGGGTTGTGCATGGCCCTGAGGTCGGCCATCAAGGTTGCTTCGCCCAGGTGCAGCGCTTCTTTCAACGCCTCCTCCAGGTTGGATTCGGAACAAAGGCCCTTTCGGCTGTAATCTCCTGCCGCTTTCACCACCATTCCGGCCTCCGGAAACCCGTGCGTGCGGGCCAGCTCCAGGCCCTGAGACAAACTGTTTATGGGTTCTTCAAAGGCATTGGTATCTACGCTTACCTCCCAAATCATCCAAGCATTAGGCTGGTCGCGCTCAAGCAGCAGGAGCAGCTCACGATCGGCCGTTACAAAGGGTAGGGTAGGATGGGGGCCAAAAGACCCTTCGCTGGCCAAGGCAAAACGGGCGGTGCTCGCAGCCAAGGCCGCTTCTGCCTTGCGCCGTGCCGCCTCTTCCTGGGTGCCCATGCGGGGCACATCGCCGGTAAAGGTGCCAAACCGGTCGGTATCGAAGTCAGCCAACGGCAGAAAGACCAGACCCAGGGTTTCCGCTAAAACCGGAACCACCTGCTCTTCTTTTCCATGCATGGTGGCCACCACGCAGGTTCCGCCTTTAAAATAATCGCTCATAATGTTTTTATGATGATGCCTCGGCCTGGTAGTGCAAAACGAGCTGGTCCGATGGATGCATCACTTCCCGTGCACATTCGAGCATCTGCTCTGCGCTTACCGCATCTATTCGGCGGTGCACCTCGGCGGTGGTGTCGATTCTGCCATACAGAAAAAGGCTCTTGGCTAAGCCGTTGGCCAACGACGATCGGTTCTCCTGGGCCAAGGCCATGTTGCCGCTCCACTGACGTTTTATAGACTGCAGCTGCCGCGCACTCAAGCGGTCTGTTCTCAGTTTTTTCATCTCCACTTCAATCAATTCCAAGCACCGTTCCACGTGCTGGGCATCGGTGCCCAAATACACGGTAAAGTAGCCGCAATCGCTGTACAGTTGGTAGCTCGATTCGAGGTTGTAGGTGTAGCCGTAGCGCTCGCGTATGGCCAGATTCAAGCGCGAATTCATGCCGGGCCCGCCAAAGTAGTTGTTCAGCAGGGCCAGCTCAGGCCGGTGGGTGCGCGTGCGATGGGCCAAAAAGGTGCCCAGCACCACATGATCTTGTTGTATAGGCTTTGTTTTTTTTACCCGAACGGGTAAAGGCTTTTGCGGGGTGCTGCGATGGGTTTCGCATGGCTCCATCTCAAAGGCAAACCAACGCATCAAATAGGGCTCCAGCTCTTTGCGCGTGTGTTTTCCGGAACACACCAGAACCATGTTCGACGGACGGTAATGCTTGCGGTAGAAATCCAAAAGACGCACGTGCTCCAGGGTTTTCAGGCTCTGCGGCGTTCCCAAGATGTTTTGGCCCAGAGGGTGCTCCGGAAACAAAAGCTCATCAAACTCATCCAATATTAAGTCGGATGGACTGTCCTGATACGATGCCAGCTCATCCAGAATCACAGCCCGCTCTTTCTCTACCTCTTTTTCGGGGAAGGTGCAGTTCCATGCAATGTCGCTCATCAGTTCCAGGGCCCTCGATAGGTAGGGGCGCTGCACCGAAGCATAGAGACAGGTTTCTTCTTTAGACGTATAGGCGTTTAGCTCGCCACCCACCGAATCGATGCGGCTCAGAATCTGAAAGGCTTTGCGCTTAGTGGTGCCTTTAAACAGCGTGTGCTCCAAAAAATGCGCCACCCCGGGGGCATTCATTTCCTCATCCCGCGAACCTCGGTTCACCATCAACACCAAATGGGTAATGGCCGATGGGGCAGGATGCAACACCACCTGCAACCCGTTGGGCATCTCAAAGCGTTCAAACTCCTCCATGTGTTCCGCAAAGAACGGGCTTTTATGGGCACTGCCCATCAGGGTCGTCCGCCCCATGGTTGCAGGTTTACGGGCGTTGCCTATTTTTGCAACCCTTAAACCCAACAAGAACCCCCATATCATGGCCAACACAGGCGACATCAACGTCGGTTCCTTCATCCGGTTCAACGGTGAACTGGTGCAAATTGTGGAATACCAACACCGCACCCCCGGAAACCTGCGGGCTTTCTACCAAGCCAAAATGCGGAATATGAAATCCGGCAAGTTGCTGGAATACCGCTTTCGCTCCGGCGAAGATGTCGAGCTGGCCCGAGTGGAGTTCAAAACCCTCCAATACATCTACGAAGAAGGCGACTTCTTTGTGTGCATGGACAACGAGACGTTTGAGCAGGTTTCCATTCCAAAGGAGATGTTCGGCGCCGGTGGGAAGTTCCTTAAAGAAAGCATGGAAGTGAAGGTGGCCTTCGAGAACGAAGAGCCCATTGGTGCAGAGCCACCCACGTTTGTGGTGGTGGAAATTACCTACACCGAGCCCGGCATCAAAGGCGATACGGCCACCAACACCCTCAAATCGGCCACCATCGAAACCGGCACCACCATTATGGTTCCTCTGTTTTGCGATATAGGCGAGAAGGTGAAGGTAGATACCCGCACCGGAAGCTACGTAGAACGCGTTAAGTAATTTTCTTTGTCAAAATTTTTTCAGCCGTGTACCTCCTGTGCACGGCTTTTTTGTTGTGTACCTTTGAAGCAATCAGCATGAAACTTTCTACCCCCATCACCACCGCCGATTTGGCCGCCAGCCTGGGCCTGAGCTTTGCCGGCGATCCCAATCAGCTCATCACCGGAATCAACGAAATTCATATGGTGGAGGCAGGCGACCTTACGTTTGTCGATCATCCTAAGTATTACGAAAAAGCATTGGGCTCTGCGGCAACCACGGTCATCATCAACCAGCAGGTGGAAGCCCCTCCGGGAAAAACCCTGCTGTTCTCCGACAAACCGTTTGAAGCCTACAACATCCTTACCCGCCATTACCGCCCGTTTGAACCCGTTACAGAGCACTGCTCTTCTTCGGCCATCATCGGCGAGGGCACGGTGGTTCAGGCCGGGGCAGTAATTGGGCACCACGTGCACATTGGCCGCGATTGCATCATTCATCCAAACGTGGTCATCTACGACCACTGCATCATCGGCGACCGCGTGGTGATTCACGCCGGTTCCGTTATCGGTGCCGACGCCTTTTACTTCAAACGCCACGCACAGGGCGCAGATAAAATGCACAGCTGCGGACGCGTAGTAATTGCCGATGATGTTGAAATTGGCGCCAACTGCACCCTCGACAAAGGTGTGAGCGGAGACACGTTCATCGGTCGCTTTACCAAGATGGACAACCAGGTGCACATTGGTCACGATACGCATGTGGGCGAGCGCTGCCTGTTTGCAGCTCAGGTGGGCATTGCCGGCGTTACCCGCATCGAAGATGAGGTGATTCTCTGGGGACAGGTAGGCGTTCAGAAAGACTTAGTTATTGGGAAAGGAGCCATTGTGCTCGGCAAATCGGGCGTTTCCAAATCTCTGGAGGGAGGCAAGACTTACTTTGGCGCACCGGCCGAAGAGGCCCGGGGGAAATGGCGCGAGCTGGCGTTGATCCGCAAACTGCCTCAGGTTATGGAGGCTTTAAAACTGTAATGCAATGAGGATGCATATTGCTTTTCTGATTCTGGTGTTGCTCAATGTCTGCGCCATGGCACAACCCCGTGAGGAAAAGTTCTCCAACGGAAATACCAAGACCATTGAAAACGTAAAAAATGGCATGCAGCACGGGGCTGCCACATATTTCTTTGAGAACGGAACCGTTTGGAAAGAAGGATATTTTAAAGAGGGTAAAGAAGACAGCCTTTGGACCACCCGATATCCAAACGGCAAGGTGAAGGTAACGGAGTATTGGAAGAGAGGTATGAAGCAGGGACGCATGCAGGCTTTTAGCAAGGAAGGCAAGCCCCTCATGACCGGATTCTACAACCAAAACCAACCCGATAGCATCTGGATTACCTACGCAGAAACCGGCCTTCTCTCGGCTGAAGAGCAATACCAAAGGGGTAAGAAGAACGGGCGATTCCGATATTTTAACAACAAAGGAGAAATAAAAGAAGAAGGCTATTTTAAATCCGATGTGCAAGAAGGCGCCTACATTCGCTACTTCGAAAGCGGTCAAGTTGCCCAAAAAGGCCAATACACAGCCGGAAAGCCAAGCGGAACCTGGCAAGACTTTTATGCCGACGGAAAATTGAAAATGGAGAGCACCTATCCCGATTCCTTGCAGCGGGTGATGCGGCTTTTCGATAAAAAAGGCAAACCTTTAGTGGACAACGGAAACGGTACGCTTATGGCTTGGTTTTCAAGCGGAGCCCTTCAGGAACAAGGGCCCTTAGCAAACGGTTTGCGCGAAGGTTTGTTTCAAACCTTTACACCGGAAGGTCAAAAAGAGAGTGAGGTGCAATGGAAGTCGGGTTTGAAACAGGGTGCCGCTGCTTATTGGATAGATGGCAAACCCAGCCGTACAGGAGCATTCACCAACAACCGTAAAAGCGGCCACTGGAAATGGTACCGCAAAAGCGGTGCGCTGGAAATGGAAGGAGACCTGGAAGAGGAGCAACAAACCAATGTTTGGGTGTATTACTACGACAATGGAAAGATTATGAATACCGGCCGCTTCAAACAAGGGTTGGAAGACAGCGTTTGGTGTTATTATTATAAAACAGGTGAGTTATGGAAAACCGGCGCATTCGGCTCCGGAAAACGCGAGGGAACCTGGAACACTTTCACTGAAAGCGGCAGCAAGGTGTTGGAAGGTGGGTATCAAAACGGACTCGAAGAAGGACAATGGACCTCTTGGTTCGAGAACGGGAAAATGAAGGATCAGGGCTCCTACAAAGCCGGAAAAATGGATGGACCCTGGAAAGGTTGGTTCGACAACGGCGTGGTCAACTACGAGGGCTCGTATGTGCGCAACCTAAAAAATGGCCTTTGGCGCAACTGGTCTTTGTCAGGGGTGTTGATAAAGGAATTAACCTATGCATTTTATAAACCAACCGCAAAGGATCTGGCGCCATCGGAAGAAGACACCCGGCCGGATGGCATCAGTACGCAATGGTTTGAAAACGGCAAACTCAAAGAAACCGGCCGCTTTTCCAATGGGGAGCGCGAAGGACTCTGGAAGTATTTCTACGAATCGGGAAATCCTTTTCAGGAGGTGAATTTCCGGAATGGCCGATTTCACGGCGAAAAGAAGGAATGGTATCCGTATGGCGCCCTGTGGTCTGTGTCTCATTACCGAAATGGCCTGTTGCACGGAAAGCGCGAACAATTCGATGCCAAAGGTCGTTCCTTGGGTGTTGAAACGTTCCGCAACGGTTCGCTTCAAAAACCCTAACCCCCGAGCTTAGGAGCAACGGCCTGATTTTAAGCTACTTGTGTATTTTCTTCCCTGCCATTTGGAAGCATAGAAACGGGTTGCAAAAAAGGATGGGTCGGGGTACCTTTGCCCGCTACACGAAACGCATTCCATGGCGAAGGTTACAATTGACGATCAAGAGATTGAGGTACCGGATGGCACCACCATACTTCAGGCCGCACGCGCTATCGGAGGAGATCTGGTTCCTCCGGCCATGTGCTACTACAGCAAGCTCAAAGGCAGCGGAGGGAAATGCCGCACCTGTTTGGTTGAGGTAAGCCAGGGCTCTGCCAAAGACCCCAGGCCCATGCCCAAGCTGATGGTGTCCTGCTCCACTTCGGTAATGGATGGCATGGTGGTGAAGAACCTAACCTCTCCACGCGTGCTGGAAGCCAGAAAAGGCGTGGTGGAGTTTCTGCTCATCAACCACCCCCTCGATTGCCCAATTTGCGATCAAGCCGGTGAGTGCGATTTGCAAAACCTGGGCTACAAGCACGGCTTGGCCAAAACCCGCTACGAAGAAGAGCGCCGAACCTTCGATCGCATCGACATCGGCGACAAGATTCAGCTGCACATGAACCGCTGCATCTTGTGCTACCGCTGCACTTACGTGGCCGATCAACTCACCGATAAGCGCGTGCACGGCGTCATCAACCGCGGAGATCACGCCGAAATCAGCACCTACATACAGAACGCAGTAGACAACGATTTCTGCGGCAACATGATCGATGTGTGTCCTGTAGGTGCCCTCACCGACAAAACTTTCCGTTTCAAAAACCGCGTTTGGTTTACCAAGCCCGTTGATGCACACCGCTCATGCAGCAAGTGCTCCGGAAATGTGGTGCTTTGGTACAAAGGTGAGGAGGTCTTGCGCGTTACCGCCCGAAAAGACCAAAACGGAGAGGTGCAAGAATGGATTTGCAACGACTGTCGTTTCGATCACAAGAAAACCAGCGATTGGACCATCGAAGGTCCTACCCACATTTCAAGAGGCTCGGTCATCGGCCAAAACCATTACGAACACATCGACCTTCAGAAGCTCCGCCTAGAGGTGCAGCGCCAGCAGCGCGTTCAGGGTGGGCGACTGGAAATAGGCGAACACTACTCTCAGGAGCAGTTCAATACCGAGGAGAAAAAAACCGTGTTCGAAACCCAAAAATCCCTAGGCGCATACCGGGGCAAAAATTCATAACATGGTAACATTAACCTTCATCTTATATAAATTCTTGCTGGTGCTGGTGGTATTCCTCATCGCACTGGGTATTGCCGCCTACGCTACCTACGGCGAACGCAAAATTGCCGCCTTCACCCAAGACCGCATGGGACCCTCTAAGGCTGGCCCCTACGGCTTGTTGCAACCCATTGCCGATGGCGTGAAGATGTTCATGAAAGAGGAAATCATCCCCGATGTTTCCAATAAAACCCTGTTCATAATTGGCCCCTGCATTGCCATGCTGACGGCGTGCATGACCGGCGTGGTTATTCCGTGGGGACGTCCTCTGGTGATCAACGGCACAGAATATCCCCTTCAAATCACCGACATCAACATCGGTATATTATATGTGTTTGGAGTTGTTTCCATTGGTGTGTATGGCATAATGATTGGAGGCTGGGCATCCAACAACAAGTTCTCTCTTCTGGGCGCCATTCGTGCTTCGGCTCAAATGGTTTCCTACGAGGTGGCGATGGGGCTTTCCATCATTGCCTTAATTATGACCACCGGTACCATTAGCCTCTCTGAGATTGCTGCACAGCAAGAGCATGGTTTGTGGGGCGTGGTAAAGCAGCCCCTTGGCTTTCTCATCTTTTTGATTTGTGCCTTTGCCGAATGCAACCGTGCTCCTTTCGATTTGGCCGAGTGCGAAACCGAGTTGATTGGCGGATACCATACCGAATACAGTTCCATGAAACTGGGTTTCTACTTGTTTGCCGAGTACGTAAACATGTTCATCTCATCTGCAGTTATCTCCACCTTGTACTTTGGAGGGTATAACATGCCGTTTGTATCCGAATTGGGCTTGTCCAACAATTCCCTGGCCCTGCTGGGCGTGGGCTTCCTTTTCCTAAAAATCTTTTTCTTCATCTTCTTCTTTATGTGGATTCGCTGGACCATCCCGCGTTTCCGCTACGATCAGCTCATGAATCTGGGCTGGAAGACCCTAATCCCCCTTTCCATCCTCAACATCTTCCTCACAGGTGGTGTGATGATGGCCCGGGACTATTTTCATTTTTGATTCCTGCACATGCAACTGACCAACAGAAGTAAAGTAGTCTCCAACAAGGAGATGAGCCTGAAGGAGCGGATGTACCTGCCCGCCATTGTGAATGGAATGGGCATTACATTGAGGCATATTTTCAAAAAGCCGGTAACGATTGACTATCCCGATGTGAAGAAGGAGATGAGTTCCGTTTACCGGGGTCAACATGTGCTGAAGCGCGACGAGCATGGTGCAGAGCGTTGTACTGCCTGCGGCTTGTGTGCAGTAGCATGTCCTGCCGAAGCCATTACCATGATTTCTGCCGAGCGCAAAAAAGGCGAAGAGAAGTTGTACCGCGAAGAAAAGTATGCCGCTGTTTATGAAATCAATATGCTGCGTTGCATCTTCTGTGGTTTGTGCGAAGAAGCCTGTCCCAAAGAAGCCATTTTCCTCACCGACAAAACCGTGCCAAGTACGTTTGAGCGCGATGAGTTCATTTACGGCAAATCGGTGCTTACCGAGCCTTATGCAGGCGCTGTGGATGTTAGCAAACGCCAAACCGATGCCGTAAAAGAGTTCAAGCAACATCCAGAAGCACAACACAACAAACTGCGTTAAGGCCGGGTTATGACACTAAACTTATTTTACTTTCTTGCTTTTGTAGCGGTTTTGTGCGCCGTAATGGTGGTAACCTCCAAAAACCCAGTGCACAGCGTGTTGTACCTCATCTTAACTTTTTTTGCAATAGGTGGTCAATACATCATCCTCAACGCCCAGTTTTTGGCGGCGGTGCACATCATCGTGTATGCCGGCGCCATCATGGTGTTGTTTCTGTACGTAATCATGCTTCTGAACCTCAACAAAGAAACCGAACCCCACAAAAGCAGCCTATCCAAATTGGCGGCAGCCGTGGCGGGTGGTTTGTTTCTTATGGTAATGGTGGCATCCTTAAAAGGCACCGAACAGCTCAGCAACGCAAAGGCCTACCGCAACGATGTGGGGCTTATCAAAAACCTGGGTCATGTTTTGTTCGAAAAGTTTCTTCTGCCTTTCGAAGTTTCCAGCGTGTTGTTTCTTGCAGCCATGGTGGGTGCGGTAATGCTTGGGAAAAACGAAAGCAAGTAGGTTCCACCTTTCATTTCATAAAACAAAGAAGATGGCTGCAAGAAATTGCGGCCTTTTCTTTTTTTACCGCAAATGAACCACTCACCCTATGGTTTGTTGAGGTAGCATGGCAAAATCCATTCTTGTAGTTGGGGGCAATTCCGGTATCGGGCTCCAATTGGTTCAAACCTGCGTGGCAGAGGGCCACGACGTGTACGCTGCAGCCCGTTCCGGCACTGCTGCAGAAGGCATCAAGGCCTTGCTTCCGCTTGCGCCCGATTTTACCATTCCCGCCGAAGCCATCCCGCCGGTTTTGAATGGGTTTGTATATGTGCCGGGCACCATTCGCCTAAAGCCTTTTCACCGCATTACCCCCGAGGAGTTTCATGCCGATTGGGAGGTGAATTTTTTGGGTGCTGCCAAACTGCTTCAGCAGGTGTTTCCAGCCCTGAAACAGGCGCAGGGCGATGCATCGGTGGTGTTGTTCAGCACGGTTGCCGTGCCTATGGGCATGCCCTTTCACGCCAGCATTGCCTCAGCAAAAGGCGCGGTAGAAGCGTTGGGCAGATCTTTGGCCGCCGAGTGGGCTCCCAACATTCGGGTGAATGTGGTGGCGCCCTCCTTGCACGATACCCCGCTTGCACAAGGTTTGCTTTCCTCCCCCGAGAAAAAAGAGGCGGCAGCTAAGCGCCACCCCTTGCAGCAGGTTGGCAGCCCCGATGATGTTGCCGCTCTGGTATCCTTCCTCCTCAGTCCCGCTTCAAAGTTCATGACCGGACAAGTGCTCCGGCCCGATGGTGGTCTTTCTTCTGTTCGTGCATAGGCATATGGTTTTTATTACACGAACGCAATGGGAACAATGGGAACAGCGCCACCGCGCCGATTGGGTTAACCGCATTTGGGGGTATCGAAATCTCTCCCTCATCGGCACTGCTTCTCCATCCAAGGAAACCAATCTGGCCCCATTCAACAGCCTCACGCATCTGGGGGCAAACCCGGCTTTGGCCGCCCTGGTGGTGCGCCCCGACTCTGCCGAGCGCCACACCCTCGAAAACATACGCAGCACAGGCCATTTCACGGTAAATGCTGTACCCCAGCTTCTGGTGAAACAAGCCCATCAAGCAGCAGCGCGTTACCCAAGAGAGGTTTCGGAGTTTGATGCGGTTGGATTAACACCGGTATGGTACCCAGATTGGCATGCACCGGCAGTTGCCGAATGCACCATTCAACTGGGTATGCAGCTCGAAGAAGAGATGCCCATCACACGCAACCAAACCATTTTAGTGGTGGCCAGCCTGCAGTGGTGCAGGGCCTCGGAAGAGGTGTGCGAAAGCCCCAATCAACCTTCACACGCGCTCGCCCACTCGGCGGTGGTAGAGGGCCTTTTCCGATACGCCCAAACAACGCCCATCGTTGCATTGCCTTACCCGAAAGCTTAAACGTACCATGCGAGGCGTTAAAAAGCGCGACCTGCCGGAAAAAGTGTGTCCGGTTTGTCAACGTCCTTTCGCGTGGCGAAAACGATGGGAGCGCGACTGGCCCTCGGTGATTTATTGCAGCCGGGGTTGTGCAAAAAAGCGCAACTCATCTGCTTAATGCAATAAATTAATCAGTTCTTCCACCACCCGGTCCGGAGCTTCGTTGCTGATTCTATGCCCCACGCCCGGCAGCCGTATCAGGCGATGAGGGGCATGGGTTAGCGCACGATCCATGAAGGCGCCGTTTGCGGTATCCACAATCCAGTCGTTGCCCCCATGCATCACAACCGTGGGCGCGGTAATCTTAGCCCAAATGGGCAACATGAGCTTCAGCTCCTCTACATGCGCAAATTTTTCGTCGCTGGCACGGCGCACAGGCTTGCCCAACAACCATCGTATTGGCGGACGATCGGCCGGTTTCGAAAACCACCAAAATTTTTCCAATTCCGGAGAAGAGGCAGATGACAACAGCATCAGTCCTTTTACCCGCTCCGGTTGCTGCGCGGCCATCTGCGCCACCACAGGGCCTCCATAAGATCTACCCAATAAATAACACCCCGCTCCACCGCTCTTTCTAACTAAAGGCAAGAGCAGATTTGTGGTTTCCTCAAGATTCACCCTTCGTTTTTGCAGGTCGCTCTTGCCAAACCCAGGCCTATCCACCGAGATCATTCGAAAATGCTCCAACAGCCTGGGGTCGGTCAATAGGTTCAGATATACCCACCATCCTCCTGGGGAACCGTGTACCAATATCAATAAAGGCAAATCGCTTCGATCTTCGTTTACGGAAGCATAAAAAATACGATGACCCAAGGTGTCGTAGCTCTGGTAAACCGGAGCCGGACTATGGGTTTCATAATACCGAGCAATGTCTTTATCCGAAAGGAAATAACGCCGGAAACATCCGCTCCAAGCCAACAGCATCACCCCAAGCCCCAGCAGATGCAACCGCTTCAAACCAGAGGACCCCATGATTGTAAAGGCAACTAAACGAATTTGTCTCCCTTGCTCAACTTAACGTCGTTCACAATCTGACGGATGTATTGCTCATTTGAT
>JBEIVB010000106.1:0-7657 GCA_040374085.1 Flavobacteriales bacterium | reverse complement strand
TCGGCCTCGGTGTTTGAGGGCGAGGTAACCGGGGTGGTGAGCATTCCGGGCAGCGGCAAAGCGGTAATTGTGCGCCACGGCGAGTTCTTAACGGTGTACTCGAACCTATCGGAGGTAAACGTTCAGAAAGGCGACAAGGTGCGCACCCGCCAGTCTATCGGACGGGTGGGCGATTCAGACGAAGGCACTCCTGAATTGCACTTCGAGGTTTGGAAAGGCAACCAGCTCCTCAACCCTCAGCAGTGGCTGTTGAGGCGTTAGTCGCGAGATTAGGCAGCCCGCTCGGCCCACACAAAGCGCGGACGGCCAAAGGCATCGTTCACCACCTTTGCATTTTTATAACCCCAAATAGGTAATTCGTGCAGCAGATCGGCACCTGCTTGCTCGTTGATCTCCCACCACACCCAGCCGCCGGGTTTTAGCCAGGTTAAGCCCCCCTTGGCCATAGCCCTGTAAAAAATCAGAGGGTCGTGAGAAGGGGCAAACAGAGCCAGATGAGGCTCGTATTGCAACACATTGGGGCGCATGGCCGAAGCTTCTTCCGAAACCACATAAGGTGGGTTGCTCACCAAGCCGTCAAAGCCTTGCCAAAGGGGCAGCGTGGCCTCGTTGAGAACCGAGCCCAACACCCAATCCACCTGAGTGCCCAAGCGCAAGGCATTGTCTTTGGCCCGCTCCAAGGCGTCCTCCGAAACCTCCAAAGCTGTAACCCTCCAGGTGGGCATCTCCAAGGCCATGCTCACCGCCAAGCAACCGCTGCCGGTGCCTACCTCCAACACCCGACCCGAAGGGCTGTTGCCCATGGCATGCAATGCGTGTCCCAAAAGTTCCTCGGTCTCGGGCCTGGGTATGAGCACCCCCGGCCCCACCCCAAACGTGCGTCCCGCAAAATGGGCTTTACCGGTTACGTATTGCAAGGGCTCAGCCTTCAACAAACGGGCGTGCAAGGCCCAAAACTCCTCCTCGGAATGCGCTGCCCAGTCGGCGGCATTCCAGGCCATAAGCACTTTCCAGGGTGTATTCAGCCAGTCTTCCAGAAGCCAACGCAGGATGGTTTCCGCCTCCTGACGGTCGTACAACGCCAGAAGCGGAGCCACAAATTGTTCTTTGAGTTGCGCAGGTGTCCGCATGATGCCGGGCCTTTGGGTTACCTTTGGGGCATGCACCCCATTGAAACGCCCGAATATACGGCCTATCTCCACGCCGGAAAGGAACAAAGCCTGCTGCGCCGCCACCCCTGGGTGTTTTCGGGAGCCATACGCGACCTGCGCAGAGGAGAGGAAAGGCGAGTGCAACCGCCCGATGGCGCCCGCATTCGCGTATGCAGCAAAAACGGAGAGGTGCTGGGCACCGGCCACTACCAGAAAGGCAGCATCGCCATTCGCATGATCGCCTTCGGCGACGTACCCACCCACCAATCGTTTTGGAACCAACGCGTTGAGCAGGCCTGGAAGTACCGGAGAGCGCTTGGACTAACCGAGAGCAACCACACCAACGCGTTTCGCCTTATTCACGCAGAAGGCGATGGGCTACCCGGACTCATTGCCGATTATTATAATGGAAACCTTGTAATTCAATGCCACTCGCTGGGCATGTACCAAAGCCTGCCCTACATTGCAGAGGCTGCCCAAAATGCGCTGGGAGAGCGCCTGTCGGCCATCTACGACAAAAGCGCCGATGTGTTGGGCAAGCACCTGCAAGAGCCCATAGGCAACCGCTTGCTGTGGGGAACTCCCACCGGTCAAGAGGTGCTGGAGAACGGACACCGTTTTACGGTAGACTGGGTACAAGGCCAAAAAACCGGATTCTTCTTGGACCAACGCGACAACCGCAGCCTTCTGGCCCGGTATGCACCCGGCCGATCGGTGCTGAACACCTTTTGCTATTCGGGAGGGTTCTCGGTTTATGCTCATGCTGCAGGGGCAAAGCGGGTGGTTTCGGTAGACGTTTCGAAACCGGCCATTGCCCTCACCAACGAAAACATCCGCCTAAACCCGGGCCCGGGCGTGCACGAAAGCCACGCGGCGGATGTATTCAAATACCTCGAGCAGCACACCGAGTCGTTTGATGTGGTGGTGCTCGACCCCCCGGCCTTTGCCAAGCACCTGAGCGCGCGCCACCAGGCGCTTCAGGGATACAAGCGCCTCAATGCCCTTGCCTTGCAACACATGCCCGCCGGAAGCTTCTTGTTTACCTTTTCGTGCAGCCAGGTGGTAGATCGCAGCCTGTTTGAAGGGGCCGTGCTGAGCGCAGCCATACAAGCCAACCGACAGGTGCGCATTGTGCATCACCTCAGCCAACCTGCCGACCATGCCCCCAGCCTCTTTCACCCGGAAGGCCATTATTTAAAAGGCTTGGTGCTGTATGTGGAGTAAGCCTGTTGCTGCAAAAAATGGCGCAGCCCTTAGGCTATTCGGAGGCAAGAGGTTTTTACGCAGGTTAATTCCCAATTAAAAGCATTTGTTTAATATATTATCATAAAAGCATATCTGTTGATTGCCGAAAAGCCAGTGCATGTATCTTCCCCGCGAAGCGGCACGCCCAAAGCGGATGGCTGCGCATGGCGGAAATGCCGCAACCGGTGCTTTTACCAAAACAAAGCATAGAGAACCATAGCCGTTCAAAATGAGAAGATTTTCCGGTTGGATTGGAGCAATTAAACTCCGATTCAGAGGGCTTTTAAGGCAAGGGGGCTCCAGGCCCGCACCACACATAAAAGGCACAAGCGAATGATGCCGCTGATTCCATGAAAAAGGTTTGTGAACGCTTAAAAACGAATGCCGTTTCAGGACCATCGAAAATTGGAAGTCGGCACCGGACTTAGGGTTCGAGGAAAGGTATGGATGCAACAGCCGGGCCATGAGGCTGGTTGTGCATTGGAAATTGGTACAACCTTGACTACCTTAGCCGGCCAATTCGGAAGCATGAAAAGCCTTATGAATCGAGAGGTTCACGTGCGGTTTTTTAAGAAGGCAGGGGTGAGATTCCACGGTCTGACATGGTTGCCTGCAAATTTAACGCTGAACCTACCTGAATTGGGTTGACTAAAAAATCCTCATGAAAAAACAGGTTAAAAATCAGCGTCTCAGTATTGTTGCATTTATGTTCTGTACGCTTTGTGTACATGCTCAAACGACTATTTTACCGGTCAATTCCTATGGCGTTTGGGACAGATCAAATGCCTATGACATATCCGTCGACACGGATTACACCTATTTAAAAGGCAAAAGCGCGGATGTAGACTGGAAAGATGTGCAACCCATTAGCCCCAATCAATACGATTGGTCTGAAATTGAAACCGTTTTGCAAGCAGCTTACACTAACAATCAGATGGTTAACATAAGCGTAGGAGTAGGTCCAGATGCCCCAGCTTGGATTTACCTTAATGGAGTACCCAGTGTGCTTACGAATGATACACAGCATCCGAATTGGACACAATATCCATATTATTTGGACAGCGACTACAAAACATATTATTTCAATATGATTGAAAGCTTTGGCAACTTTTTGCGAACACTTTCGGAAAATTTATTTAATCATATTGCATATGTTCAAGTAAAAACCGGATGCACAGGTGATGAAGTCGCCTACAAGGGAGTGCCTCTCAATTCTTCAGATATTATTTCGGATAATCAATGGCGGGCATTCCGTTTAGAAGCATTTGAAAAATTTAGACTATCGTTTAACACGGGGAGCAGCAGCACCCAAATTGGACTTCTTTTTAATAATATTGACCCCATTGACGAACCTATAGAATGGCAATGGGTAGCCAATAATGTTACGTATGGTTTTGGAGTAAAAGGCGGAGCATACGCCAGAGGTCATCATCTTACAGATGAACTTGATTTTAAAAACACTTGGACACCCTATCTTGTTAATCCTCAAGGATTGCATTTATTTTCTGCAGCAGAAATGGATCAAACATGGACCAAGCCATTGTACCAAATTAATGTTCCATTAGGGTTCTATTGGGGTGCATTGAGTGGACTCAATACAGGCCTTTCCGTTTGGCTTGTTACCCAAAGTGCTTTGCAAGAAGCACAAGCAAGACCAGAGTTACATGACGTTTTTAAGCTGTTTAATAAATATTCCAAACAAATGTATCCCAGTACAGCAGATGCTGCATTTACTGTTTTTCACGAAGGGTTAAATTCTCAAAACACCGTTAAATTTCCTGTAAGCATTTATGGTCAAGCCAACAAACAAAATCAGGCTCGATATATTGCCATTTGCAATGCTTATGCTAGTAGAGGTGCTCAAATGGACGATGTTTACGCAGCAACTCAAGGACAAGTTTATCAGCGGGATCAGCAAACAGGGTATAACGATGCTGGATGGAATATTGAAGAAGGGAATTACGAAAGATGGATCAATCAAATAGATCCAGATTTAACTTCAATAGGTCTTTTCAGAGTAAGGGGTGTTGTTGATTCAAGCTCATCAAAGTACGACCGTTTTGCACGTTCTTTCGAAAACAGCAGTGGAAAAAATACTATGTATTTTAAGTTCCATTCCGATGTGTTTGCTCTTTCAGATCCAGACAGTTTGGTGTTTAAAATTACGTGGCTCGACAAGAATCCAAACTCGGCTTGGGCACTAAAATACCGTAGTTTATCAGGTTTACAGACTGCAGCAAACATTACGGGTATTGGGGACAATCAGTGGAAGACAACTTATGCAACCATACACCATCCAATTATTGACCAAAATGGCATGTTAGGTTCTGATTTTATGTTGGTAAACACGGATAATCTTGATGATATTTTTCACGGCATTGAAGTAGATATTTCGCGAATGGACATCTTGTCTTCTATGGATGATGCCTCTAAAAACGTAGAAACAGAAATCTTCCCAAATCCAACATCGTCTATGCTTTATTGGAACAACAATAATGCATACGATGAAATTGCTGTTTATAATTCATTAGGAATATTGGTTTCAAACGTCCAACAACCTGAAATCAATTCTTTTAACTTAATTCATTTAGAGAAAGGGATTTATTTCGTTGTATTTCGCAAAGAGAAAAAAAGAGTATTAACCAAAAAAGTAATAAAAGAGTAACAGGTGCTCCGCTAAAGATCGGAGCCAGCTGTTGATGGCATCTTGCAAGAAGGTTGGGAGTTGGGTTTCATTCTTAAAATGGGGTCTTTTATTGGGAAGTTTGTTTTTTGTCGAACGTATCGGCATACCTAAGCAGCTGCCTCTGCAATTTGCAGAGCGTGTGTGACGTACATGCAGCATCTTGTAGGATGGGCGAATGCTCTTTGACTGAAGGAAAAGTTCGAGAAGTTTTTCACATGATCCTACTGCGACGCTCTTCCAAGAGAGTCGTCAAGCCACTCCATGCTGCTGTTAACCGAAACGGGAATGGTGGTGAGCTATTGGGGCTAAAAGGACAGAGCCAATCGGTTAGGGTACAACCGAAATACGCGGAATAAAAAAGCACCGCTCAGTGCAAATTGTGGGCAAAAGAAAAAGGGTTACCCTCGTTGTTCGATGGTAACCCTTTTGCAATTTGGGTGGAGAATACCGGATTCGAACCGGTCACCTCTTGCCTGCCAGGCAAGCGCTCTAGCCAAATGAGCTAATTCCCCATTGAGCTCGCTTACAGGAACTGTGTAGCTCTAAGCGGGCTGCAAAAATAGTGTTTGTTCGCAAACGGGCAAGGGCTTCAGCAAAGCTCCTCGAAGGCCATTTTCAGGTTGTCGGCGATCTGTTGGGCGGTGCGGCCTTCAATGTGGTGACGCTCAATGAAATGCACCAACTGCCCATCTTTAAACAAGGCCATGCAAGGCGAAGAGGGTGGATAGGGCGCAAAGTACTTGCGGGCCTGAGCAACGGCCTCGGTATCGAAACCGGCAAACACAGTGGCCAAGCGGGTCGGACGGTGCGTGCTTCCCTCTAAAGCGAGCTTCACACCCGGACGAGCAGCACCGGCAGCACAACCGCAAACCGAGTTTACCACCACCAACACGGTGCCTTCTTTTGCCCCCAGAACAGCGTCAACCTGATCGGGTGTAGTAAGGTCTTCGAAACCTACAGAGGTGAGTTCGCCCTTCATGGGCATAACTAAAGGAGCTGGATACATGACAATTTTTTTTGCAAAGTTAGAAGAAGTAAATCGGATTGACCCGTTGGGACGAGGTGCGAAAACCTAACAAAACGTTAACGTGCAGAAACCTATCTCCTTTTGGCCTAAGTTGGAGGATTATGGCCTACCTTTGCATCGCAAAATCAAACCCTGCACATGAAAAAGTTTTTACTCTTTGTTTCTGCTGCTGTTGCCGCCTTGCCGGCTGTGGCACAAAACTGCTCTGAGCTGTTCATCTCCAAATACATTCAGTTTGGATCAAACAACAAAGCCATAGAGCTTTACAACCCAACCGCCAACCCCATCAACCTGGCCGGTTATAAGGTAGAACGATTCAAATCGCCCTCCAGCGGGCCGGTTAGCCAAACCATGAGCGACAGCGTTCACCTGCGCGGGGTGGTTCCGGCATACGGAACCTGGGTGCTGGTGAACGGACAGGCTGTTATCGATACGGTAAACCCTGGTCCAAACCAATACTACACCTACCCACCCATGCAAGGCTTGCGCGACCAGGCCGACCAGTTCAGCAACCCATACGGCACCTATGGTTCAACCGTGGGCGACCCCATGTATTTCAAGGGTAATGACTGTTTAAAGCTTACCAAGAACGGTGCTGTGGTAGACATGTTCGGTGAAACCGGTCAAACCGTGCGCTTTTGGTCGAGCCTGCCACCTTACCGCGGACAAACCGGTCAGGGCAAATGGCTATCAAAAGGATATTTGTTGGTGCGCAAGCCCAGCGTGAAATCGGGTAATCCGGTGATGGTAGACCCCAACGTTGGCTTCAACATCTTGTTGGAATACGATACCATTCCGCAGCCCGACAGCACCTCAACCCTTCAAGATACCTTGGATACCTTCAGCCTATTTGGCAACCACAGCTGCGAGTGCAACGCCAGCGGCATTGCTGCTCGTGTAAACGCAACCGCCTCTGTATTCCCCAATCCATCTGCTCCGGGCCAGGCCTTGTGGGTGGTTACCAACCGCGAAGTAGCCGAGATGGAGCTGGTAGACCTATCGGGTCGCAGGGTTTACTTTAACCGTGAGCCACAGCGCGGCATGGTGCAAAGCCTAAACCTGCCCAACGTGCCCAACGGGATTTACTTTCTGCAGCTAAGGGGCAGAGACAATTGGACCCTTACCCGCAAAGTTGTCGTTCAATAATACAAACTCCATACAAAGCAATATCCGAGCAACCCTCGGATATTGTTTTTTTTTGCCCCTATGAAATCGTTCGGACTGTTCTTGTTTTGTGCATTGTTGAACCTCAACCTCGTGCTTGCACAGGAGAAGGTAGAAATCCGCGGCGTGGTGAAAGATGCGGAAACCACCGAACCCTTGGTGGGTGCCGTTGTGCTGTTGAAAGAGGGTGTTGGCGTTGCCGCAGACCTCGACGGCAAATTTGTGCTGAAAGCCTCCCCGGGATCCTATGAAATTCGGGTAAGCTACTTGGGCTATGAGCTGCAAAAAGCCAAAGTAAAAGTGGGCGATAAGCCTCTTACCCTGAACTTCTCCATGCGTCCAAACAAAGTATTGAACGAAGTAGAGATAGTGGCCGATGTGGCC
>JBEIVB010000146.1:0-4828 GCA_040374085.1 Flavobacteriales bacterium | reverse complement strand
GTGCAGGAAAGCAACGAAGATGCCCTTTTGCCCATTGTAGAAGCCGTTTTGGCCGCCTGGCCCGATAAAGTGGCCGAGTATAAGGCCGGCAAAAAGGGTCTAACCGGCCTGTTTATGGGCGAGGTAATGAAGCGCTCGGGCGGCAAGGCCGACCCCAAAAAGACCAGCGCGCTGCTCACCCGTCTCCTGGATTCGTAAGAAATCCACCTTTTTTTGGTTTGGGATAAAGGCCCTATTTTCCGTCGAATGGTAAAACATTCCGGATGACCCTTCTGTTAATTAGGATGAATTGCTGGGAATTGGCAAATATTTTTTGCAATTTTCAAACCTAAACTTTCTGAGTGTCAGGTTGACGCTTGATGTTTTTTTTTGGAGCACGCTTGATTTAAGAAAAAGTATGGGGCCATTACGCTTTTTTATCTACCGCTTTGGGCGGAAAACGAAGTTAACGGAAAGGTTATACAATCCTTTTCAATGGGTGAGGGTGTCCCAAGTCAAAGCCTCTTCAAGGGCCTCAGCAAAAGTCCCTCGCTTGTATCAATCTTGTTTTACTGTTGATAAAAACCACATTATGAATTCATTTTACTCTTTTGGTTCGATGAAGTCCGGAGATAATTTAAATGGCCATTTTGCACAAGTTGGTCGGTCCAATTCTATGATGTTGGAAACTCCTATTACGAAGTTTCCACAAAATGGCCTCTGCTCGGTGTATTCATCCAATTCCGACCCAAAGCGGTTTTGGATCTCGGAGCTTCATCCATCGCATTTGTTTTCAGCCTTTCTTTTGGTGTTTCTTCTCCATGTAGGGCAAGGTTGGGCCCAACCGTTTATCCGGAATACCGGTGGTTATGGCCAATATGGGTATGTAGAAAAAGATGCTGCGCTTACCAACTTTCTTGTGGGCAATGGCGGCTATGGGAACATTTACAATTATGGTGTGCGAACCTATCAGGCGGGTCCCAATGTGAACAAATACAATTACATGACTTCCACCCCTTCAGGATGCTCGAGGGGCGATGAAGGGACCACCAACTTCAGCAATGCTACAAATGCTCTTGCTGCAGGGAATATTATGTACTCTTCTGTGTTTGTGGAGTATTGCGGTCCCTCATATTCCTGCGGTGGCAGTATGACCCCCACAACAACTTGTTTTAATGAGCGCTCTTTTTTTGTAATGGATGTTGTTGGCAGCACTTCGGGATTGGCATCCAGTATTAATTATTCAGCTTCAAACAACGTTGTGCTGACATTTACCATCTCAAATAACAACACTGCGGGTCAAGCTCTGAACCGATTGTGGATTCAAAACGATGGTACGGCTGCAGAAAACACCGATATTAACGCAACAAATGGGGCTTTTCGTGTTTATTACGAGGCTGCAACCGGATCAGAGACCTTTAACGGTACGGAGAGCTTTGGAGAATTGTTCGGGAATTACAATTCCAATGCCACCAACAACAACATTTACGGAAACGATGCACTCAACATATCCATTCCCCAAAATACAACTGGAGGATTGAGATGCTATGTTGTACTTATGGGTACCTCTACATATTTAAATGCATCTGCAGTGGGGAAAACCGTTCGTCTTTCTGTTATGGCAGATGGTATGAGCATTACTCCAAACCGAGATGGTTCATACAGTTTGATGAGGATGGCTGCTTTACAGCCCAGTGCAAGTTTTATTACAATAGCACCAACTTACACTTGGACTGGTGCAACTAATGGGGCTTGGTTAACCAACGGAAACTGGTCACCAAACGGTCCTATTCCAAGTTCTGCTATAACCGCCTTTGGAGGGAGCAACACTTCAACTGCAGTAGGCATTAATTGCGGCACGCAGGCTTCTACCACCATCGGTGCGATTACTTTTCTGACAGGAACTTCGACTTCCAACTTAGCCATTGGAAACAGCTCCGGGGGAACAAGTGGGAGTTTAACCTTGAACGGGGTTCCATTGAATTCCGTTAATAACGTGATTGTAAGAAGCACCTCTGCATATAATTTCACGCTTCAAAACAATGTTGCAGGTGGAACCCAGAACCTTGGCATAACTCTGGGTAATCCTACTACAAATGTCATTGATGCTGCCGGTACCGGTGGCATAACCATAAGCTCGGCCATTTCCGGTGCTTCAAGAAGTATTACCAAAATTGGATCGGGAACGTTAACCCTTTCCGGAACCAACACCTATTCTGGAGGAACCATCATTTCAGGTGGAACAGTCTCTGTGGGCGCTGCAGCCAACTTGGGAGATGTTGCCGGTGCAATCACCATGGGAAGCGGAACAACTTCTGCAACCCTATCTGCAACTGGTTCTTTCACGAGAAACGCCCTCAACATAACCACTTCATCAACAGCGGGGGTTATTGATGTAGCTGCGTCACAAACCCTAACGATTGGCGCTCTGAATACCGTGAGCGGAACGGACAACACTACCAAGATCGGGAAATCGGGTGCGGGTACGCTCACTTTATCGGGTGCCGGTAGTTATGTAGGACAAAACCAGATTGGTCAGGGAACGGTTATTGTTTCCAACAACGCCGGTTTTGGAACCAATAATTCTGCGGCAGCACGGGGCATAGATTTGGGGTTGAATGTGGGCGATGTATCGCAAGCCAACAACGTCTCCGTTCTCGCAACGAATGGAATCACGGTTCCACAATCCGTTTATGTTGCCCCCAACACCAGTTCGGCAACCCGAACCATTGGTACTAGCGGTGCCAATGCCTCAGCTACCTTTTCAAATGAAGTTTACCTAGATGGAAATGCCACACTAGCGCCGGTATCCGGCGGCACATTGACCATGAGTGGGAACATTGTTAATACGGGCGGATTGATTGCTACCACCGGAACATCCCTATTATCCGGTACCAACACCTTCTCGGGAACCACAACCATTGGTTCAGGCACCTTAAGACTTGGAAGCTCCTCTGCTTTAGGTTCATCTGCAGTTGGCACCTCCATAACTTCAGGCGCTGTACTTGATCTGAATGGAATCAATTACTCCAGCGCAGAGGCGTTAACCGTCAATGGCACGGGCATCAGCAGTGGTGGAGCCGTTATCAATGGTTCGGCTACTGGTGCAACATATGCCGGTTTGATCACGCTTGGCAGCACAAGCAGCATTATTGGCGGTACGGGCACCATTGCCATCTCGAACTCCGGAACCATCATAGGCAGTGGGTTTGGATTAACCTTGGGTGGTGCGCAAGGAGGTTCTGTTGCCAGTATTATCGGAACCGGCACAGGCGCTCTAACGAAGCAGGATGCGGGTACATGGACATTATCAGGTGTTAATACCTACTCCGGAAGTACCACCATATCAGGAGGCACCTTGGCGTTAAGTGGATCCGGTGTTCTTGGAACAGGCACTATTTCCATTGCATCAGGCGCCACGTTTGATGTATCTCCCAAAACAACCAATGTGGCGTTTGGCGCATCACAGGCCCTCTCCGTTTCAGCAACAGGAAGCAACTCAACAGCAACGATTACTGTAGGCTCTGATGATGGCGCGACCTTGGGTTCAACTGGGGGGGTAACCTTTACGGCCTATGGTGGAGGTGCAACCGCACCTTTAACCATAACCGGAGCATCTGCAGGGGCCTTGGCATTAAACTCTGCGCCAGTTATCGTAACCACCACCTCTGCTCTTGCTGCGGGAACCTACACTTTGATTGCTAAATCGGGTTCTGCAACCGGAGTTTCGGGTACGCCGGGTGCCTTAACGGTAAATGGCTCTGGCTTGGCAGTGGGTACGGTTGGGAATCTATCTGTTTCTGCTGGGCAGTTGATACTAACGGTTACCCTGCCTGCAACCATAACTACCACAGTAGCAGCAAACACCATTACCCACAACAGCGCCTCCAGTGGAGGGCAAACCCTTTCCGGAACAAGTATTACATCAAAGGGGGTCGTATGGAACACATCCACAGCGCCAACCGTGGCCCTGCCTACCAAAACCAACGATGGTACCGGCACGGCTAATTTTACCTCATCCCTTGCATCGCTTTCGTCTCAAACATTATATCATATAAGAGCTTATGCCACTAATGCTGCCGGAACAGGCTACGGCGATGAAAAAACCTTCCGAACCCTTTCCAATCCTCCAAGCGCTCAGGCCAGTGGTATGGGCGCATCGCCCACGGCATCGGGCCAGTTAACGGTGAGTTGGACCGGTGCAACCTTCCCCGGTACAGGGGCCACGCAAGGAGGATATGCGTTGATTTATTCTACCGGCACGCCTACACTTTCATCCACCAACGGAAGCGCACCGGCTGCGGGCGTGGGCACGCTGGTAACCATAACCCCAACCAATCTGCCCACCACGCCTGCAATCAGCAGCATCATTACGGGACTTACGGCAGGAACCACCTATAACTTCTTACTTGTACCGTTTACTTGGGACGGCACCAATGCCGCCACCTACAACTATCTCACCGTGGGTGCACCAACAGCATCGGGCACTGCTTTTGGTAATCCGGCCATAACCACAACCACTGCCATCTCTGCCATTACCAACAGCAGCGCGAGTTCCGGTGGCTCGGGCATATCAGCCGGTGGCGGAACCATATCGGTCAAAGGAGTTGTTTGGAATACCTCAACGCTTCCAACCACAGCAAACAGCACCACCAGCGATGGCACGGGCACAGCCTCATTCAGCAGTTCACTTTCTTCGCTCAGTGCGCAGACCCTGTATTATGTGCGTGCTTATGCAACCAACAACATCAGCACGGCCTATGGCAACGAGCTCACCTTCCGAACCCTCTCCAACGAGCCTACCGCTGCGGCAACTTCATTTACCGCCACCGCAAATGGTTCCGCACAG
>JBEIVB010000046.1:0-19144 GCA_040374085.1 Flavobacteriales bacterium | reverse complement strand
TGGTGCTTTGAGCAGGGGTGCCATCGTCGGTTCCGGTTAACACAATGGTGTGATACCCCATGTTGGCTTGGGTTCCCGCCAATTGTAGGGTTACACTGGCAGATTCGCCCGGAGTGTTGTTTATGGCAGAAAATCCGGGCACACCATTGGTGTTTACCGCTATGTTGGTGATTTGACCTGCTTCAGGAGAAAGGAATCCTACGTTCAGAGCCAAGGTATCGCCCATGCACACCGTAACGGTATCGCAATAACCTACTCCGGTGATGATGGGAGGGATGTTGGTGGCGTCGCTGGTAGAGAAATAAAACGACTGGTTGTCGAGCCAGCTGATCCCATCGTTGTTGGTGCTAGAAGCAGGTCCATCGTAATCGGTCCCGGGATGGTCGAAGCGACCAAACTGA
Organism: Flavobacteriales bacterium; assembly: GCA_040374085.1. Lineage (GTDB taxonomy): Bacteria > Bacteroidota > Bacteroidia > UBA4408 > UBA4408 > JBEIVB01. The sequence goes on along the minus strand of JBEIVB010000046.1, from coordinate 18,743 downwards.
ATGAAGTTGGTGCCATCACCGGCATTGGCACCGGCAGTTGCGGGAATTCCCCCAAAACCATTGTTTCCTTGAGAAGCGCTGCCCGTTGTCCACTGCATGTCGCCGTAGCAAAACGATACGTTGTTGCCGCCGGGAATGATGGAGTCGGTACCATCGGAGATGATGAGTTGGAAGGAGTTGACCTTGTCGGCTGCTGAGCTATAATAACCAACCTGGTCCCATTTAACGATGAAGCTGTGTGCGTTACGGCGATAGTAGGGGAGTCCCGACTGTGGATTTCGGGTGTCAACGTCCGCCCAAAAAGGCGCCACCATCACCACCGTGCTGTTGGGAAACCCTTGAGATGAAAACGTTGAGTAAGATGCACCAAACGACACGTTTCCGTTGTTGTTGATGTAGACGCTGGTGTATTGCACCCCGTAAAAGGTAAAAGTAAACGGGAGAGTGATTTCAGTGGTGGAACCGTCGTCGTTTCGGAATTCAGGAGCCTGCCCCGATGTAATGGGAACAATCGTATCCAAAAGAGGATCGGGAGCCGTGAAGCAACTTTGACAATTGCCGGTGCTTAAGGGAACAAACTGGGCGTTTCGGTTGGTATTCCAAACGACTCCGGGTTTTTCTTTGAAAGCAGATTTCTTGGGTTTGGTCTTGGCCTCACGCATGATCTGCATAGGATCTATGACCGTAATTTTGCCCTGGCCTTTCAGGCGCTGGTATTCCTCAGAATCAACTTTTGGCAAAACAGCGTTGCGCTTGGTTTGGCCCAAAGCAAGTTGGAATGGAAGGAACGCAATCAGAATGAGGATGATGCGCCTTGTTGAGCTTGTGGAGAGATGCATTTGTTAACAAGTTTCTAACAGGCAAAAATAGCAAAAAGAAGTTTCCCCAAAGGCTATTCAGCACTATTTGCGGAGCATCTCTTTGGCTAAATCGGCCAGGTGTTTCTTCTGATACGCATTCAGTTCTGGGTTCGTTGATAAAACCGCTAACAATTTTTGGAGGTCGCGTTCGGCAGCATCGGTTTGTTTGAGGGCTATATGTGCCTGCATGTGGTAAAATCGGAAGAGGCTGTTTCCGGGGTATCTGTTGCACAGTTGGGTTGCCGAGGGCAGTGCATTTTCGGGATGTCCTTCATCGAGGTTCCATTTCATAAGGAAGTAGTGGGCTTCTGCAGAAACTACCGGATCGGAGGAGCGAGAGGCTTGCTCCAGATAATACAAGCCCTGTTCCCGTCGATGAGCGGGAAGTGTGTTGAGATAGGGTCGCAGCAAGGGGTAGCGCGAAGAAGCATTGCTGGCATAGAGGTGATAGATGCCGGTGCTCAAACGAAAAGGCTCGTAATGCCCCTCAGATCCAAAGGAGGTTTGAAGATGATGAACACATGCCCGGATGTTCTGAAACGCCCGCCAATAGTGTTTTTGAATGCCGTCCATCCTTGCCAAAAAACCGTAGTAGTTGATCCAGGCATAGGTGATCTCATGGCTTGTTTTGCTCGCTTTTTGTGCTTGTTTTAAAAGGATTCGGGCAACATCCAATTCATGATAAAATCGTTTCTGTAAAGCATCTTGGTGGTCGCCCATTACCCACTTATGCCAATACAAGTTTACTCCAAACAGATGCACCTGGACGGATGCCGGATGCTGTTTTTCCAATAGCATCAAAAGACTGTCGGCTTGGTCGAAACGTTGTTGGTAGACCAGCGCCATTCCATTTTTAAGCTGACTATCCAGAGACTGTGCAGCAGCTCGGTAGGTTCCGATAACAATACATAAAACAAAAACTATTAAGCCCGCAATGCTTCGAATCATGGTTGTGGTGCGGAAAAGGCCCGCAGCATGGAGGCAATGGCTCGATTCGTACGTTTTTGAATTTGACTTTCGGCTATGGTTTCGGCCCGCATGTATCCGCCCATGTAGTAACGCTGGAACCACGGTGCAATGGACATTAAGGCATCCGCAAGCGTAAACTGGCCGAGACTTGAAAAAAACAGCACAGCCAGACCACCTGCCAAAAAAAAGGAGTTGAAACCATTCTTAATGTCGCCCGCGTAAAACTGGCCCAAGCCGGGAACAATCATGCTCATAATGCGCGCGGTTTTAGGTGAAATGCGATGGTAACGCTTTATGTCGCGAAAGGTTTTCTCAATTACAGGCGTCCAAGTGGGATGCTGCGCGGTGAGCAAGAGCAGCTGCTCTTGTGCCTGAGCCCAGTCTTTTCTCCCCAAGTGCACCATCGCCAATTGAAAAGTTTTGCGCTCCTGAAGAGGCTTGGGTAAGGAGTCGGAAAGGTTGTACAATTCCACTAAAGCCGCATCAAATTGCCCGAGATTAGAGAGAAGATCTACTTTTTTTAATACAGCCTCCAGTTTTTGCTCGTCTGTGTTGGAGGCGAAAAAGGCCTGGTCGTAGCAAAAGCCGGCCATCTCCGTGTTTTCCAAGGCTAAAAAGCATTGACCCATTTCCATGTATGCCGGACGGGTTAATAGAGCGGGTTCAAAGAAGAGTACGCGCTGGTAATGCCGTATGGCACCTTTGTAATCGCCGGTTTCAAAGAGCCTGTGCGCCAAATCAAAAGTTTGGCGAGGCTCCTGTGCCTGTGCGCTATTCAGCCAAAACAGGCTGATGCAAACGCACCAGAAGCTCCTGAACTTTTGTTTGATATTCATGGTCGATGCGTTGGTTTTTCTTTTTTGCTGAAAGAAAACTCCCGTATATGTTTCCTAAATAAAAACCGGCTCCCAATCCGCCGAAGATCCAGCCCCTTACGCTGCCTTGGCCTTGCTTGTAAAAACTCCGGTATGCCTGAAATCCATTGGCACCAACGAATATTATGGAGACCAATGCGTCTTTCCAATCACCTGTGTAGAACCTCCCCAATCCGGGAATCACCGAAAGTCCAGCAGCCAGATATGGGTTCTTTTTCTTTTTCTTGGATGCATCCAAAAGAAGGTTGTTGAAGTTGGGCGGAACGCTGTTCTCTGGAAGGGTTTGAACCAATTTGCGGGCTTCTTTCCATTGCGCTTGCCATGCCATTGCCTCTGCTTTGGCTAGGGTTTGCTTATTTATATCGGAAGCCAAAACGGGTAAAACCAATTGGTTGTAACGCTTGGGTTGATTCAACAGAAGGCAACTCCAGCCTGCTTCGCGAGCGGCATATTCGGGCACGTTCAGGCTATCTTTAAAAAACACGGAATAATATGCCAGGCTGCTGGCTGGTTTTTGGGCCATGCGGAAGGCGCGCATCACCTGCCACTTTAAGGTGTCGTTGTTTGGGAAAAGGAGACTGAGGCGCTCATACTCCTCCCCGGCAAACTCAAACTGCCCACTTTTAAGCAAGTATGCACCAAAGGTTTTGGAATGGGAAGCATCAAAGAGGTTTTGTCCTTCTACGCGGTGGCTACAAAACCAAACAAAAGCAATGCAAAAAGCTATCCTCATGGCGTTAGGGTGGATCAATAAGCAACCCGTTTTTTGGATCTATTCCATAAGCTTCAGGCGAGAATCCGTTGCAACGGGTAAGGCGATCAAAAGCGCCGAGCACACCCATAAATAACCCTTTCTTCTTAATGCTTTGAAGGGCATAGGAAGAACAACTGGGGTTGAACGTGCACGAAACTCCATCTTGGGAACTGAAAAAGGTTTTATAAAACAAAAACAGTCCGGAGAAAAACAACTCGATCTCGTTTTGGCTTCCTTTGGCTTCCTGGTATTGGTGCACATGCACGTGCTCGTACCGGTTGAGCGACAACTGCACATCAACCGCTTCCTGAGCCCGTACCGCTTCAATAGCCAGGCACAACAAAATTGTAAATAGCGTCTTCACTTAATGCGTTAACAACAACGTTTTTATAGGTGGTTACCGTGAGATTTTGACCTTTTTTGGTGTAGGTAAACTGGGTAACCTGCAAGGGAAACTCCAAGCCCGAGAAGTTCTGGTATTTTCGAAAGAACTGTCGGCTCACCAGTTCCTTCGAGGGATTGTAGAGCACTACACCGGTTAGGCGCTTTTGCTCTGTGGCCAATACCACCTCTCCAAATTTGCTCGCAAGCTTGGCGTGCGGAACCCAACGGGTAAGGGTGAGGCCCTTCTCCTTTTCTACTTTCCCTACTTTGTAACCGCCGCTTTTTAATCCGTAATCGGATAAGGTACCGTTGGCGGCTAGGTTGAATATGGAAAAGGATACAATGTTGCCAGACTTTTCTTTTGATACCAATTTGCCCTTCTGCACCTTGTACACAAAGCTGTCTTGCATGACCCAAGTTTCCACTTGTGGAAAGGTAATCATGTACACAATCTTTTTCTTGGTGCGGTCAAAATACACCTTGCCCACCGTTAACTGAAGGGTAGAGTCGGCATTTTTTTGCTTCGTAGAAAAGTCTGCCATGACCCTAAAAAATTGTTGCCCAAGTGAAAACTTGGGCAACAACATTAAGGTTAAACAGAAAATAGCGGCCGCTATCCGCATGCTTCAATTAGATCGTTGAAGCTGTACCGACTGCTGTGCTTGCAAAGATTACAATCACAAACACATAGTAAAGAATACCAATAGCCGTTGGAATCATACAACCCCAAAGCGCTTTTTTGGTTTCGTCGCGGTCTTCGGTGGTGAAGTAAACCACTGCGATACCTACAAAGCCCAGCACACAACCCCACCAGAAGGCAGGAATTCCCAAAGGAAGGTCTCCACCGCGGAGCATGCTGCTTAAACCTTCGAACGCGGTTGGCTTAAGATTTAGAGAAGCGGCAATTCCAGAAGCGTTGTTTACAACCTCAGTAAGAGTTACGCCTGCATGGTCGTTTACATACGTTTCAAGTGCAGTCAAATCAGACATCTCAGCTACAACCATGTCGTCGTTGATCTGAAACAAGTCTGCAGTTGATGCGTTTGCTTTTCCTGATACTACGGCCAACAAAAAGGCCGCAACGTAAATGAGTTTTTTCATGTGTGTTGTTTGTTTTGGTTTTGGCAAATCTAATGCAAAGCACTTCATTTTAGGTTTCCGACTTTAAATTTAATTTACCAGTTGCTCAAATCAAGCACTAAACCATTGATTATCAAACAGTTAATATAATGCGCGAAAATCGGCCACGATGGGCATTTTGCGCCCCACACCAAAAGCTTTGGGCGAAACCCTTAGTATGGGCGGGGTTTGGGCCCGCTTGTATTCATTGCGGTTTACTAAACCCAGAATTCTTTTCACCAGTTCGGCATCAAAACCCTGCTGCACGAGATCCCGTGCGCCTTTGCGGCATTCGATGTACTGAAACAACAATGGGTCAAGCACCTCGTAATCGGGAAGGCTGTCGGTATCTTTTTGATTTGGCCTAAGCTCTGCACTCGGGGCTTTGGTAAGGATGTTCTCCGGAATTATGGTTTGATGGCGATTTATATGCTGAGCAAGCGCGTAAACTTGTGTTTTATACAAATCGCCAATCACCGATATGGCCCCGCATAGGTCGCCGTAAAGGGTTCCGTAACCAACGGCAACTTCGCTTTTGTTGGTGGTATTGAGGAGAAGAGCGTTGAACTTATTGGTCCAGGCCATAAGAATGAGACCTCTTGCCCGCGCCTGTAGATTTTCTTCTGCCAGATTTTGAGGCAGGTCTTTAAAATAGGGTTCCATCGTGCGCAAGCTTCCTTCAAACACAGGCTCTATGGAAACAATGTGGTGCTGACAGCCCAAGTTGCGCACCAGTTGCAAAGAGTCGGAAATGGAGTGCTCGCTGGAAAACCGCGAGGGCAGAAGCAAGGCTGTAACGTGCTCTTTACCCAAGGCTTCCACAGCAAGAGCACATACCAAGGCAGAGTCAATGCCCCCGGATAGACCCAACACGGTGCGCTCGAATCCCATTTTTCGGAAGTAGTCGGAAATGCCCATCACCAGCGCTTTTCGGATGCGCTCCGGGGGCTCGGGTGTTGGGTTTTCGAACGGTGCAGGAGCTTCATCTCGCAATGAAAAAGCAGCCATGCCTTCTTCGAAGTAGGGAAGTTGCATCAAAGGCAGCCCATGTGCATCCAGCGCTTGAGAGCCTCCATCAAAGATGAGCTCTGCGTTCGCCCCTACCTGATTTACATACACTACCGGAACCCTCAAACGCTTGGCCACCCGCTGCAATACTTCCGTGCGGTTTTCAACCTGCTGGTAATGGAAAGGGGAAGCCGAAAGGTTGATGAGGGCTTGAATGTTTTTCCCCTCGAGGCGGGCCACAGGAGATTGACCATAAAGCTTGCGTCCAGCCTCAGGAGAAGCTTCGGTTTGCGCCTCCTCCCAAATGTCTTCGCAAATGGTTACACCCATGGGAACTCCCTGCACAACCATCATCCCAATGCGCGTGCCTGCCTCAAAGTACCGAGCTTCATCGAAGACGTCGTAGTTGGGCAACAGGCTTTTTTCGCACACCTGTTCCACACTGCCGTTAAACAAAAGAAAGGCAGCGTTGAAGAGTCGCTTTCCCAAGGAGGAAGGGTTAAAAGCAGGAGCTCCAACCAAAACGGCGGTGCGTGTTGCCACTAAGGCCAAGTCTTCCATGGCGGTTTTGCACTGAAGAATGAAGTCGTCGAACTCCAAAAGGTCCTTAGGAGGATAGCCGCAAATAGCAAGCTCTGAAAAGACGAGCAAGTCTAACTCTTGTTGTTGTGCGCGATGCAGGCAATCCAACATGCGAGTCTTGTTGCCTTGTATGTCTCCAATGCGCAGGTTGCATTGGGCTAAGCCGATGCGCATGCCTTAAAATAATATGCCAACGTTGAGCGATGCTCCGCTAAACCTACCATTTAAATCGGCGGGGGCGGTACTGGAGCCGGTGCTGCGAATCAGGCTGGATGAGACCCCGGTTAAGGCGTTGGTGAATCCATTTAGGTAGTGCAAACTCATGACGAGAGCAGTAGAGCCACCAAGCTTGTACTCTGCACCCACGGCCACATTCAATCCTACGCGCGCCCAATTCACATCTTCGGAAACGTTGTTGTCGGGTCTGGTTTTGTATTCTTTGTATGAAGAGAATGTTGGAGGATTGGCCGCAGAGTAGTATTTATAATATCCCTCATCATCGGCCATAGACTTACCCCGAAACCCCACGTTCACACCAAACAACCCAAAGTAGGTGAACCCGTTTGGTTGTTCCCCTGAACGCATTTTTAAGGTGATGGGAATCTCGAAGTAATTTACGGAATAGCTGCGCTTACTCAATACATACACTACCGATTTACCAGTGGGATTTACATCTAAAGGGTTGTAAAAAGTAAGGGTATCCACTGCAGCCAATCGTCCTCCAAAGGAGGAAAAATCAAATCCGGTTGCCAACGATGCCACAGAGTTTAGTTTGTATTCCACCATTAAGCCATAGGTAAACGTAGCCTTCATGCCTCCTGAGGTGAACACTTTTTTATCCTCCGGTGAAAGCCAGGTAAGGTTGGGTTGAACTTTAAGTCCAAATCGGAAGTTGCCCATGTTAACGCCTGCAAATGCGCTTTGGCAAAGGGTTAAAATGGCCACAAGGGCAAGAATCTTTTTCATAGTTTTGGCTTCCATTTTTATTGCTGCTCAGCAAAGTTAGTCGTTTCATGATAAAGCCCTTTGGCCTAGGGGCAATCGCCCTTGCCTTTTTTTTGTTGGCAGGCACTGCATGTAAGGAGGAGGCGCATCGTCGCCCGCTTCCAGCCTCCGAAAAACCCTTGGTGCTTCGGGTAGCCCGCTTTGACCGAGCTTTGTGGGCGTTGCGCAAGACCAGCGACACCGCAGCATTTAGTCGCCTCCGCCGCGAATACCCCGATTTTCTCCCTCTTTTCTGCATCAAAATCATCAACATCGGTGGGCCCCAAACACCATTTTTCCGGAATCGCCTGCAGGATTTTGTAGAAGATCGATACGTCAAAGAAGTATCAGCGGCAGCCGATTCTTTGTTTTCTCCAGCCATGCTGGCGCAAAGGGTAGAGGAGTTGAGCACCGCCTTTACACATTGGCACGCGCTATTCCCTAAGCGGACCGTTCCCAGGGTGGTTACCATGGTTTCAGGGTTTAACTTGGGTATTGCCTGCACCTCCGGCGATTTGGTGCTGGGCCTCGACTGTTTCCTCGGAAGCGAGAGCCGCTTTTATCGCTTGTTGCAGTTTCCAAAATATCAAGTTTGTCTTATGACCCCCGACCACCTGGTTTCTCAGGCACTGTTGGGATGGATAGGCACCGAATTTGAGCCTGCTCAAGAAGGGTTTCTCGAAACCTGCATCGCTCAAGGGAAAGCCCAATGGCTGCTCGAGCACCTTTTGCCCAATGTTCCGGATACCCTTCGCTTAGGCATGTCGAAAGAACAGTTGGAATGGTGTAAAGGCCATGAAGTAGAGGTTTGGAAAAACCTGGTAGACAAAAAGATATTGTTTATGAAAGACGTAAGCGCATACCGGCGCTACACCACCGATGGGCCTTTTACCCCGGGTTTTCCCAGAGAGTCGCCCGGAAGGCTGAGCCATTTTGTTGGCTATCAAATCGTAGCGGCCTTTATGGCTCGCAATCCAGGCATACAGCCCCAAGCCTTAATGGAATGGGCCGACGCCGCCACGTTACTCGCAAAAAGCAAATACCGTCCACACTCATGAAAACATCCACCATACAGTTCAACATAGAGTTGGACGATCGCAACCTTCCCGAGCGCATGCAATGGGAAGCCTCAGATGCCGGAATGCAAGGCCCGGCTCTATGCAAAGCCCTTATGCTGTCGGTGTGGGATCCGAATGATAATAACACATTGAAAATAGATCTTTGGACCAAAGACATGCTGGTGGACGATATGAAAATCTTTTTTCATCAAACTCTTCTGAGCATGGCCAGTATGCTGGAGCGCAGCATCAACGAGGAGCGCATGGCGGGCGACATGAGGGATTTTTGTGATTATTTTGCCGAGAAAATGGGTATCGTAAACAACTCTTCCAACACACAACCATGAACGGAACCTTGCATACCCGGGTAGAAGCCGGAATTGCTACCATTCGCTTTGCCCATCCCCAAAGCAACAGTATGCCCGGCGACTTGCTCCGCAGACTTGCCTTGGAAATCGAGGTGATGGGAAAATCAGACGATGTTCGGGTTATTGTGCTGGAAAGCGAAGGCGATGGAGCTTTTTGTGCCGGAGCCTCTTTCGACGAGCTGGTGTCCATAAACGACTTTGAAACCGGCAAGCTTTTTTTCAGCGGTTTCGCTCAAGTGATTCTTGCCATGCGCAATGCGCCCAAGTTTGTGATTGCCCGCATTCAAGGCAAAGCCGTGGGTGGAGGTGTTGGCCTAGCCGCTGCTGCAGACTTGGCACTGGCTACCGAGCAGGCTTCGGTTAAGCTTTCTGAACTTGCTGTGGGCATTGGACCTTTTGTGGTTGGGCCTGCTGTGGAGCGGAAAATAGGCACATCGGCTTTCTCTCAGATGTCCATTGACGCAGGCCGCTGGCAGTCGGCAGCATGGGCAGAGCGGCATGGATTGTTTTCCCGCGTTTTTCCGGATGTTGAAACCCTCAACCAAGAGGTGCAATTGTTGGCGATTACCTTGTCGGCATACAGCCCAATGGCCATGCGCGATTTGAAGCAGGTACTCTGGGCGGGTACCGATCATTGGGAAACGCTTCTGTATGAGCGAGCCGAAATCAGCGGCCGCCTTGTTCTGAGCGAGTTTACACGCAACGCTATTGCCCGTTTTAAATCGGGACAACGCTAAACATGGCAGACTCCTCGCGCTCTACGAACCCTGCTGCAGAGATGTCGTTTCTCGAACATCTCGAAGCCCTTCGATGGCACTTAGTCCGAAGCGTAGTAGCGGTTGTAGCTGCTGCTGTGGTGATGTTTTGTTACCGCGACTTTGTTTTCGATCGCCTCATCTTTGCTCCAAAGCACGCCGATTTCTGGACCTACAGAGCCATGTGTTGGCTATCGCATCGCTTGGGCTTGGGCGACGCCCTCTGTTTACCCGAAATGCCCTTTCAACTCATCAACACTACGTTAAGCGGTCAGTTCACCATGCACATGTGGGTGGCTTTGGTGGCCGGTATTGTGGTTGCATTTCCCTACGTGGTTTGGGAGCTGTGGCGCTTCATCAAGCCGGCCCTCAGCGAGCGGGAGTTGCGCTATTCGCGCGGTGTGGTTGCCTATGTTACCGCTCTTTTTTTGATGGGCGTGCTCTTTGGGTATTACATCATTACGCCTTTATCGGTCAATTTTCTTGGCGGCTACCAGGTGAGCACAGAGGTCCATAACTTTATTGAGATGGAGTCTTTCATTTCTACGGTTACCACCATAACTTTTGCTTCGGGGTTACTTTTTGAACTGCCGGTTCTGGTGTTCTTTCTAAGCTCCTTTGGTATTCTCACGCCCGATTTCATGCGCCGATTTCGCAAACATTCTGTAGTTGTGATTCTCATCATTGCTGCTGTTATTACCCCTTCTCCCGACATTACTTCGCAATTGCTGGTGGCAATGCCGCTCTATGCATTGTACGAAGCCAGTATTTTTGTTTCTGCATACGTGGTAAACAAACGCTCTTCAACCCCCTAACCGTAAAACATTGAACCTATGAAATACAAACGCATTTTGTTGAAACTCAGCGGGGAGTCGCTCATGGGCGAAAAGCAGTTCGGCATTGATCCCGATCGCTTGAGTCAGTATGCCCAAGAGATCCGCATGGTGGTGGAGCAGGGCATCGAGGTAGCCATTGTAATTGGCGGTGGCAACATTTTTCGGGGCGTACAGCTTACCGAAGGCGGTATGGACCGTGTTCAAGGCGATTACATGGGCATGTTGGCCACAGTTATCAACAGCATGGCTCTTCAATCGGCTCTCGAGCAGATCAACGTGCGCACACGCTTGCTTTCCGCCATTAAGATGGAGCAGATATGCGAACCCTTTATTCGACGGCGGGCTGTTCGACATCTCGAGAAAGGGCGTGTGGTTATTTTTGGTGCCGGAACAGGCAACCCCTATTTTACAACCGATACAGCAGCATCGCTTAGGGCCATTGAAATCGAAGCCGATGTGATTCTTAAGGGAACCCGGGTTGACGGCATTTATACGGCCGATCCGGAGAAGTTTCCCGATGCGGTTCGCTATGAGCGCATCTCGTTCCAAGAGGTTTATGAAAAGAACTTAAATGTGATGGACATGACCGCTTTTACCTTGTGCAATGAGAACAAACTGCCCATAATTGTCTTTGATATGAACTTGCCGGGCAATCTCTTGAAACTGGTAGAAGGAAATCCCATAGGAACCTTGGTTGAGTTTTAATTTGGTATAATGAGAGGTCTGTTGAAAAAGATTCTGTTGTATTTTTTCCAGGGAGCCCTGGTGATTGTACCTATTTTTATTACTGTATTGGTGTTGTATAAAATCATCATTAATGTAGGATCTGTTATTGAGTACATGAACCTTTCGGTTAACCCCATAGTAGATCCTTTTCTAGGTGTTTTGGTTGTGGTGGCGGGCTTGGTGCTGGTGGGATTGCTCAGCGGCTCGTTTGTATTTCGTCCCATACTTTCTTTGCTCGACGATTTGATAGAGCGCGCCCCCCTCATTAAAACTATTTACTCCTCCGTGAAAGACCTAATGTCGGCTTTTGTGGGACAAAAGAAGCGTTTCAATAAGCCTGTATTGGTGCGCGTGAACGACCATCCTGTTGTGGAGAAACTGGGCTTTATTACAAATGAAGATTTAAGCGAATTGGGCATTGGGGAAGGCAGAATTGCCGTGTATTTGCCCATGTCTTATGCGTTTAGTGGTCAAGTGCTCGTGGTGGATCGATCCACGGTAAAGGCATTACCTGTAAGTTCTGCAGATCTCATGAAATTCATTATTTCGGGAGGAGTAACCGAAATCGACTAAGAATTGCCGGTTTCTCTTTGTGGCTTGCTGTACCACCAAATTGCTCCAATCAGCGCGGGGAGAGCCAAGTTTATAAACCAAAGCAGAAAGGCGGCTACCGCCACGCGTGGAGTATCTACGCCGTACATTGCTAACACGTAGCTCGATACCGAAGCCCGTATTCCCAATTCGCTCCATGCCATTGTTGGGATGCAGGTAATGAGTAAAAAAATAGCGGGTATTGCGGTTGTCATTTCCGTCCAACCCACCGGGGCGTTCACGAATGCTAAAACAAGGGCAAACTGAACCGAAAAGCATACATAACGAATTACAGATAAAAACCACAAAGACAGCATGACTTTTTTCATTTCGGGCTGCTCCTCAGGTAGAATGCTTTTTAAAAGCTGGATTCTTGCCAACACACCGGGCAAAAGAAAACAAAAGAGGCCTGCTGCAATTAGAAGCATGCCGGTTATGGCCAAACTGGTCTCACCCGAAACCCACTGGTATTGGTGCAGGCAAGGCCCCAAGCCAATAGCCACAGTAGCCAAAAGCTGGGGAATGTTGCACAGCAGGTTAAGCCAAAATCCACTTTTGCGTTCTTCAGGGGCCAATACCCCTAAACGACCCGCAAACTCCCCAACCCTGTTCGGACTGAATAAGCCAATGGAAAGTCCGGCCAAAACTCCTTTTGAAGCACTTGAAATCGTTTGGTTGGTTAGCCCACCTTTTTGAAGGGCCATCCACCACTTGGTTATTTCAAGAAGCCAATTCAGCAGCATGAGCAAAATCAGCCCTGCCAACCAAATCCAACGACCACTTTCTCTTTCATTCTCCTCCACCCAAAGGTTTTCAGGCACGGAAAAGCCCCAGCATTTCCAAATGATATAGAACAGGCCCAAGGGCAGGCTTACCTTAGGTAGCCACGACCATACCTTGTGAAGAAAATGGAACCAAGCTGTAGTTTTCACTTTACAAGCATAAAAAAAGCTGCCCGTCTGGGCAGCTTTTTTCAAATGTTAAAGCAAAATTATTGCTTAATGACTTTGGTGATGGAAAGACCGTTAACACCGGTGGCCTGAATGAAGTACATACCATTGGCCATTCCTTGAAGGTCAATCATCAAACGAGACTGGCCGGCAGGCATTTTTTCCATTACTACGTTGCCCAATGCATCTACCACACGAATGGTTTGGTAGTTGTTGTTTTCAACAAAGAAGGAACCGCTGTTGGGGTTTGGATACACATCGGGCCCTTGCATTTTGTCCACATTGTTAATGCCTACAATATCGGCATTGTTTGCGGTAAGCTTCCAGCGGAAAGGATGAGTCTCCAATCCAAATGGAGCGGTGTAGGCAATACTTGGAATGAAATCGCCATTCCAATTTGGATCTAGGTTGTAGCGAACATCGGTGGGCATAATGTAACCCATGTTGTAGTCACGCTCAACGTAAGTTGGATAGGTGCTGGCTCCGTTTTCTTGAAGGGCGGTAAGCAACACGTGGTTGCGGTTGTTTAAGGTGTCTATGGGCTCATTGTTGGGTCCTACAGGCCAAGTATAACCGGGCTTGAAGGTAACGGCACACATTGGGTAGCGGTTGCCGGTCTGGGAAGCAGGCAAACCTGTACAGGCAATGCGCGCTACGTTAAAGCCACCTGGGATGGTATCCGCAGCAAAAGCAGCGTTCAATACCACTTTATAGGTTCTCTTTGTGCCGTATGCACCTACCATGTTGGTGGTATACACATAAGGTACGGAGCGGAAGAAGGCGGTATCTACGTTCGGACCAAAATTGGATGTTCCCGGGAAGTAGTAAAGTGGCGATTGTCCAGAGGTTGCATTGATTCCAACTTCAAAAATCAAGGTATCCACTGAATTTGAGTCTACGCGCTGATAGGCAAAAACATATTCAATGGAGTCAACGGTAAACGATGTGGTGGTACGGATCTTCATTTGACCTGTAAAATACCCTGGGTCGTTCAAACGAGCACTCAGAGGATCCAGAAGGGTGGACACTTTGTGTACAAAGGGATTGGAATAATCACCTGCTCCAAACTCAGCAATAATGGAAGAGTCAGGGAAAAGGTAGGTTAATCCCGATGTAGATTGACCACCTGCAACGGCTTCTGCCATAGCAGAGTAATCATACCAACGGCTGTTAACCGCACTGCTTTGTGATGCCGGCGACTGCGTAATACGCCTGGTTTGCGGCATTACTTTTTGTGCATGACGATTTCCGTTTACCGGAGTAACGGCTTGTGTGGCAGATGCACCTATCAGAGTTGCGATTGCCACCAAAAGAGTACCTTTTTTCATGTGTTGCTTGTGTTTCTCAAAGTTTAAGAACGCCAAATATACCCAAATGGTTTATCGAACGAGGCAGATTGCAAATCCTCTGAAAAAAAAATGCAACCAATCGGCGGTTTTGGAGTGAAATCGGTCGGGTTTGGCTACTTTCTGGTCACTTTATCCCCGCTCCAGAGTATGAGCTCGGCGTTTACGGGCTTGAAAGTATCACGGTATAGATGCCTCCTTGCCCTGACCTTGCTTTATGCTCATTCTAAATCCAGTTCAAGCAGCTAAAGAAACGTTGTGGGCAAAAAGACACTCCTGTCTTTAAAAGGGTGCATTTGCAAAAAAAAAGCCGTCACTCTGGACGGCTTTTTCGCGGTTTGGTTAAGGCGTTATTCCTTAATTATTTTGGTGGTGGACATACCATTTTCACCAATGCCTTGGATGAAGTACATGCCCTTATTCAATCCCTGTAAATCAACCGTAATGCGAGCCTGGCCTGCGGGCATTTGCTCCCAAACGGTTTTACCCAAGGCATCTAAAACCCTTATGGTTTGGAAGTTGTTGTTTTCAACAAAGAATGCCCCATTGTTTGGGTTTGGAAACACCACCGGCCCCTCAACGTTACCGGAAGCCTTGATGCCAGTTGGGCTGTTGATGGAGAGTTTCCAGCGGAAGGGATGAATTTCAAAGCCGAAAGGTGCAGTATAGGCAATACTTGGAATGAAAAGACCATTCCATCCGTTTGTTGGTTGTATGTTGTACCGCACTCTGGTTGGCAACATATACCCCATGTTGTAATCGCGCTCTATGTAGGTTGGGAAAGTACTGGCGCCGTTTTCTTGAAGGGCAGTTATCAATATGTAGTTGCGGCTGGTTAGGGTATCAATCGGCTCGCCGCTCGGCCCAACCGACCAAGAGTAGCCCGGCTTAAACGTAACTGCACACATGGGATAACGGTTTCCAGCAAGGGAAGCAGGTAAATCCGTGCATGCGATGCGCGCAACGTTAAAACCGCCTGCAACCGTATCCGAGGCAAAAGCTTCGTTGAGGATTACTTTGTAGATTTTTTTTGTGCCGTATGTACCCACAGAATTAGTGGTGGGGGTGTAGGTAATGGCTCTAAAAAAAGCGGTGTCAACCGCTGGGCCATAATTGGATGTCCCTGCAAAATAGTAATTCCCGGATTGAGAAGTCGTTGCATTGATGCCTACCTCGAAAACAAGGGTGTCTACGGAATTTGCATTAACCCGCTGATAAGCAAATCTATACTCGATGGAATCAACAGTAAAGCTGGTGGTGTTGGTTATGTTCAATTCACCCGGAAAATATCCCGGGTCGTTTAATCTGCCGCTTATAGGATCTAAGATGGTAGCCACTTTGTGAACCCAAGGACTTTCATACGAGGTTCCAAATGGAGCTAAAATGGAAGAGTCTGGGAATAAATAAGTGAGAGCAGTTGTTCCGGCACCACCCGAAAAGGTTTGTGCCATTTCCCAATAGTCGTACCACCGACTGTTTGGATTCATGGATGGAGAATGGGATGCATGGGGAATGCTCTTGTTCACCAGCACCGTTTTATGGGCATTTAGGCTTCCATTTAAAGGAGTGATGGCAGGTAAGCTTGGTGCAATTAGTAAGAAACCAAGCGCAATCCAAAGGGTAGATTTGTTCATAGTGGTCTGGGGTTTATGAAAGTTAACTCTTTCAAAAGTAAGGGTTGTTTAGAATCTACAACCCATATCAACAACGCGATGATAAAATTTAATGTTGGGGAGTGGGGTGTGGTGATTTCTCCATACAACCCACCTTACGAAACAAGAGCCTCTGCATACAATTCCACCGGCGGGCAACTGCACACTAGGTGACGGTCGCCATAGGCATTGTCTACTCGGCCCACCGAAGGCCAGAATTTGGCTTCTGAAACCCACGATAACGGATAGGCTGCTTCTTGTCGGCTATATGGCCTTGTCCAGGTGTCGGATGAAATAACACGTGCTGTATGAGGCGCATGTTTCAGTAGGTTGTCTGCCTTGTCTGCATTGCCGGTGGCAATGGCCTCAATTTCTTTGCGAATTTGAATCATGGCCTCACAAAAGCGATCCAACTCCTCTTTGGATTCGCTTTCGGTGGGTTCAACCATCAAGGTGTCTGCCACCGGAAACGCTACGGTAGGAGCATGAAATCCATAGTCCATGAGCCTCTTGGCAATGTCGGCCACCTCCACACCGGCCGTCCTTTTAAAGTCGCGGCAATCGAGAATCATCTCATGTGCACAACGTCCTTCTTTGCCCACATACAAGGTTTGATAATGCCCGGCAAGGCGCTCTTTCATATAATTGGCATTGAGTATGGCAACCTCGGTGGCGCGGGTAACGCCCTCTGCTCCAAGCATTTTAATGTAGCCATAGGAGATGAGCAAGATGAGAGCCGAGCCCCATGGAGCCGCTGATACTGCATGAATGGAATGGTCGCCTCCCATAGGAACCACGCTGTGACCGGGTAAAAACGGCAAAAGGTGTGCAGCTACGCCAATCGGACCCATGCCCGGGCCTCCACCTCCATGAGGGATTGCGAAGGTTTTGTGGAGGTTTAAGTGGCACACATCGGCACCAATACTACCCGGGCTGGTTAGGCCAACCTGCGCGTTCATGTTGGCTCCATCCATATACACTTGCCCACCGTGCTGGTGGATTAGGCTCGTTATTTCGGTAATGGCTTCCTCGAAAACTCCGTGAGTAGAGGGATAGGTAACCATAAGACAAGAAAGGTTAGCCGAGTTTGCTTCGGTTTTTTCTTTCAAATCCTGCAAATCGATGTTGCCGTGTTCGTCGCATTTAACCACGACTATGTGCATACCCGCCATGGCTGCAGATGCAGGGTTGGTGCCGTGAGCCGAGGATGGTATTAGAGCAACGTTGCGGTGCGTATCGCCCCGGCTTATGTGGTATTGGCGTATGACCATAAGTCCGGCATATTCGCCTTGGGCTCCGGAGTTGGGCTGGAAGCTCATGCCGGCAAACCCGGTGATTTCAGAAAGAGTACGGTTCAATTCTTCGAGCACGGCTTGGTATCCCTTGGTTTGGTCTATGGGAGCAAAGGGATGCAGATTGGCAAACTCGGGCCACGTTATGGGGTACAGTTCAGCTGCAGCATTCAGCTTCATGGTGCACGATCCCAATGAAATCATGCTGTGTGTTAGGGAAAGGTCGCGGTTCTCGAGGCGCTTGATGTAGCGCATCATTTGCGTTTCGGAGCGGTGGCTGTTGAATACTTCATGCTGAAGGAAGGCGGAACTTCTTTTCAAAGCAGCCGGTATTCCGGCATGCGTAGACGCTTTTTCAGCGGTAACTTGTTGAAGGGCTTTACAAACCTCAACAATTGCTTCTACTTCTTCCGCTCCGCAGGTCTCATCCAAAGAAATGCATACCCCATCGCTGCCGTAATTAAGGTTGATTCCCGCGGCCTCGGCAAGCCCTTTTAAGGTCTTTGCTTGGTCGGCAGGAAGACCGCTTAGACAGAGGGTGTCAAAGAAAGAAGCATCTGCATCTACCAAGCCAAGGTTGCACAAACGATCGTGCAGGGTTCTTGTGAGGCTGTGCACATGTTGGGCAATGGCATGGATTCCCTCTGGCCCGTGATATACGGCATACATGCCCGCCATAATGGCCAACAGCGCCTGGGCGGTGCAAATGTTTGAGGTGGCTTTGTCGCGGCGAATGTGTTGTTCGCGGGTTTGAAGAGCCATACGCAATGCAGCCTTGCCCTGAGCATCCATCGATACCCCGATGATGCGGCCCGGCAAAAGGCGTTTGTATTCTTCGCGGCAAGCAAAGAAAGCAGCATGCGGACCTCCGTAACCCATGGGAACTCCAAAGCGCTGGCTGTTTCCAACAACGGCATCGGCTCCCCATTCTCCTGGAGGTTTTAGCAAAGCAAGAGCAAGTAGATCGGACGACACGCACACCATGATTTCATCGCTCTTTGCTTGGGCAACAAACGCCTCAAAGTTGTGCACGCGCCCTTTTCGGTCGGGGTATTGAACCAGGGCCCCAAAGAAGCTGTTGTCCAGGGTTTGGGTTTCGTGATTGCCCACTACCAGCTCTACGCCGATGGGAGCCGAACGGGTTTTCAGTACATCCAAGGTTTGAGCGAAAACACCCTCAGAAACAAAGAACCGGTTGGCGTTGCGCTTTACCGCATCACGGCTACGGCTGCTGTGGAACATGATCATGGCTTCAGCAGCAGCGGTGGCCTCATCCAACAAACTGGCGTTGGCAATTTCCATTCCGGTGAGGTCCATCACCATCGTTTGGAAGTTCAAAATGGCTTCCAATCGGCCTTGCGCAATCTCAGCCTGGTAGGGAGTGTATGCGGTATACCAACCGGGATTTTCCAGAATGTTCCGTTGGATAACCGGAGGAACCAAGGTAGGGTAGTAGCCCTGGCCAATGTGGCTGCGCATCAACCGGTTCATGGCCCCCAAGGATTTAAGGTGCTTCAAGTAGCCATGCTCGCTCATGGGCGAACCAATATTCAATGGCTTTTTAAGAAGGATGTTTTTTGGAACGGTTTGCGTAATAAGTTCTTCCAGGGAGGAACATCCCAAAAGATTCAGCA
>JBEIVB010000014.1:0-37206 GCA_040374085.1 Flavobacteriales bacterium | reverse complement strand
GATTGCGTTGGTGGAGGTATTCATGGTATATGCGTAGTCGAACCCGGGAACTGCATTAGCTGTTGTGTGAATCACGTTACCATCGTTGCCAAACTTGGTGTTATCTGCAGCAAGTGCCAAGGTAGCACCACTGCCGGCAGTAGCATTACTAACACCAGTGGTTACGGCATAACGATTGTCGATAAAGGTGTTGCTTGAAACAACTAGCGATCCTGCGTTACAAGAACCAATTGCAGGGGTAAACCAGTTGTGATAAGCCTCACAACCACCGGTGCGCGTTCCTAAGCTCTTAACAAAGTTTGCACCAATGCGGAAGTTTGAAAAAACAGAATTGTAAAATTCACCCTCGGTGAATTCCTTTAGGTTAAGGGCAGCATGTGCTGAGTTGTCGCTTTGGTTATTGCGGCTGCGGTTGCCAATTAATGTCATGTTATAAAACTTCGGATGAGAACGAGGAAGAGCATTGGACTTGTTATCGTCACCGTCGGCCTCTACGCCATTGTCAGCAGTGGGGGTGGTAACCGAATCGGCTGCCAATCCAAACATAAACTGAGCTTTACCGCTCCAGCCCAAATCGTAGTCAAACATATCGTCGTTGCCGAACATGGCAATTCCGTACTTCATGTTTACGGTACCACCAAACCACTCGATTCCATCATCATCGCAGGAAAGCACCTCGATGTGATCCATAATGGTGCCACGACCAACAGATCCCATGGAGATTCCGTTCAATTCGTTCCCTACTGCAAGAACGTCACCAGCGTGACGAACTGAAATGTAACGTAAAATACCTGAGTTGTCGTCATCGTCGGTTTGTCCGGCGGGCTTACCATAAAGATTGCGGGAGTCAGCCGCCAAATAGCCTTCGATGAAGCCTATGCCCGTAGTACCGGCACAATATGTATTTCCTGCAACGAGGTTATTGGTAGCATTACCAAGAATAACCAAACCGCCCCACTGACCGCGGTTTGCTACCGCATAGGTACCATCCATTGGATCGTTCTCAGCCGTAAAAACAATTTGGCATGAGGGTGAACCGGAAGCAAAAATTTTGGCATCGCGTTGAACAATCAGTGCAGAGGCATTTCCTGTAGCAAGGTTACGACCTTTTAACACCGTGCCAGGATTGATGGTGATGCTTTTGCCACCGGGCACGTATATCTTCTTGTCGAGGATATAGGTCTTGTCGCACGAAAGAATGGTGTTGGTTGCGGTTAGATCGCCGTCGTTTGCACCGCCGTTAATAGCCAGCGTAGACATCAATACCGTTGGACGTCCGGAAACCGGGGGACAGCCACAATCTTGACCTAAATTAGACTGCGCTTGCATTGAGGGAGCTGCCAGCAGGCCGGAAGCTACAACCAACAATGCTCGAAAATTGAAAAGGGTTTTCATAATGGGTTTTGGTGTTTGGTGTTTGAATGCTGCAAACATCCCCAAAGCCCGTTAAGCTATTCTTAACCCGATTGAAAGATTCCTTTATGGAATTGTTGCCAAAGTGGCCAAATCATTAACTCTAGTCCTTAACACAACGCACGCTCATACCGTAGGCTCCGTTGCAGGAAGAGCGAAATACATTTTTGGTCTTATAATCAAGATGACGAAACAGAACACTGCTGCCGGAGTTGGGTGATGCACACCACCAAAATCCGGCGGCCTTAAACCCGGGATCTCCGAAGCGACCATCCGGCAGCCGACAGCCACCTGCTAAGGCTGTGAATCCCCAAGCGTTGGAATTCCAAACATCTCCGTAACGGATCCATCCCAAAAGGGCCTCTTGTTTCAATTGCTCACCCTGGTTGCTTCCTCGCCAACCCATGCGGTTCAAAGATGCCTCATCCATACCCAGGGTTTGCTCCAGTTTCTTCCACTCCGCATCGGTTGGAATGTGCCAACCTTGAGGTGCCAAGCCTGATGAAGAAAAAACAGCCTTGGAATTATACAACAAACCCGTTCCATTCTCGCGGCCATCGTTTAAGCAATAAGCCGGCAGCTCTACCTGCCAAGGCTGCACATCCTGTGCCTGTCGGATAGGGAAACCATCACGGAATCGTTTTACAGCTAAATTTTCAGCCATCCACCACTGATCGCCTATTTTCACGGTTTTATACCAACGCCCTTCCACATCTTGAACCGAATCCGTTTGAATGGTATTAAGCGTTGCTTCTTCTTTCTTGCATCCACTCAAAGCAAAAAAACAAAACAAACTCACCAAAACAGCGATAAGGAAGCTGGGATAAAAAATTCGTGGGTGAAGCCGCATCATTTAGAGTTTCGGAAAAAGTTTTCGAATCACTGAACCGTTGAACGAAACTTCCAGTATCAACAAGCCCGAAGGTAAGCCGGATGTATCCAATACCCAGGTATTGCGTCCCTTCACCAATTGAATGGAAGCATCTCCTTTCAGGGTTGCACCAACTGTATCCAAAATTTTCACAACAGCACCACCATCTTGTCGAGCATTCAATGCAACCTCTACCTGACGGTCTGCAGGAACAGGATACACATTCAACTCAAGAGGCGCATCAGTTCCGGTTAAACAAACCTGATCCAAGTTGCGGTCTTGGCAAAGACCGGGATAGCAGCACATGGAAGAAACATTGCGATTGGCAGATGGATCGTAATTACACGCAGCGGTATCCATACATCCAAAGCGAATAAGATTACGGCAAGAGTCCGGTGCATCGCATCCAAAGCTGGGTTTGTACTCCACAAAACGTGGATCCAAACAACCGCAAACCAACGGATAGGTTAGTTGAGGATGCTGAACCTCGCCGGGAAGCAACGTATCAGCATTGGCTACATAGTGAACCTCTCTGAAATCTTGACCATCCTGAAACCCTATCACAACATTTAATTCAAAGCGGAAGTCTCCTTTGGTCGTGAACTGGCCGATCAGCACATAGTTGCTATCGGGCAAAACGCCTTTCACACCGCTGTTTTGCAAGGAAGCATTCCAACTCTCAAATGCAGATTGCGGTACGATTGACCCAAACATAGTGCTGTCTACCAGAGACAGAAAATCTCGAAACCCATTATCGGCCC
This sequence comes from Flavobacteriales bacterium, assembly GCA_040374085.1. GTDB lineage: Bacteria > Bacteroidota > Bacteroidia > UBA4408 > UBA4408 > JBEIVB01. The sequence goes on along the minus strand of JBEIVB010000014.1, from coordinate 34,161 downwards.
AACCATCCGGTGTAGCAACCAACGTATCGAGGCCATCTGCCTGGGTAATGGGTATGCCCGCCCATGGGTTGTTGTTGGTAAGCAAGCCTTGGCTGATGCCCTCGCTGCCACCATCGTTGTTTGCACCGCCTACTATGGAGCCATCCACATCAAGCGACTTGGGAATACCAAAATATGTGCGCGTTCCGGTTGTGCTTGCTTGCCCAAGAGCCAACCAAGTGTCTAATGCAACAGTATTATCAAAATATCGGTTCTTATTCAGCTCTTGAGCAAAGGTAACGCCGTCTGCTTTGTTGTTAAAGAAAGGCTGTGTGCTGCTGAATCGCAATGCATGATAAGAATCACCGTAAACCTTCTTCAAAACCGAACCCGGCTTCATGCCTATGAATACTCTGTAGGTATTAGACCCTTTAGGCAGATTGCCTCCGGTGGTGTCGGTAGCATCTAAACTGTCGGAGCGATAATATGCCTCAACCTTTACCCGTTCGAGTTGAGCAAACACAGGTACGTTGAGGAACGACACAAAAAATATGCAAAGAAAATTTCTCATGCGCTACAATCGATAGGCTACGGTTAACTGATACGTGGTGCCAAAGCGGAAAACATCATACGAAAGCGTGTACCCCTCTGGGTATTTATAAGCACGACGTATAGGGCTGTTCAACAGATCTTTAGCTAAGAGGCTCACCGTCCAATGCTTTCCGAGCTTCTTAGAGACGCGAAGGTCTATCAAATGCCTGGGCACCTCGTAAATATTGGGAGCACCGTTGGTGGAAACCAAAACCAAACGGGGGCCTTGAACGTTGTATGCCACGCTTGCAGAAAGACCTAAGCTGTCGTGGGCATAATTCAACAATACATTCAATACATAAGGCGCTTGCCCAAACATGCTGCGCTTAACGGTATCGATAGGAATATAGGTTTTCTGCCCCCCGTCAATCAAGAGGTTGGTTTGAACAAAAGAAGTTTGGGACTTTACCCAAGTAAAATTGGCGCGAGCTTCCAGCCCTTTAATCAACTGCAGCCTTCCCTCCAACTCCACGCCCTGCACGAAAGACTGCTCAACATTCTGCCAGCTATACCCTTGAATGGATTGCACCATTTCAATGTGATTGCGGAAGTCTTTGTAGAATCCGCTAATGGAGATTTGGTTTCCATTGGCAAAGGTCCTTTCCATGCGCAGATCGAAGTTTTGAATGGATACAGGAAGCAATGCACTGTTGCCGAAAACGTTGGCACGCAACTCATAATCGAACACAACGGTTTCAGAAAGCTCACGAAGACTGGGCCGAGCAAGCGATTGACTGTAGCTTGCGCGCAGGTTGCCAGACTCTTCTTCCCCATCCTTAAATTTCCAGATAAGGTTGCCACTTGGCAGGAAATTCAGGGTTCTCAACTCTGCAGGATTCACCAAAAACAGATCGTTGGGGAAATATCGCCTTAAATCGTTCGCTTTATATCCTATGGAATCATAGCGGTAAACATCGGTAAAAAGCTGTGCATACTCTGCGCGAACTCCGGCAACAAGCCTTAGGTTATAAGGCAAAGACATATCGGCTTGAAGGTAATAAGACTGAATATCGGAACGACCGATGGTGTTATTCGAGGGGAGTCTATCCTCTTGATAAAACTGATATACGGTTACGTATTTCTCTGCATTGAAATAGCCATTGGAAAAACCCAAACGCGAGGGATCAAAAAAAGCAGCTAAGTCACCGTTGTTCGGCAGGGTAAGATCGGCCCGAGGGCTAAAGTTCATGGTATAATTATATTGCTGGTTGGCTCGGTCTAACAATTGGTAAGCCCCCCCCGCTTTTATCTTAACCGAACGTTCCAAGGTAATGGGAATGCTCTTTTCTAAGTCTATGCGGGTATCCCACATATTCTCGCGCAAATACCTAAAAAAGCGATTCACACCCAAATTGCCTGCAATCTGATAATTCCCGCTCCCTTTGTTTTGCAGATACTGAAGATTCTTAAAGTCGGGTGCCTCACTGTTGCCGAAGGTGAAACTTGATGTAACGTCGAGTTTCAATGCAGACCGTTTAAAAAAATGGTTGCTCTTCAATTGCCCAACCTGCTGAGAACGCTGCTCGTAGAATTGATCGGTGCCAAAGCGCACAAATTCGTTATCGGCATCGTCGCGATACTTTCTTACGCTATTGGTTCCCATTTGATTGGGCATATATAAAATGCTTATCTGATGATTTGGATGGTAAGCATAATGCAAACTGGCAAGCGCATTCCATCCGTTCACTTCACGACTAAACGCTTGCTCAGCCATGGAGCTAACTCCGGGGGTGCCCGTGGCATCCACAAAAGCCCTGCTGGCCGTGGAGTTGGGATCGTTTAAGGAGGTGGAACCGTAGCGAAGTCCGAAGAGAAAACCAAGGGGGCGGCCAGCAACCAAAATGCGATTCCCAATGGAGAAAGACTGGGACAGGTTTAAAAACGGAGTACGCTGCGTGGATTGCCAGTTGTTTGAAAATGCCCCATTACGCTGAACTGCCTCTGCATTGATTTCGCGAAAAGCCTTCTCAAAAAATCCCTGCTGGTTGAACTGATTTTTAGCTTGAAGGAACGCCAGTTGGTTATCCATTTGCGCAGGGGCCAACAATCCCAATTTAACCAGTCCAAGCTTATAATACGTTTCGTTCCAAGGGGTTTGGGAATTCACGCCAAAAGAATTGAAATATCCTTCCATTCCCAATCCTGCAAACTGCTGATATGGAGAGGGTTTAATGTTTACCTCTCGAAACGCTTGATGATCGTAGTTGCGCAATCCCTGATCAAAGCCGAGCCAATCGGTGGAACTTCTTTGAGAGGATAGAACCGGTGTCAGGGTGCTTTGTGCATTATAACCAATAGTTGTTTCGGCCGTTATGGACAAGGCTTCCGGAAACTCTTTGGTTTGAATGGAAAGGTAAGCCCCAGCCCAGTCTCCGGGTAGTTCGGGTTCCATGGTTTTGGTGAGCACCACGTGATCGATCAACGATGAAGGAAAAAGGTCGAGGCGAAGGTTGTTGGTGAACGGATCCAAGGTTGGAATGCGCAAACCGTTAATCGTTGTGCGCACGTATCGATCACCAATTCCGCGTACGGTAATAAATCCACCGTTGGTGGAAACACCCGAAACACGAGCTACTGCGCTGGCTACATGGGAATCGCCCACCCGTTTCATGCCTTCGTTCGAAATAAAATCAATGGAAACGGCAGCATTGCTCTTCATCTTGTCGAGGTAGGCGTCGCGGGCTTTGTTGGCTTTAGACTGAATCACCACCTCTTTTATGACCTTATTGGCCGGCTTCAGAAAAAAGGATTGCTGCACGCTTGCACCCTCCGCCAAGGCCGGAACAAGAAATTCAACTTCTGCATAACCCAAAAATCGAACGAACAGGGTATAGGTTTTGCCCGAAGGAAGCGCCAAATCAAAATCTCCATCAAGGTTGGTGGGAACAGCAAGTTTCAGATCCTCACGAACGGAAACCACCGCACCAATGATGGGTTCACCTTGCTCATCTACCACCTTACCTCGAACGTGGGCCTTGGAATTGGTTTGAGCGCTGGTTGCCCAACCGAATCCCATATAAAAAAGAAGGGCCAGCAGGATTCTTCCTGCAACCCTTCTTTCAAACAAACAAAACATGTAGAAAATGTTACTCCTTCAGGAATTTGCGAATCTGTTGATAACCCTCGCATTGCACACGCACAAAGTATAGCCCACGTGCAAGTCCCTCAATCGGCATGCGGAAAACCCTGTTTGAGCTGGTGGCAAACGGAGTTTCCATAACCACAGAGCCATCCACTGAAATGATTTGGATGCTGCTGCTGACATTGCTCGAGGTGGCTTGGCTCAACTCAACCGTAAGCAAGTCCTTTGCAGGATTTGGATACACATGAATCCATTGCTTGCCCACTGGCTTATCGATGATGGGCGTTAACACACCTGAGTTATAAATACAGTTGGCGAACAGAATCTCGTTGCCAACAGGATTGGAGGCAACATAATTCTCTACTCCTCCACCGGGCACGCCCAATTGAAGATTCAACTCAAATGAAAATGTACCGTTTGTGGTAAACTGACCAATGCACACCACATTGGATGCTGAATCAGGTCCGGTTGCACCATTCAAGGCCGCCCAACTTCCGTTAAAGGTTGTAAACACCTGACCGGTATCGGTGGTGATGTTGCTGTTGCCAAAAATGGCGGCTTCGGTGCCAATGCCCACCATGGTAACTTGCTGGGGTGCAGCAGCAACCTGTAAAAGGCCATCTTCCTGGGACAAAGGAATTCCGGCAAGCGGATTGTTGCCCTGAAGCAGTGGAGGCGTGTTATTGTTTACGGTAGTGCTTTGCCCGTTATCGCTGCTCTTTTGCACGGCAAAAAAGCCGTTGCACCCAGCCCCTACCGAAAGCCACGAATCGAGCATTACGGTATTCAAACGGGTTTGGGGCTTGGTATAGGTGGGATTAACAGCACCGCGATCCTCATTGTTGAAGAAGCGCGTGGTGGTTGCCAAACGCAACTCATGACCGGGGATGCCGTACGCAGCCTGAAATTTATAATTCGGACGCATGTCTGCATACACCCTGTAGGTTACAGAACCCAAGGCAAGGTTTCCTCCGGTTGCATTGGCCAGGGTATCGTTTGGTTCGGCTATGTAGTAGCGCTCAACGATGATGGCTTCGAGACCGTTTTGAGCAGATGATGCAGACGCAAGAGCCAAAAGGCCGGCAAGCAAGCGTAGAGATGTTTTCATGTTCCAACTGGGTTTGTGCCAAAAGTATTTCGGCCAGTTTACCCAAATGAACACGCTATTTTAACCTTGATTTAAGGAATGGTTAACAAGGTAAAGCCAATGTAACCTAAACGTTAAATCGGAAATGCATCACATCGCCATCCTGCACCACATACTCTTTTCCCTCTATAGACAATTTTCCATTCTCTCGGCAAGCGGACTCAGAACCGAATTGGAGGTAATGCTCGTAATGTATGACTTCGGCTTTGATGAAGCCTTTTTCGAAATCGGTGTGGATTACACCCGCGGCTTGGGGTGCAGTCATGCCCTGGGTTATGGTCCAGGCGCGTACTTCTTTAACACCGGCGGTGAAATAGGTTTGCAAATTCAGCAGACGGTAGGCGGCTTTAATCAGTTTGTTAACCCCCGGCTCATCGAGGCCGAGATCTTCCAAAAATAATTTCCGGTCATCATAACTTTCCATGGCTGCAATTTCGGCCTCCATGGCAGCAGTAATCACCATAACCTCGGCGTTTTCCTCTTTAACCGCATCACGCACTGCGTCTACATGGGCATTGCCCGTAAGCACAGCATCGGCGCCTACGTTGCACACATAAAGAACCGGCTTTGCCGTAAGCAGAAAAATATCCTCGATGTGCTTCTGATCCTCAACTGCAACTGGCGCAGTGCGAGCCGGCTTGCCCAACTCAAGGTGTTGCTTGTACGCCACCAAGGTGTCGTAGCATTTCTTGGCGTCTTTGTCTGCACCCACCTTGGCAATCTTCTCGTACCGCTGCATCTTTTTCTCAATGCTCTCCAGGTCTTTGAGAATGAGCTCAAAATCGATGGTCTCCTTATCACGGATGGGGTTTACACTTCCATCAACGTGCACAATGTTGTTGTCTTCGAAGCAACGCAACACATGCAGAATGGCATTGGTTTCGCGGATGTTGGCTAAAAACTTGTTGCCCAAGCCCTCGCCCTTGCTGGCGCCTTTCACCAGTCCGGCTATATCCACAATCTCAACGGTGGTGGGCACAACGCGTTCGGGATTAACCAAGCGCTCCAACTCGGCTAAGCGCTGGTCGGGGACGGTTGTTACTCCCACATTGGGCTCTATGGTACAAAAAGGAAAATTGGCCGCCTGGGCCTTTGCGTTCGATAAACAATTAAACAGGGTGGATTTGCCCACATTTGGCAAGCCTACAATTCCACATTTCAGAGCCATGCAACAGATTATTGGGGCGCAAATCTAAGCATTCCGACCCAACACTTCGGTTACCCTACCCCACCAAGAGCTTGAAGCCCTTGCCGTGCACGTTGATGATCTCGATCTGGGGATCGTCTTTAAGGTACTTACGGAGCTTGGTGATGTACACATCCATGCTTCTACCATTGAAATAGTTATCATCGTGCCAAATGGTCTTCAGTGCAAAATTGCGATCGAGGACATCGTTCATATGCAAGCAGAAGAGCTTTAAAAGCTGGGCTTCGCGCGTAGTGAGCTTGGCTTGATTGCCATCCAAAGTGAGCACCTGGTGATTGAAATCAAAGTGATAGCGACCAATATCGAAGTTGTTGAGCTCGGTATTCTGAAGACTCTTTGTAGAGGTTCTGCGTAAAATAGCTTTTAAACGGAGCAGCAACTCCTCAGTGCTGAATGGCTTGTTGATGTAATCATCTGCACCTGCATTGAATCCCTCAATGGCATCTTCTTTCATCGTCTTGGCCGTTAGAAAGACAAGAGGAACATCTTTGTTTAGGAGCCTAATTTCTTTGGCTAGGGTAAACCCATCCATGTTGGGCATCATGACATCCAAGACGCAGATGTCGTAAAGGTTTTGCTTGAAGCGCTTCAAACCCTCCTTCCCATCCACCGCAAGGGTAACGTTATAATCCTTTTCCTCGAGGTATTCCTTTAGTAAGGTGCCTAGGTTGTGGTCATCCTCCACCAAGAGCAATTGTATGCGCTGCTTTTCCATAATTCAAACTATGACAAAATTAGGCAATCAAGCATTCTCCGGAGATGCCTCGGGGCCTTCAAAAGGTAAATAAATCTTAAATGTGCTGCCCTTGCCCAATTCACTCTCGAGGGCAACCCTTCCGCCATGCTTTTCAACAATGGCTTTTACGTAACTCAATCCAAGTCCAAACCCTTTTACGTTGTGCACGTTGCCGGTTGGCACCCGAAACAAATTGTCGAAAACCCTGCGCTGATTTTCCCGGCTGATGCCGATTCCATTGTCCTGAATCGATAATACCAAATGGTTTACTTCGATGTAAGTATCCAAAACCAAATGCGGCTGCCCTTCCGTGTATTTGAGTGCATTATCGAAGAGGTTTTGGACAACATTTCCCAAATGAACAGGATCTGCCGTGAGTTGAGAAGGATGTGCATTGAGGTGCAATACCAACTGCGTTTGACGCGCTTCCATCTGAAGACGCATAGTTTCCAAGACCTGACGAATCAAATCGTGTAAATCGATTCTTTCGACCTTCAGTTTGAGTTTCCCCTTATCCAACAATGCGGTTTGAAGCACCTGTTCTACCAGCCCCCCCAACCGCTTATTCTCATCCCGAATCATACCCACATACTTCGAAACGCGCTGCTCCGTTTTCTGAATGGATGGATCTACCAATACTTCACAAGCCAAAGAAATAGTAGAAATAGGAGTCTTCAGTTCGTGGGTCATGTTGTTGATGAAGTTGTTCTTCATCTCCGACAACCTTTTCTGTTCAATTATAGTATTGAATGTATAAAAGAAAACACCAATGATGATGATGATCACGGTACCCGAGCAAGCCAACATCCACCACATGGAGCGCCACAAATAGCGATCTTCATGCGGAAAATAAACGGCCAGTACATTTGCCTTAACAAAGGCATTGCTGGGACTAAGCCCTATCTTGAATTTGGAATCTCTCAGGGCCTGCTGCAGGTCGGCACTTACAGGAAACACAAACTGATCCTGGCTGCAATTCATGATTCCAAAGCGATGTTGAACGCGGAGGTTCCGTTCCGATAATTCGGAATTGAGGAGGGAATCGATCTGCAGGGTATCCAGTTTGTTGAGGTAGTCGTTGTAGATGTTGATGCTCACCAACTCATCGAACACATTGTTTACAAATTCTTTTCTGCGTGCAAACCACTCGATGCTGGCATTCGTGGAGTCGAGGAGACTTTTGCCAAAAAATTTTCTGCCGTAGTCCTCGGCAGCAGTACCGATCTCGATTCCGGTAGGATCGTCCTCTCCGGAGAACGACTTCTCGCAGGTGCTCGTGGTAACTACGCCACTGGAATCGGTGGTAATCTCTTCCATTACGTTGAGTCGGATGCGCTTACCCCTATTATCGGTCACAAAGTGATCGCCCGGTTGCAAAGAGGTGCCGGGCATTCCACCCACCTGAGGATCCACGCGAAAATGCTGTTTGCGCATGTTTAACCTGCGCGTAATGCGGGCTGCAGTGGCCTTTTTCTCGAGCTTCAGAACAACCTGGTGAAGAGCTTCATTTACCGAGCTTTCAAACCGCTCCCGATTTACCTCCAGGGCATTGTTGATCCAGTATCCCTGAATGGCAATAAGGCCAATAATGACCACGCTGATGAGGACCACGGTCCACCGGAACGTTAATTTTTTCACGAGGCAAAAATAAGTTGCTCGTTCGAGTGCCACTTGGGTTAACGATAATTAACGCGCCTTTCCAAGAATGTTGCACCTTTGGGGCATGGATGAGAAACCCTTAGCGGACCGGGTACTTCACCAGATGCTCGATCACGACCCATTCAGTCAGTGGCTGGGGATTACGTGTTTGCACGTGGGGCCCGGCACATGCACGCTTTCCCTCTCGGTGCGCCCCGAAATGCTCAATGGTTTCTCCATCGTGCACGGCGGCATTGCCTATGCCATGGCAGACAGCGCCCTTGCCTTTGCTGCCAACAGCCACGGTACCCAGTGCGTTTCCGTAGAAACATCCATTTCCCACCTCAGACCCTGTAAAGTCGGCGATGTGCTGGAAGCCTCAGCAACAGAGGTGAATCGCTCCAAAAACTTAGGACTCTACCAGGTAGACGTCCGAAACACCCATACAAAGGCTCTGGTAGCCTCTTTTAAAGGAACCGTTTTCCGCACAGGCACACCCTGGTTTCCGGAATCTGAATAATGCATTATGGTTATGAAACAAGCGTTTATTGTTGACGGATTGAGAAGCCCCATTGGCTCTTTTGGTGGAACCCTTTCCGGGATTCGTGCCGACGACCTTGCCGCAAGGGTGCTGGCCGGTCTATTAGCCCGTCACCCAAATCTCGATCCAGCAGCCATTGGCGATGTCATCATGGGCTGCGCCAACCAAAGCGGTGAAGACAACCGCAACGTGGCCCGTATGGCTTTGCTTCTGGCCGGAATACCCCACACCGTTCCCGGCGAAACGGTAAATAGGCTTTGTGCATCCGGACTCAGCGCTGCCATGTCAGCAGCCCGTTGCATTCAACTGGGAGAGAGCGAGGTGATGCTGGCCGGTGGAGTAGAGCAGATGACCCGCTCGCCATGGGTGCTCTCGAAAAGCGCCCAGCCCTTCGGCCGCGACAGCCAGCTCTTCGACAGCAGCTTTGGTTGGCGCTTCATAAACCCCGAAATGAAAGCGCGCTACGGGGTAGATGCCATGGGAGAAACCGCCGAAAATCTTGCTGAACGTTTTGAAATCAATCGTACAGATCAAGATGCCTTTGCGCTCTGGTCGCAATTGAAGGCTACCAAGGCGCAACAAAATGGCACTCTGGCAGCAGAAATAATTCCCATCCGCATTCCGCAGCGAAAAGGCAATGAGCTGGTGGTGGAACACGATGAGTTTATAAAACCCAACACTACGTTAGAAGCCCTGCAAGGCCTAAAGCCGGCTTTCCGAAATCCCGGAACGGTAACCGCAGGCAATGCATCCGGCTTAAACGATGGAGCCGCTGCTCTTCTTTTAGCGAGCGAAGAGGCGCTCAAAACCCATAACCTTAAACCTATGGCACGTTTCGCGGGTGTGGGTTATGCAGGAGTAGAGCCCAAATACATGGGCATTGGTCCGGTAGAAGCTACGCGGAAGGCCTTGGACCATGCGCGCCTCACCTTAGATCAAATGGATCACATCGAACTCAACGAGGCCTTTGCTGCCCAGGTGTTGGCCTGCACAAGGCAGTGGGGCATAGCCGATAACGATCCTCGGCTGAATCCCAACGGCGGAGCTATTGCACTTGGACATCCTCTGGGAATGTCGGGTGCACGTATCCTGCTGAGTGCAGCAAGAGGGCTTCAGGCATCACAAGGACGTTATGCACTTGTAACCATGTGCATTGGCGTTGGACAAGGTTACGCAGTTGTTATCGAACGGATTTAGTTTCCATGATTTATCGTTTTCAAGGATATACCCCGGTTGTACACCCCAGTGCCTTTGTGCATCCACAAGCCTGCGTAACCGGAAACGTTATTATAGGTCCAAAAGTATACATTGGACCGGGTGCGGCGTTGCGCGGCGACTGGGGAGAAATTGAAATTGAAGAAGGCTGCAACGTGCAGGAAAACTGTACGCTTCACATGTTTCCGGGTACAAAGGTGTGGCTCAAGGCCGGAGCTCATGTTGGCCATGGCGCGGTTATTCACGGAGCTACCCTCGGCGAAAACTGCCTCATCGGTATGAATGCAGTGGTGATGGACGACGCAATCATCGGAGCCGGCTGCATTGTGGGCGCTCTGGCTTTTGTTCCGGCCGGCATGGAAGTTCCTCCAAGAAGCGTATTGGTTGGCAACCCGGCAAAAATAATCAAGCAGGTCTCCGATGAGATGTTGGAATGGAAAACGGCTGGAACCCAGCTGTACCAGGAACTTCCAAGCGAGATGCATGGATTTTGGGAGGCCTGTGAACCCCTCACCGAACTTCCGAAAAACCGCCCCACGCAGCAGCAGCAGTATGCCACGTGGAAAGAAACGCAAAACAAAAAAAGTTAGCCCAGATCCTGCAAGGCTTTTACAACATTTGGATAATCAAATGAGAAGCCAAGGCTGTGGAGGTATTTTGATGCCACAGGAGTGCCCTCTGTTAGCAGAACCACGCGCTCGCCTAAGGCCAACTTTAATGCCCAGGCAGGAACTGCAGGAAGCCACAGAGGCCGCCTCAACCGTTTAGCCATTTGTTGCACAAACTGCTGGTGGGTCACTTGTTCCGGGGCCACGCCGTTTATGGCAGGCGGCAGACCCGATGCAGATAGTGCCCACTCCAACAGCCTTACCGCATCGGTGTGGTGAATCCAAGGGAAGGCCTGTTTGCCCGAACCAAGCACCGCCCCTACACCTAGAGAAACCGGCTTACGAAGGCGGGGGTAGGCTCCCCCCTCACGCGACAAAATCACGCCAAATCGAACTGCATGGGTGCTTTCCGATACCACTTTTAACTGATGAACAGAGCGCTCCCAAGCCACGCAACACGAGCCCAAGAAGTCCTTTCCGGGTGCACTGTCTTCATCCAAAACAAGGGAGCGGGTGTCTTGCCCGTAATATCCCACTCCCGATGCGGAAACAACGCGCTCAAATCGGTGTCCTGAAGCCTTGGCAGCATCCAGAATGGAATCCATTATGCTCGTTCGACTTTGCTCAATCACATGCTTCCGTTCGGCTGTCCAGGGCTCATCGGCAATTCCTGCACCGGCCAGGTGTATGAGATGGGTAACGCCCTTCAGAGCCTCTACCGGAAAAAAAGCATCGCCCAAATTCCATTTTACCGTGTTACCATCGCTGCCTTGGCTGCGGCTCACGAGACGGACCTTCCAGCCCTTTTGCTTCAGACGTAAAATCAAGGATTTACCCAGTAATCCGGTTCCACCGGTAATCAGTGCAGTTGGCATAAAACCCCAAACAGCACCGGTATGAAAAAGTTCAAGAGATGAGTCGAATTCCTCCCTTTTCAAGCAGAATCTTTCGCTGTTTATAGAGGCGCCCCACTGCCTTTTTAAACAACTTTTTACTTATACCCAGGATGCGGTAAATTTCTTCCGGTTCCGTTTGGTCTGAAATCGCCAAAAAACCCTTGGCGTCTGCCAACTTTTCGAGCAGAGTTTCGGCGGCAGGATCGGTTTCCTCACCCGCGCTGCGCTGCGCGCGAAGATCTACTTTCCCATCGTCGCGCACCCGATGCACAAAGGCATTGAGCATATCGCCTACAACCACAGGTGTAAAAAGCTCATTCTTATACAGCATGCCCAGCCATCTGCCATCCACCAAGCAGGTAAATCCTATGGGTGTTTCCTCCCGCACCACCAACGAAACAGGTTGACCAGGCTCTAGGTCGAGCCGATCTCTTCGGGTGAATCGTTCTATACGCTGGCTGGCAACCAGGCGCTTGCTTAAGTGATCCACATAGATGTGAAATAAGGCCTTTTCTCCAACCGCCACGGGGTGGGTGATTTCTTTACGCGGAACCAAAACATCCTTATCCAGACCCAGGTCCACAAACCATCCGAATGGCACTTCCGATTTTACCGTCAGCAGAGCCGTTTCACCGGCAAGAGCAAGGGGTTTAAGCGTGGTGGCAAGAGGTTTGCCTGAGGCATCGATGTAAACGAAAACTTCAATCTCCATGCCGGGCAGCAAACCTTCGGGAACGTAACGATTGGGCAACAAAACCCTCTTGTTTCCTTTGCCAAGAAACGCTCCAAACTCGGTTAGAACATCCACCTCCAGCGTTTGGTATTGGCCCAAATCCAGGCCTTCAGTCGGCATCTTCGGAACGGTTTAGAAGGCGGGCAACCTGCTCCAGGGCAGATGAGAAGAAGGAATACAACACAGAAAAAATCAGCGCATAACCAAACCCCTTCACCTGAAACCCATCCACGAAATAATCGGCAATCACCACCATAAAGGCATTGATGACAAACAGAAAAAGCCCAAGTGTGAGGAAGGTCACCGGGATGGTGAGCAAGAGCATCACCGGCTTCACCAGAGTGTCGAGAAATACCAAACTGGCGGCCACCCAACAGGCGGTCCAAACAGAATCGAGGTGAACGTGTGAGCCGAGAAGCCATGCCACGAACAACACGGCTAAGGATTTAGCGGCCAATTTGAACAAGAACTGCATGGCTCAAAGTTAACACAAATGATGTGCCTCAGGAGGTGTCTCCATTCCTTACCTTCGCAGCCATGTTGATTCAGGAGCCCCCGTTGGAAAGCACCCTGCGTTCGGATTCCATAGTGAAGCCCGCTTTGCCATTGAATTTGCCTGCGTCAGAAGCCGCTTTCGACGCCGATACCGTAGGCTTCGAAATGCCCTTCCCACTTCGAACAGGTGCCTACCAACCCAAGGAATTTCCAACAGCTCTGCAGGTTGATACGTTCCATGGGTTTCAGGAGGAGATGCAGGCACAATGGCTAACCCGACCCATCGGAACCAAACAGGCCATTGCCGTTCCTTCCAAATTCAAACCGCAGAGCATTCCGGGAATTTTTAAGGGACACCTATTACGGGCAGAAACCCTCCAGCCAAGACCTTTGGCACGCAACTCCGAACCTCTTCCCCTGGTAGTTCTCTTGTTGGCCATTACGCTGATGGCCATCGTAAACCAATACTTCCGGAAACGATTCGATCTTTTTACCAAAGCCTTTTTCATCCAGCGCTTTGCAGGACAGATTGCCCGAGAAGAGAACAGCTTAAACCAGCGCCTCAGCATCTTGCTTAGCGGCACATTCCTGCTTTCTGCAAGCCTATTTGCCTACCTCATCAATCGGCATTTCAATCTGGTTCCTACCCATCTCAACAGCTTTCTTCAGTTTGGAACCATCTTAGTTGGCCTTCTATCGTTCTTTGGACTGAAGATTATCCTAAACCAACTCGTGGGCTTCCTCTTTCAAGTGGAACGGGAGGTGCGAGAATACCTCTTTCATTATCTGCTCTTAAACCAATTTTTAGGGATATGGCTCTTGCTCCTTTGTGCCCTTTTGGCTTATGCAGCAACGCTTCCAGCTCGGCCATTGGTATGGATCGGCGCAGGGGCTTTCGTGCTCATTTTCGGCTACCGCTTGGCACGTGGACTGCGTGTTGTTTCGTCCAACAAAGCCATTTCCGGCGTGTATTTATTTTTCTATTTTTGCACCCTCGAAATTTTACCCCTTTTATGGGCCTTTAAAGTGGTGCTGAAAGGCTAATTAAGGTGGACATTCAGGAGGTAAAACCGAGCACTGACGAACTGCGCGCGTGGCATCTAAAATAAAAACCATTTTGGTTACCCAGCCCAAACCGGAGGGGGACAAATCACCATATTTCGACTTGGCCAAGAAGCTGAAGGTCGTGATTGATTTTCGTCCCTTCATCCACGTAGAGGGCATCAGCGCTACCGATTTTCGTAGAGACCGGGTGAACATCCTGGACTTCACTGCCGTGATTTTCACCAGTCGAAATGCGGCCGATAATTTCTTCCGCATCTGTCAGGAAATGCGCATTACGGTGCCCGAAACCATGAAGTATTTCTGCATTTCGGAAAGCACCGCGTATTACCTTCAAAAATTCATCCAATTCCGAAAGCGTAAGATTTTCCACGGCAAGCAAACATTCAGCGATTTGATGGAAATCATCAAAAAACACAAAGAGGAGAAGTTTCTTCTGCCGTGCTCCGACATTGCCAAAGAAGAGGCCGCCGAGATCCTCGACAAATTCAAAATCAACTACACGAAAGCCGTCATATACAAAACCGTTTGCTCCGACTTGAGCGATTTGGCCGAAGTGAAGTACGATTGCCTTGTTTTCTTCTCTCCGGCTACCATTAAAAGTCTCTTCCAAAACTTCCCTAAGTTCAAGCAAAACGAAACGCGTATTGCCGCATTTGGAGCCACTACCGCCAAAGCAGTAGAGGAAGCCGGGCTGAACCTCAACATTATGGCCCCCACTCCTACTGCGCCCTCCATGACCATGGCGTTGGAGCAATACATTTTAGCAGCGAACAAGGCAAAGTAAAGCGTTCTAAACCCTGAAAAGGATATATTTTACCGCCTTTTCGGCTAACTTTGCATAGCTATGCGGTTTCTATACCCACTTTTCTCCATTTGGTCGATTGGCTTTTTGCTCATTCCTCAGGAAACCAAGGCCGTTGCAGACACCTTAAACCAAACCGATGCCGGTAATTTGCGTCAGGGATGGTGGATCATCGACAACATGGAGGGTCGTTTGAGCGATTGCCCTGCCGACCGGAAAGTGGAAGAGGGCCGGTACATCAACAACCTGCGCGAAGGCCAGTGGACAGGTTACTACTGCAGCGGGAAATTACGGTTCCAGATCACCTACGTGCACGACCGGAAAATTGGACCGGCGCGTATGTTTTACGCAAATGGAATTGTATCAGAAGAAGGTTATTGGAACACCAATCACTGGGAAGGAGGATATCGATTCTTCCATGAAAACGGCAAACCCTATCACGAATTTTCATTCAACAGTGCCGGCAAGCGCGAAGGTTTGCAACGCTATTACCATGAAAACGGCAAAATCATGACCGAAGGCATTTGGCACGAATCAAAAGAATCGGGAACGATTAAAGAATTCAATAGCCAAGGGCAACTCATCGCCGAGAAAACGTACAACGATGGTCAGTTGGATCCAAGCAGCACGAAGACTTTCTCTCCGTCGCCCCTTGTTGAAGAAACTGAACCGCCGCCTCCTCCGGTAGCTGAAGAAAAAAAGACGGAACCCAAAGCCCCAGAAAAGCTTGGCATCATTTCCGATGGGTTTCATAAAACCTTCACTCGTGAGGGTAAAATTCAACGAGAGGGTGAGTTCAGAGGGGGCACGCTGGTAGATGGAAAAGCCTATGTTTATGAAAGTGGGGTAATTGTAAAGACCTTGATTTATAAAAATGGCGCGGTGGTAAAAACCCTTCAAGGAGATTTCTCCGATAAAAAATAGCGTACATGACTTTCAAGTTATACAATACCCTTACACGGGAGAAAGAGATTTTTCTGCCTTTGCATGGCAATCTGGTTGGACTTTACGTATGCGGACCAACGGTATACAGCGATGTGCACCTCGGAAACTGCCGCACCTTCATTTCTTTTGACTTATTGTATCGTTACCTTCTCTTTCTAGGATATAAGGTTCGATATGTGCGCAACATCACCGATGCCGGGCATTTGGAAGGCGATCGGGATGAGGGCGATGATAAATTCAGCAAAAAGGCGCGTCTCGAGCAACTCGAGCCCATGGAAATTGTACAGCGTTACACGCTCGGCTTTCATAAGGTGATGAGTCAGTTCAACACCTTGCCACCCAGTATTGAGCCTACTGCAACAGGGCACATTTTGGAGCAAATTGAAATGACCAAACGTATTTTGGAAAAAGGCTTGGCCTATGAGGTAGATGGAACGGTGTATTTCGATGTGGAGCGCTATGCACAAACTCAAGATTATGGCACACTCACCAACCGAAAATTGGAAGATATGCTTTCCAATACCCGGGAATTGAGTGGACAAGATGAGAAAAGGGGCCGTCTTGATTTTGCTCTTTGGATTAAGGCCAAACCTGAGCACATCATGCGCTGGCCGAGTCCTTGGGGTGAGGGATTTCCCGGATGGCACATCGAATGTTCCGCCATGAGCCAGAAGTATTTAGGCGAAACTTTTGACATACACGGTGGCGGCATGGATTTGGCGGCCACCCATCACACCAATGAGATTGCACAAAGTCAAGCCTGCCACAGCACGGCCCCGGCTCGTTTCTGGGTACACACCAACATGCTCACCGTAAACGGACAGCGCATGGGCAAATCTCTTGGGAATGCTTTTTTGCCGCATGAACTTTTCGAGGGCAGCCATCCATTGCTGGATAAGGGGTATAGCCCAATGGCCGTGCGCTTTTTCATGTTGCAAACCCATTACCGCAGCACCTTAGACTTTTCGAACGATGCTTTACAGGCATCAGAGAAAGGTTTTGAGCGATTGATAAACGCCATTCGTTTGTTGCCTCGGCTTCAACCTCAGGAACATGGTGCGGCAGAGGTACAACCCCTTATGGAAGCATGCTACGCTGCAATGGCAGACGACCTGAACACGCCCATTGCATTGGCACAGGTGTTTTTAGGCGTAAAACTCATCAACCAGATTGCCTCAGGTGAGACCACCATCAACAGCGCCAACCTGTTGATGCTCATTGAATGGATGAACCAAACCGTTTTCCATCTCTTTGGTTTGCAAGCAGAACAGGAAAGCGGATCGCCGGACGACACCCTTGCTGAAGGATTGATGAAGCTCATTTTAGAGCTCAGAAAAACAGCCAAAGAGCAACGCGACTTTGCTACCGCAGACACCATCCGTAACCACCTCAATGAGCTGGGCGTCCTGTTGAAAGACACCAAAGAAGGAACGACCTGGGAACGAAGCAAATCATGAGATTCCTTACTCTTATATGCGTTTGTATGATATTGGGTTGGTCTGCTTGCACCCAAAGCGGTGCTCCTTCTAACCCTAAACCCATGTCACCATACAAGCCACTTGCACCCGCTTGTTCCGGCGATTCTGCCATGAAATGGGTAAAGCAGCAAGTGGCCTTTGGACCGCGGGTACCCGGCACACCTGCACACAAAAACTGCGCGGCACAGATTGAAAGAGAGCTTAAGCGGATGGGCTTGGTTACTCAGGTTCAAAATGGTCCAACCAAAACCTACGACGGAAAGCAATTCACTTTGCACAACATCATTGGTTCTTACGCTCCCGAGAAACAAAAACGGATTTTGCTTCTGGCCCACTGGGACACAAGACCCATTGCAGACGAAGACACAGAGCGCACCAACGAACCCATTGAAGGTGCAGATGACGGTGCATCGGGTGTAGCGGTCATGCTGGAGGTGGCGCGCCTTGTTGCTCAATACAAACCGGATTGCGGAGTTGATTTCTTTTTCAGCGATTTAGAGGATTACGGAGAACCTAGAAATAGCACCTTTCCTCCGATGGCCGACAGCTGGTGCTTGGGGACCCAATACTTTGCTACCCATCCTTTTCGCCAAGGTTATATGCCTCGTTTTGGCATCTTATTGGACATGGTGGGTGCCAAAGGAGCCATGTTCCCTACAGAAGGAACCGGGTTGCAGTACGCAGGGTCAGTCTTGTCGGAGGTGTGGCAGACCGCTGCCGACTTGGGTTACTCCGAGTTCTTTACCAACCAACAGATGGGTGCCACCACAGACGACCACCTTTACATCAACAAACTTATGGGCATTCCGTGCATCGACATTGTACACATGAACCCCGGCACAGGAACCTACGGCACGCATCACCACACCCATCGTGATAATATTAGCATTATTGATCCGAATACCATGCAAATGGTTGGTCAGGTAGTTCTTGAAACCATCTGGAAACAATAAAAAACGATGGAAACCGAAACCCTGCAAACACTTGAGGAAATCCGAAATCACATTTCGGAAGGTAAGGTCAACGAACTGAAAGAGTTCGCGAACCGCTTGCAGGATACCGAGGTGGCCGCGTGTTTGGAAGCTTCAGAGGACGATGAACGCAAAATCATATTTGGATTATTAAATACCAAGCTTGCCGCACAGGTTTTTAAGTATTTAGAGCACGATCAGCAAAACGAGCTTCTTTACAGCCTCAACTATGAGAGGATGGCGGAACTGCTGAATGAGCTTCCTCCGGACGACCGAACTGCCTTTCTGGAAGAGCTGCCGGGAGGGGTTGTAAAGGAGTTGCTGAAACTCCTCGATCCTGAAGAGCGGGCAATAACCCTTGCCCTGCTTGGGTTTCCGGAAGGCACCGTAGGCCGCTTAATGACTACCGATTACCTGGCCGTAAAGCGCCACTGGACCGTGGAGCAGGTATTGAAATACATCCGCAAATACGGTAAGTATTCCGAAACCATTAACGTAATCTACATTGTAGATGATGAGGGCGTACTGCTCGACGACATTAAGATTCGTGAGTTTTTGTTCGTATCTCCCGAGACACGTGTAAGCGATTTAATGGATGCACGTTATACTACCCTTTCGGTAACCGATGATGAAGAAAAAGCCATATCGGTTTTTCGTTCCTCCAATCGGGTAGCATTGCCGGTAACGGATGCACACGGTGTATTGCTGGGAATTGTTACCGTAGACGATGTACTTCGACTGGCAGAAGAGGAGGACACCGAGGACATCCAAAAAATGGGAGGATCCGAGGCGCTTGAAGAGCCTTACATGGAGGCCCCTATTGGCAAGCTGGTGCAGAAACGTGCAGGGTGGCTCATCATTCTCTTTCTGGGTGAAATGATGACGGCATCTGCCATGTCGTATTTTGAAGATGAAATTGCCAAAGCAGTGGTGCTTGCCTTGTTTGTTCCCCTCATCATTTCTTCGGGCGGAAATTCCGGATCTCAGGCGGCTTCCCTCATCATTCGTGCTATGGCCTTGGGAGAGGTAGGCATACAGGATTGGTGGAAAATCATGCGCCGCGAAATCATCTCCGGTCTCGCGCTTGGTCTCATTCTCGGCATCATTGGATTCACCCGAATTTACGTCTGGAGTTTCTTCACCAACGTATATGGCCCGCACTGGTTGGGTGTTGGGCTAACCGTGGGTTGCTCCTTAATTGGCGTGGTGTTATGGGGTTGCCTTGCCGGGTCCATGCTTCCCCTGCTTCTCAAACGCCTCGGGGCAGACCCTGCGGTATCCTCTGCACCCTTTATTGCCACCTTGGTTGACGTTACAGGTCTGGTTCTCTACTTCAGTCTCGCACTTCTGTTTTTAAAAGGAGTAATGTTATAGAAGGCTATCTACCCTATTTTTAGGGAAGAGTTCTGCGAAAAGAGAATACCACAAACGGAGCCAGCCCCACCCTGCGAAAACGGGTGAGCCGAATGAGTGCGTTTGCAAAGCGCGCCAGTAGATTAAATAAAGGTCTTGAGTAGCGCGTATTATAGAAACCTGCATATACCTGGCCTTCCCACCCTGCCTTGCGGGCAATTGTCAAATACTCTTCAGCGGCCAAAAGATGCTCCGTTCGGTTTCCGGTTAATGGATCGCAGGTATTGGTGGGATGAGTGGGAGGAGATGGCATAACTCCTGTACTATTAAATTCGGAAACAGCCTTTAGCACGTCGGGCTTCCACATGCCCCTGGTAACCTTTGCCAAACTCCGAGCATCATCGGCAGGCAAGCTGGGATATGCTTCACGAATAACACGCTCGCGAACCGCAAAAAAAGGCAAGGCTACATCCCGCTCTTTGGCCCATTTCCCTGAGGTGCCATGCAGCTCGGCGCGGCGTTGAATCCGCTTGGTGTACTGATCTACCAAAAAATTAGCTGGATTGGCAGTGGTGGCAACAACCAAACTCATTTCTCGGGCTGGATTCTGAGCCGTCTGCACAAAAAAATCATCCAAATCGTATACATGCTCCACCACATTGCGCGAGGTTACCACATCGGGCGACAAATCGGCTGTACGGGCTTGCCGGTATACTTCATCCGTTTGCCCGCAGAGATATGCGTCCGCTTTCAAATTCAATGCAGAGCCAATCCACTCGGCATCCATGCACGATACATCGTATACATCGGAATACACCACCTTGCCGAATCCGCTCGCCCGCGCCAACAAACAAATCATGCCCAACCCGGCTCCGTGGTCGAGGAGGGTAATTTTATTCAATGGCTTACCTGCACTTGCAGCTGCCGTGGCAAGAATGTAAACCCCACATTCTAAGGAGTAAAAAAGCCGCTTTTGGTAATCGGCAAAATAACGTTTGCTGTATGGAGACAGGGAGCTGGAATTCACATCCAAGGTTGAAACCAAAGCAAACAAGCGGGCAGCGCCCTCATCCAACGGATGCCGAATATGGTCCGGAAAATCCTTTGGCAAGGCAGAAAAAAAGCGGGAGGTATCCGTCCTATTCATGTCCACGGTTTGCATCCACAACCAACGTATTCAGCACCTCCATCAACTCGCGCTCGCGGCGCTCTATTCCAAAATTATCTAAAATTCGGGTACGGGCTTTCTCGCCTTGTTGCGGTGTATATTCAGATACAGCCAGTTCCAATAAAGAGGTAAGCATGGCCGGATCCTTTGTACCCAGCAAGTAACCGGTATCGGCCACAATCATAGGAATGGCACCGGTTTGAGAACCCACCGGCACACAACCGCACAACATAGCTTCTGCAAGGGTATTGCCGAATCCCTCGCTCATCGATAGTTGAAGATAATGGCTATGACGGCAGTATACGGTGCGCAAACTTTCATAAGGCTGAAAGGGTAAAACCGTTACGTTGCTCAAATGGGTAAACCCTTCGGGAGCATCCTTGCCAATAATGGTAAAATGAAACTGAGGGCAGAGGGCAGCCGTTTGCAAAATAAGGTCGATGCCTTTTATGCGCACCCGGCTGGGATGATCGAGGTTGGAGGCGATGGTCAAAAAAGTCCCCATCTTTCTGGGCTCAGCATCAGGATACCAACGATCGAGCCAAAAGCCGTTGTGTACAACCTTAATGGGAGTGCGCAAATTGGGCACCATATTCAGTATTCCCTGCCCAACCGGATCGCCGGTAGCATAGCGGTTTTCGCTGCGCACCAAATACTCCGAAATAGGAGCAATAAACGAACAGGTTCGAAAAGAAAAGGAGGTAATGCGCGCCAAAAAGGGCTTATGAAAGTTGCCGTAGTCTGCACTGGGATAAGAAACGCAGTCTATTCCCCCGGCAATGATGATGTGTGGCTTTTTCAACCAGCGTGCAAACAGACAAGGAACAAGAGTGTGATAACCCGCAAACATGCTGAAGAACACGTCAATCTCATGCCTATGCTTCCAAATAGCACGAGCCTGCTTCAACCAAAGCAAGAGAATGGATAAACCACCGCTTATGGAAAATACAAACGGCTGTATCCTAAACCTGCGCTCCAGAATGGATTCATCGATGCGAATGAAGGAGGTACGGGCATGATAGCTGTAAAACACCGTCTTGCTCATTCGTACAAAGGTAGAAAAAGGCGGTTCTAAAGGCTCAGACATGAAGGCGCACAATGCTTTTTTTCTGACCTTTATCCACTGTTTGTACCATGCATTTCATCTACCAAAAAGGTCCCAACACCCTGCTACGGGGTTTGCTGAAACCCATTGCCCCTCTGTTGCCGGCAAAATGGCATTTTCCAGTTCACGGAAATTTCACACTCGATCTGGGCGAGGGTCAATCCATGGCGTTGGTCACCAACCCAACGAGCTACCTCTCCCGTCTCCTGTTCTGGGGCGGTATGGAGAACTTTGAGTACCACACCGTGCGCATCTTCTCTAAGCTGGTAAAAACGAAATCCTTCTTTCTGGATGTGGGTGCCAACATCGGATATTATTCATTGCTTGCCGCAACCCGCAACCCCAACATGCGCATCATAGGCTTTGAACCCATGCCGGCAGCCAATCACTACTTTCACTTAAATGCACAGGCCAATGCACTGCAGGAGCGGATTCAAATAGAGTCTCTTGCCCTCAGCAATCTGGCCGGAACGGCAACGTTTTACGCAGTGAAAAGTCCGAAATACGCATCCATCCAACATCACCTCAACGGCGATGGCACCATCAATCCCGATAATCAGCGTACCGGTATGGTAGAGCCCATACCCGTAACCACCCAAACCATGGATGGCTTTCTGGCTACCCAAAAGCCGGGGAAAGTTGATCTTATAAAATTGGATACGGAAGCCAGCGAGCATCTCGTTCTTTCGGGGGCTACCAACGTACTGCAAAACCACCGACCCATTATCTTGTGCGAAGTCATCAAGAACCAGATTGAGCCCGAGTTGGAAGCCTTACTCAAACCTCATGACTACTGCTTTTTCCGTGCCCTCCCGCAAGGACTTAAAGAAATTCAACATCTATCCGGGAACACCGATGCCATCATCGACCACTACTTCGTTCCAAAGGAGCAACTCTCGGAAATCCAACCTTTTTTAATGCGCTAACCGGGTGGGCATCATCCAGCGACAAGGAACCTACAATGCACTCATAACCTATGGGGGCATTGCCATTGGATTCTTAAACGTCTTGGTGCTACAGCCCTACATGCTGAAACCCGAGGAACTGGGTCTCACGCGGGTCCTTTTTGCTGCAGCCACCTTGTTCGGCACCTTATTTCCACTTGGACTTAACGGGGTAACCCTGCGTTACTTCCCTCGCTTCAAAACCACCGACGGTTCACACCATGGGTTTGCCTTCTGGCTTTTGTCAACCGGCACCTTGTTGTTCTTATTGTTCGCCATTGCTTTGGGTCTGGCGAGGCCATACATTGAACTGGCCTACGCTCAAAAAAGCCCATTGTTCTCTGAGTTCTTTCGGTACGTGTTTCCCCTCACTTGGCTCTCGGGTATGGTGAGCCTGCTTACGGTGTATTTGTTTTCCCTTTTTCAAACCGTTCAAGCAAGCCTGGTAAACGATGTAGTTAGCCGTTTGTACACCACTGTGGTGGTAGGCCTCTATTACCTTAAAGTAATGAGCTTGAACGGACTTGTGTGGGGCATCTGCTTGGGGATTGCTCTCCAAGGTTTCTTGTTGTTTTGGTTTGCATACCGTGCTGCTCCTGCAGCTTTCAGACCCAACTGGACTTCCGCTAAGCACTTTCCTGTAAGCGAAATTGCACGGTATGCAGGCATAATGGCCTTTGCCACCTTGGCATCCATAGCTCTGCGCAACGTAGACATATTGATCCTCGGACGCTATGGCAACCTCACCGAAGTAGCCATATATGGTATTGCGGTAACCATTGCCGGCATCATAGAAGCTCCTGCAAATGCCCTAGGTCGAATTGCCGACACCAAGATTTCCCACGCCTTTTCGCGCCAGGATTTTTTAGAGGTAAAAACCATATATTATGAATCTACCCGGGTGCTGATGATGCTCGGTTTCTTTCTTTTCTGTGGCGTGGTGCTCAATGCCCACAGTTTGCTGATGCTGTTGCCGCCTGCCTATCATCGCGGCGAGATCGTGGTTTGGCTGGTTGCCGTTAGCGCTTTGTTCAACATGGTTACCGGTATCAACAGCTCCATTATTTTTTATTCGGATAAATATCGTTTTGGAACCCGCCTTCTTGGATTCCTCCTGCTCCTTTCAGTGGCATTAAACCTGCTTCTCATACCAAACTTCGGTATGATGGGCGCTGCAATTGCCACTTGCACGTCTTTGTTATTGTTTAATTTGGTCAAGTATCTTTATATACTTTATCATTTTAAATTTCAGCCATTTGGCCATTATGCAATACCCGGGTTAGGTGCTTTTTCTTTATGCCTCCTGCTGGGCTTCATGCTGCCGCACCATTCGAGTCCTTTCCTGGATGTGGTGCTGAGAGGAAGCGGCATTGCAGCAATCTTTTCTCTGGTGAGCTGGAAATGGAACCTGCTCCCCGAACTTAAAACCATTTTTAAACGCAAATCATGAGCGAATTCATTCCGGGCGATTTTTGGGAAAAGCGCCTCAACCAGCACAGTGGGCTTGAGGGTGTGGGTTATGAAAAACTTGGCCGGCCTTTCAACATTTGGGCCTACCGCATTCGCAAAGCTGCTTTCCTAAATCTCTTAGAAACGCAGGGCGTGGATCCGAGAGGAAAATGCGTGCTCGATATTGGCTCCGGAACAGGATTCTACCTCGACATCTGGAAGCAGTTGGGCGCTTCACCGGTTTTCGGTGCAGACATAACAGAGGTTTCTGTACAAAATCTGCAAAATAGGTTTCCCGATTGCACGGTGGTCCGCCTCGACATTGGTGAACCCTTGCCCGATAACCACCCATGGCTGGGAACCTTCGACATGATTTCCTGCATGGATGTGCTTTTTCACATTGTAGATGACACCAGGTTCCAACAAGCGCATAAAAACATTTTCAAGTTGTTAAAACCAGGAGGCAAGTTCATTTACTCCGATAATTTCCTCAAAGGCGAAACCGTAAGAACCCGCCACCAAGTGTGCCACACCAACGCGTTTTTAACCCACCTGTTTCGTGAGGTTGGCTTTGTAGAAAAAGCGCGAAAACCATTTATGTACTTCAGCAATTTCCCCATCGATTCAAGCAGCAAGTTGCTGAGATGGCATTGGTTTGCATTTGAAAATGCGCTGGCGTTGATAAAACCCTTAGGACACCTCGCCGGCCCAGTCCTTTTCCGAATAGACCGTGCACTCATCCGCACAAAAGCAGATGGGCCCACCACCAAGATTGTGCTGTTGGAAAAACCCTAACGCTCAGACTCCCTTACAAACGGATTTCCTCGTCGGCTTTGTTGTGGAAATGGTATTCCATAAACGAATAGCTGCTCACCGCCCGCACCTTGATCCACTGATTAAAGCGCATAAACCATTTCATCTGCATGCTGTAGAGCCCTTTGGAAAAATAGGCTTCTAGGTAGGGGTGAACGCAAAGGGTTAACCCTTTTAAATTCTGCTCCCGAATGAGGTAACGCAGGTTGTTTTCAATTTCATCAACCAAAAGAATAGAGGCCTGAATTTCTCCGGTTCCCTGACAAGTGGGGCATTTCTCTACCGTGATTACGTTCATCTCGGGACGAACGCGCTGGCGGGTTATCTGAACAAGACCAAACTTAGTGGGGGGAAGAATGGTGTGCTTGGCTCGATCGGTATGCATTTCATCGCGGAGCTTATCAAAAAGCAACTTGCGATGATCTTGATTCGACATATCAATGAAATCCACCACAATAATACCGCCCATATCGCGCAACCGAAGCTGACGAGCCACCTCAACGGCTGCATCTAAATTCACCTCAAGGGCATTCAGCTCCTGAGAATTGTCTGAGCGATTGCGATGACCGGAGTTTACGTCAATCACGTGCATAGCCTCTGTATGCTCCACAATAAGATAAGCACCGGACTTCATGGTAACGGTCTTACCAAATGCGGCTTTTATTTGCCGATCTACTCCGAAATGATCGAAGATGGGTTCTTTCCCCTTGTATATTTTTACAATATCCTTTTTATCTGGGGCAATGGTAGCAAGGTAGGTTTTCAACTCCTCTGCCAACCCTTCATCGTTCACCTGAATCGATTGAAAACTTTCATTGAGCAGGTCGCGCAGGATGGCGCTGGTGCGGTCGAGCTCACCCAAAACTTTTTTTGGTGGCAGCGCTGTCTTCACCTCTTCAAAGCAGGTGTTCCACTTTTCAATCAGATCCTTCAAATCGTTTTCCAGCTCCGAAACTCCTCTATTTTCGGCCACCGTGCGTATGATCACGCCAAAATTCTTGGGCCTTATGCTCTGTATGATCTTTTTGAGGCGATCTTTTTCCTCGGCACTTTTTATTTTCTGGGAAACAGAAACCTTGTCTGAAAAAGGCACCAGCACCACGTAACGCCCCGCCAGAGAAAGCTCGGCGGTTATACGCGGTCCCTTTGTGCTAATGGGCTCCTTGGCTATCTGTACCAAAACATTCTGGTTGGAAGACACGATCTGATTGATCTTTCCTCCTTTGTCGATGTCGGGAAGCAAAGAGAACCCACTCAGGTTGGGCGCCTTGTTTTTTTGCTGCAAAACCGATTTGGTGAATCCCGAAAGACTGTTGAATTGGGGGCCAAGATCGAGGTAATGCAAAAAAGCATCCTTCTCGTATCCGACATCCACAAATGCAGCATTCAAACCCGGCATTACTTTTTTGATGCGACCGTAATACACATCGCCAACAGCAAAAGAGCTGTTTCTTTTCTCACGATGGAGTTCGAGCAATCGGCGCTCGCGCAGCAGAGCAATCACCACCTCTGAGGTGCCCGAATCAATAATCAATTCGTTGTTCATATGAATAACGTATTAAATTCTGTGCAAGTTAACCGAATACACGAATCCCACCAAGCCATTTAGCCTGTTGGGGTAAGAAGAGGGTGAAGGCATTTTTCAGCCTTCACCCGGATCCGGTAAAACAAGGAATTACTTCTTCTTCTTGTGACGGTTCTTGCGCAGACGCTTCTTGCGCTTGTGGGTTGCAATCTTGTGACGTTTTCTTTTTTTACCGCTTGGCATGGCAATAGGGGTTTTAACTTGGGTTTATTTGTTCAATGTAGGTTTTCACCTGATCATTCATCCAGGGTTCTTTGTTGCGTTTCAGGTATTCCCGAAGCACTTCAACCGCCTCTTTTTTCTTTCCCTGATCGGCCAGAGCCTGTCCGAGGTAAAGATAGGCTTCTAGAAAATCGGAGTTCATTTTTAAAACGGAGCGAAGGCGGCGCTCGGCTTTATCCAATTGCCCACTCTGCATGGCAAAGAGGGCCAATTGTATTTGGGCAGGAAGAAAGGTACTGTCGGCTTGCACCACTTCCCGCAGCAAGGTAATGCCTTTCATGGGGTCTGCTGTTCCCTCTACGTATGCACTGGCTAAGTCCACCTTCAGTTGGCGGTCATCGGGATTGGCTTTTGACGCCGGTTCCAACATAGAAATGGCCTGTGCCACCAAAAATCGCCGAGCGCCTTCCTCTTGCATAAAACGAGAAGCAGCAAGGCTTTTCCTGCCGGATTCCAGCATGAGCCCGGGGTTGTTGCCCAATTGGGCAGATTGGGTGCTGTACCAGGCCTGAAGGAGCAAGTTTCCGGTTTGCTTCCAGAGCGCGGACAAGGAATCCAATGCAGCAAGGCGCTGCACCCGGTTACTGCCGGCTTGAAGAGCGGAGGAAAATGCCGCCTCACGCGCTTTTAACTCCGGAGCTAAGGTCTTTTGGGACGAGTCGCGGTAACGGTCCACCGAAAACGCACCCGCATCTTGAACGGCACGCATTTCGGCTGGAGCCTGGGAACGGGTAGTGGGCAGTAGGAACAGTCCGATCCCCAGCAGGAGAACGCCACCTACAACTACGCCAACCGAAACCGAGCCCTTGTTCACGCGCGCGATTTCTTGGCAGGAACGCCTTTCTTCACCTTCTCAACAAAGGTCTTAGCGGGCTTAAATGAAGGCACGTGGTGTGCCGGTATCAAAATCGTCTGGTTCTTTGAGATGTTCCTGCCCGTCTTAGCAGCCCTGCGCTTCACTACAAAACTTCCAAACCCACGGAGGTAAACGTTGTTGCCTTTGCTCATAGCAGAGCGAATGCTCTTCATGAAGGCTTCTATGGTATTTTGCACAGCAACCTTCTCAATGCCGGTCTTGTCTGAAATCTCGTGTACTAAATCCGATTTTGTCATGAGTTTGTTATCCTGAAATTTGGGGACGCGAAGATACCGATTCACCCGTAATTGCAAAACGAAATTTTACCTTTCAACCCTCTAAGAATCAAATTCTTGTGAAAAGCCCCATTGTTCAGCCTGTTGGTTCACAGGCAATTAACCCCACACTTGCAAAGGCGCTGCACCAATGGTATGCCGTTCATCACCGCGCTCTTCCTTGGCGTGAAACCCGCAATCCGTATGCGATTTGGCTATCCGAAGTCATTTTGCAGCAAACTCGGGTAGAGCAGGGCAGAGCCTATTACCTGCGCTTTCTGGATGCTTTTCCAACCGTAGGGCATTTGGCACGAGCCCCAATGGAGGAGGTGTTGAAATGCTGGCAAGGCCTGGGCTACTACTCCCGAGCCCGAAATCTGCACAAAGCCGCCCAAATCATAGCGGCTCGTCCCAAAGAATTATTCCCTTCAAACTACCCGGAAATACGGGCACTTCCCGGGGTTGGTGATTACACCGCAGCAGCGATTGCCTCGTTTTGCTTCGACCTTCCTCATGCTGTGTTGGACGGAAACGTGATGCGGGTGTTGGCCAGACTCACCGCTTTTCATGGAGATGTGAGCCGACCGGCAAGCAGGAAGCATCTGCAAGATCTGGCTAGCCAATGGCTGCCCCCCAAAAAAGCTGCCCAGCACAACCAGTCTGTAATGGAGCTGGGAGCAATGGTGTGCACACCCCGAAATCCACGGTGCCACCAGTGCCCGCTGCATTCCGAATGCCGCGCTGCAGAATTGGGCATTGCCGAGCAGCTGCCGGTAAAAGAAAAAAAGTCTGAGCGCAAAAAACGTTTCCTGAATTACGTGGTAATTCAAGCAAAAGGAAAGGTTGCGGTGCAGCAAAGAGCAGAAGGCGACATTTGGGCAGGCCTTTTTGAATTTCCAATTATAGAGGCAGTCAAACCCCTGTCTTGGAAAGAGCTCCAACGCCAGCTTTTTGCCCAAAAACCTGCAAATGGGATCTTGGAGTTGGAGTGGCAGCACGATGCAGCCAAGCACCTTCTCAGTCATCAGGAGCTCTATGCCCGTTTTTTCCATGTAAAGGCCAATACCCTCACAGGATGGCCTATACGTTGGAAGTGGGTAAAAGAAACCGAGTTCCATGAGCTGCCCATTCCGCGCCTGCTGCATAAGCACCTCCACCATCACAAGCTGCTTGTGTAAGACAGGAAGCAAAATGCCGGATATGGCTACCTTTGGAGCACCATGAAAAAAGGCATCTTCCTGCTTGGCCTACTGGCCTTCCTCACACACACGCTCTCCGCCCAAATCGAAAAGCCGGTAACCTGGTCGTTTTCCAAGCGCGCAAAGGGTGAAGGGAAATGGGAATTGCATTTCAAAGCAGCCATTGCTCCAACGTGGCATGTTTACTCCCAATTCCTAGAAAGCGACAAGGGGCCTGTTGCTACGACTTTTTCTTTCGAGGATAATTCATCATTCAAACGCATAGGGAAAGTAAAAGAAGCCAAAAGCAAAACCGAGTACGACGCCAACTTTGAAATGAACGTTTCGTATTTCGAGCGTGAGGCAGAATTTATTCAGGAGATTGAGGTGCTCAGCAGCAAACCGATTGCTGTTAAAGGTTATCTGAACTTCATGACCTGCCACGAAGGGCAATGCCTCCCTCCTACCGATGTCGATTTTTCTTTTCAGATAGAGGGCAATCCAAAAGCGGAAGTTCCCGCTGCTCTTCCCGGTGCAGCGCCAATTGCAAACATCGAGGCCACTGCAGCAACTGCAGATACGCCTCGCATTTCCAAGATGGAGGAAGAACCCCGAGCCACCGGAAGCAAAATCGCTGCGGCTGACCAAGCCTCTGTAAAAAAAGAGTCTTCAGAAGAAACGCCATGGGGAATATTTGTAGCCGGGTTTTTGGGTGGTCTTCTTGCCTTGCTTACCCCTTGCGTATTCCCAATGATCCCCCTAACCGTAAGCTTCTTTACCAAACAAAGCAGCAACCGGGCAAAAGGTCTCTTAAATGCCTTTCTGTATGCTGCATCCATCATTGGCATTTATGTGGGCCTTGGATTGACCATAACATTATCATTAGGCCCCGATGCATTAAATGCGCTGGCAAGCAATGCCATCATGAATCTGGCCTTTTTTATTATATTCTTTGTATTCGCTTTGTCTTTTCTAGGAGCGTTTGAGATTACGCTTCCAAGCAGTTGGATAAACCGTGCAGACCGGCAAAGCGACAAAGGCGGCCTTCTCGGAATTTTCTTTATGGCGTTTACGCTGAGTTTGGTCTCCTTCTCCTGCACCGGACCCATCATCGGCTCTCTTCTGGTGTCGGCGGCAGTGGGCGGCAATGTGCTCAACCCTGCTTTGGGCATGTTTGGATTTTCTCTTGCACTGGCACTTCCCTTCGGACTTTTTGCAGCATTTCCGGGTTGGTTAAATTCATTACCCAAAAGTGGTGGTTGGCTCAATTCCGTAAAAGTGGTACTTGGTTTTCTGGAGCTTGCCTTAGGACTTAAGTTCCTCTCCAACGTGGACCTGGCTTACCATTGGGGAATCCTAACACGAGAGGTGTTCATTTCCATTTGGATTGTTCTGTTTGCGTTGATGGGATTGTACCTGCTCGGCAAATTCAGATTGTCGCACGATTCCGAAACCCGCCACATTTCTGTGGGCAGGCTCTTGATGGCCTCCCTCAGCCTCTCTTTTGTGGTATACTTGATACCCGGTCTCTGGGGAGCACCTTTAAAACTCATTTCGGGATTTCCTCCTCCCACGTTCTACACCGAAGGCTGGAACCTTGCCTCTGCCGGAGAGCAGCTGGCAGCTAAAGGCGGGGTGATACCCGGCACCGACCCCGACCATTGCCCTCACAACCTCAACTGCTTTCACGATTACGACGCAGCCCTGGCGTATGCCAAAACGGTAAATAAGCCCCTAATGGTGGACTTCACCGGCTGGAGCTGCGTGAATTGCCGGAAGATGGAAGATAAGGTTTGGGTAGAACCTATGATTTTGCAGATGCTGCGCGAGGATTTTGTGTTGGTTTCGCTTTATGTTGATGACAAAACAGAACTACCAAAAAGCCAACAGCGCATTTCGCCAACCACAGGAAACAAAATAAGGACCATAGGAAACAAGTGGAGCGACTTTGAAACCGAGCGCTACAAAACCAACACCCAGCCCTTTTACGTACTCCTCGATCATCAGGAAAAGGTATTAATACCATCTTCAGGTTATCAACCTGATGCCAGCTTGTTCAGCGAGTTCCTTTCAAAAGGACTGCAGGAATACAAGCGCAGGCATCAAGCCCTCTGATGGTTCTGCACGAAAAGTGCACAGGCGTCCCAAACCAAATTAAAAACCTCCTGAAACCCACGTTCACCTCCGTAATATGGGTCGGGTATAGAACGATCTTCCCCGGGATAAGCTTGATTAAGTAAAAGATCAACTTTCCCTCGATCTTCCTTGTTTCTAGCCATGGAGAGCACATCCCTTAGGTTTATGACATCCATAACCATTATCCTATCAAAATAATCAAAATCCTCAACGACAAAAGGTCGAGAAACCAGTTTCCGTATATCCACCCCGTTGCTCAAGGCATTGGCCGAGCTGCGCGGATCGGGGTGCTGCCCGCGGTGCGTGGATGATGTGCCGGCAGAATCCACCTCCCAATCCAACCCTTTCTGTTGAACGATTTTGCGCAACACCCCTTCTGCAACCGGGGAACGGCAAATGTTACCTAAGCATACAACCAATATCTTCATCTTTAATCTAAAAAAGTCCAGGTCGTGCCCAACATCACCCGCCTTGCCTGGAGCAAGTAACCGGAAACCAGCTGGGAATTATTTGGAGAATTAAACACATTGTCCATACGCACGAATATACGTGCGCGTCTTATTTTGATGGCAAAAAAGGCATCTGCCACAACCGTCACCGGGAGCGTGCCTGTGCCCGGATAAAACAAGCCGTTTACCGGATTAAACCGCATGGCGGATCTTCTACCGTAGCAAGTAACCTCGGCACCCATCTGCAATGGACTGTTGCCTTTTAAAACATTAAATTGATATGCGAGCAATCCATGCAGGTACCACGAGGCCCAACCCAGGTCACCTCCTGGACCCGTCCATGTTTGCCACGAGGCGGATTGGGCGGCAACCAGATGCTTCCCTTGCCAATCTTTTCGTGTCTTCAGAACCAAAGCAGAAATGGGCGCCAGCACTTGAGGCACGGCAATTGAGTTGAGCGTGGTTACCTGTGAAAGGCGCAGAACATCCACCTGCAACCAAGGGTGAGCAGCGTCACGGCCAAACCATAGTCCTACTTTGGCATGAGCAGCGTTGGGCAAGGATCCTTGCCAGCTCTGAACGTTGCTTTCGTTGCGAAGGAAATACCATTGGGGCGGCATAATACCCAGATATGCCGAAGCCCCAACTCTACATGATTTAGATGGCCATGTGACCTGGCGGCTGATGTTTAGGTTTAGATTCTGCTGGCCACCGATCATGCCCCCCCATCTTGATTCTGCATCACCTGAGACCTCCCAACCGTGCGAAACCTTCCATTCAAACACAGAAAAAACGCCAGAGTTAAAAAATTGAATCCGCTGCATGGCCTGACTGGCATATCGATACTCAGCCAAAACACCGGCACGGATTTTCAAACCATTGCGTTCCCAAAGCAACCCTGGTTTAACTTGCTGGATGTTTCCGTATAGGTATTCTTTGAGCTGAAGTGTATCGCGCAAACTGGGAAAAACATCAGCATTTGGAAGGGTATCGTTAAATCTGTAGCGCGTTTCGCGATAGGCAAGATCCAAAAACCAGTGCAGTTTACTGATTGAAGAATCGGACCGCATACGCGAGAGCAGTTTCCCTTGCTGACGGAGAAACAGACCATTGCCCTCCCAAGCACTTCGGGCCTCTGTTAACTGAACCGGTATGATTAACCGATCAGGATAATCGGCTGGATTTTCTCCAGGAAACATTCCACCGTTTTCATTTGCAGCTACCCGTTGCACAAACCCATCGAGTTGAATCCAATAATCACCTTTGGGCACAGCGTACCTGATGGCAGCATCAAAATTGTTGACCCTTGTACCTTGATTTTTGAAATCTCCAACGCTTCTCTGGTTTTGGAAGCTGGTTCTTATGTAAAGCCCCTTGCCAAAATTTCGTTCATGCAAGAAGCCAAACGTGGTAATGGATTGTCCTCCCGTGCCAAGGTGGAGACTGGTGAGCGGGAAATTGGTTTGGGCGAAACCACTGGGTTTCATTGCCGGGTGTGAAAACCTGAAAACATCCGGAACAAGAAGCCAATCTTCTGGTTTCCAAAACAACGCAAAGGCGGGGGAGCCATGGTTACCTGTAAAGGCAAAAGCTTCCTGGCGGCAGTGTGAGGTTAGAAAATCCTGAAATCGAAAAACACCGGTATCCAATCCGGAAATCGAATCTCCTGAAGATGAGAAGGATTGGTACTGCAGTTTCTTCTCAGGGGAAGGCGTTGCATCTGCGCGTGCAGGAATAGAAACAGCCGAAAGCCCGAGGAGCAAGATCAGACAGCGCGAGCGGAGTGCGGGCATGGGTCAAAAATAAAAAAACCCCGGTGCAAGCACCGAGGTTTTTGAAAAGTGGCGACGACATACTCTCCCACGAGTTACCGTAGTACCATCTGCGCTGGCGGGCTTAACTTCTCTGTTCGGAATGGGAAGAGGTGGGCCCCGCCGCTATAGTCACCTTAAGCTGTTAGAACAATCTTAAAATTGACATACTTGGAAGAGAAACAGTTAAGAGCTAAGGATATCGCGGTAGCCGAAAGCTAACGGACAATTAGTACTACTCGGCTTTGACATTACTGCCTTTACACCTATAGCCTATCAACGTGGTAGTCTTCCACGATCCTTTAAAGAAATCTAATCTTGAGACGAGTTTCGCACTTAGATGCTTTCAGCGCTTATCTCAACCGAACTTAGCTACTCTGCACTGCAGCTGGCGCCACAACAGATACACCAGAGGTTCGTCCAACTCGGTCCTCTCGTACTAGAGTCAGGTTCCCTCAAATTTCTAACGCCCACAACAGATAGGGACCGAACTGTCTCACGACGTTCTGAACCCAGCTCGCGTGCCACTTTAATAGGCGAACAGCCTAACCCTTGGGACCTTCTCCAGCCCCAGGATGTGACGAGCCGACATCGAGGTGCCAAACCCCCCCGTCGATATGAGCTCTTGGGGGAGATCAGCCTGTTATCCCCGGCGTACCTTTTATCCTTTGAGCGATGGCCCTTCCAT
>JBEIVB010000066.1:0-14579 GCA_040374085.1 Flavobacteriales bacterium | reverse complement strand
TGTGGAGTGATTATTGGGATTGGACTATTTATTATATTCGTATCAATAAATGTAACAAAGATGGTAAAGGGAAAAACTCCCGAGAACACTCGGACAAATACGGCAACAGAACAAGCTGGACGAACTTCTGTAATACCGTCTCCTAAAGTTACGCCAACTGATTCAACCAAAACTGACTCAACAAAAACGAATGATAAAACCCAGAAATAATGGCTAAGCAGACGCCCCCCCCACCGAAACCAAAAGAAGGGACTAGAGGCAGGACTCCTTCAAAACCATTACCGGCAAAACCGACAAAAAATTAAACCATTTAAACACGTTGACACATGGCAAAGAAACAAGCTCCCAAACCGACAAAGATTAACGAAGGACGTACTCCATCTAAACCAAGTAAGCCTACAAGTACCAAGAAAAAGTAGGAGTAAGAAATACAGCCGGCAACAAATAAGGGTTAAACGAAGCCACGGTTCGTTTTAACCCTGTGTTGAAAGAAGCTTCGTGTGCTTCGGGTGCCGGTTGGCTATAGGCATTCAATGGGTTGCGTTATCGCTTTAGGTTGCTTGCTTGGGTCCGGCTTGTGCAGGTTGAGTGTGAAGGCTTCAGATTCACAAGACAACAACAATAAAATCAAATCTATGCAGACAATTATTTTTTTAATTCAGGGTGGCTCTGACGAACCTTATGAAGTAAATTTTAATTTTGATGGACAAAATATGAGTGCTTCATGTACTTGCCAAGCAGGACAAAATGGGCAAGTTTGCAAACACCGTCTTGAAATTTTAAATGGTGTCAGTTCAAAAGTAATTAGCAACAACAAAACGGACACAAAACAAGTTGCAGACTTGCTTAAAGGAACTCCAATTGAAAATAAATTGACACAACTGAAAGAGGCCGAAAAAGAACTTGAAGCGGTTAAGAAAAAAGTTGACTCAACAAAAAAGGAAGTTGCAAAAATCATGCGTGGTCTATAAAAGCGAACACACAGAAAATTACGTTTAACTCCATCCCCACCCCATTTTAACCCAGTATTAAAACAACCTTCGTAGGCTCCATGTGCCCATGGACTATGGCGCTTTAGTAAATTCAAACCTCCGTTAGGCGCCTACCCGGGGGAAGGCTTCACTCCAATTCATATGATGCACCTGCACCAGTGAGTATAACTGAACCTCTGCTAATCATTAGATAACAAAATTATTTTTGATTCTATAAATTGGAAGTAAAGGCCTTAATTTAAAGAGCTATGTAAGACAATAATCTAAAACAAAATACTTCTATAAGATGATTATTTGAAGGCTTTGTAAATAAAGGTAAGGTTCAAATCAATCTCAATAAAAGAAGCAAGCTCTTTTATCAGCGGGTCACTTTGCAGCTTATTTGGACCAATTACCAAAACAATTACATTTTGTTGATATTTCCTTTTTGAATAGTAAAGAGCTTGCCCCAACAACCTTTGGGCATTGCTTGCGTTCTTGACTAATTCTTCCGCCAGTTTAATCTCCACGCCTATGCGCTCATCAATGTCAAGGTCAATTTTTAAAGCCAAATTTCCTCCTACACTAAATTGCTGATGCACATTAGTGTATCCAGACTTTGAGCGAAGATGCTTTAAAATAGTTTGCTCGCAATCTTTTTCTGAAGGATAGTTTCTTGAGTAGATATTGCATTCATTGATATCTGAAACAACATCAGAAACATCTACCGCATTTAGGCCATTTAACCCATCTTTGAAGGACTTTAATAGCCCACCTGCTTTTTTGAATAGTTCGTCCATGTTTCCTTATTTGACAAATTGCCGATTGGCGATTAGTTGTTGGTAGCTCGGTTAATATTAGGCTTTTTGAGTTATGAACTACAAAACAGCACTTGTTGTAGATTCTGGTGTTTACTGACAAACTTACACAAATACCCAAAAATATCCACAACCACCCCCAGCCGTCAACTCCCTCCTAACTCCATGTCCGAATCTTGCCTCTGCAACAGGCAAGAACCATGAACCACAGACACGATTCAGGAGCGTTTACTACCCTATCGGGCATGATTGGAGGTATTGTGAAGGCGTTTACCGTTAAACCCGCCTTAATGGCCATAACCTTCGGCTCTTTAGCCAATCGGATTAGGCTGTAGATGAAACATACCCGACCACCTCATGATAAGGATGTGCAGCCGGTTCGGATTCGTTCTTATGTTGACCCTCGGCATAAAAACAATTTTCATGACCTTTACCACAGCCACATCCCACACCTATGGAAAACAAAATAACCTTTCAGTTCATTTCAGAACCCGGTGATGTAAACTTTGGGGGCAAGGTGCACGGCGGCGCCGTTATGAAATGGATCGACCAAACGGCCTTTGCCTGCGCCTCTTCCTGGGCGCAAGGGTATTGCGTTACGGTGTACGCCGGAGGCATACGCTTTTTTAAACCCATCCAAATAGGCAACCTGGTGAAGCTTGTGGCAAAGGTGATCTACACCGGCAAAACCAGCATTCACATTGCGGTAGATGTGTTCTCGAGAAAAATTTCCGATCCCGAGTTCACCAAAACCACGCATTGTGTGATTGTGTTTGTTTCGGTGGACGAAAACGGAAACCCCAAACCCGTGCGGCATTGGGAGCCTATGACCGAAAAAGACAAGCACCTCGAGCACTACGCCAAAAAGCTGATGCAGCTCCGAAAAGACATCGAACTGGAGATGCAGCCGTTTTTGAAGGAATATCTGTAGGCACATGTTTTTGAACCTGCTGCCGATTGAAGGAATATCTGTAGGCACATGTTTTTGAACCTGCTGCCGGTTGTCGGATGCGCCGCCCGCTAGGGTACACAAACCTGCAGTTGTTGCCACCGGCTTGGGCCATTTGGCTTTGCCCGGAAAAGAGAATGTCCACCAAAAAAAATGAGGGAAAGGGTAAACCAATGCCTTTAAAATTTCGTGTTGGCAGGCAGCATGGGATTTTCTGGTTTGCCGTTTTTCCGGTTTATTGAGTTGGGAACCCCGTTTCCTGAAGGAAATGTTGCTGGGATTCTATTCTCAACGAAGGTTCATTTTCCAGTCGATATTGCCGCAGTTGCGTTCATAGGATGCTGTGTTTTCTGCTTTTTCTTTGGCCTCAGACGCGGGGGGCTTTTCACGCGATTTGGCGCGCATCGCTCCGAAAAATTTGTATGCCCAACCCCGTTATTGGGTGCAGGGCCTCGTTTCGCATCGATGGCATGTATGCATTCCCTCACCGGTAGCCATCCCAAGACATTACCAATCCTCCAACCCGTTGTTTCGCACTTGCCGAGAAAACAAACAATTTTTCTTATCAATTATGTATTATAATCGAATTTGCTTCGAAAGCTTATCTCTTATGAAACACGCATCCCTTTTGCTTCTGTTGCACGCCACATGTTTGTTTTCTCTACCGGCATGGGCAGAAAAAGGCCGCGACGGCTTTATAGAGAACCGCAATCAGTGGCCTGCTCAGGTTAAGTATGCGGCCGATTTTAAGGGCGGCAGGGTTTTTCTCGAACAGCGTTCTTTTACGGTGGTGCTCTTAAATACAGAGCAAGGCGAGGCGGTGCATGAATCCATTCACCAAGCCAAGAATCCCGCAGATATGGTGCACCCGGGTGGGCATGCCTACCGCATGAGTTTCGAGGGTGCCCGTGCGGATGCCGGCCTGGTACCCAAAGGCAAGTTGAAGAAGTACCACAATTATTTCGTTGGCAACAAACCTTCTCAGTGGGCCTCTAAGGTGGCCTTGTTTGAAGAGGTTGCGTACACGGGTTTGTATGCGGGTGTTGACCTTTTGGCACATCAGCAAAACGGTGCGTTTAAGTACGACCTTTTTCTTGCTCCCAATGCCGATCTTCAACAGGTGCGCATGCGCTACACGGGCGTAAACAACCTCAGCATCAGCGAGGATGGGCATTTGTTGATTCCCACATCTGTGGGCACCATCACCGAGCAGATTCCGGAAGCCTATCAGATCATCGGCGGCAAAAAGGTGAACGTGAAATGCCGGTATGTGTTGCGCGAAAACGTGGTGGGATTTGTTTGTTCCGATGCATACAACAAAAGTTATCCCTTAGTAATTGATCCGGTGCTGGTGGCAGCCACCTACTCCGGGTCTATTTCAACCACCATGGGCTGGCTATCCACCAGCGACAAACAGGGAAACATCTACACCACCGGAGTTTCGTTCGGGCCCGGTTATCCCACAACCTTGGGGTCTTACCTCTCCAATTATCCGGGCTACTACGTTATGGTGATCAGCAAAATATCGCCCTCGGGTTCCGATTTTCTCTATGCCACATTTTTGGGGGGAAGCATTCCTTTTGATTTTCCCCGTAACTCCAAGGTGGATAAAGACGGCAACCTGGTGGTGGTTGGGGTAACCACCTCTGCCGATTTTCCGGTAACCCCCGGCTGCTACGACAACTCTTTGGATACGATTGGAACCATCGATTACTTCATCGCAAAAATGAATCCTTCCGGAAGCACTCTTTTGGCCTCTTCTTATTTGGGTGGGTCAAATGCAGAGGGCTTCAACGAAATAGAGGCGATCTCCGAATTAGGCAAGGAGCGTGGAGAGCTTGAATTCGATGCGGCAGGTAACATTTTCTTTGCCGGGTACACCGGAAGCAGCGATTTTCCGGTTACAGCGGGAGCATACGACCCCACGTTTAACGGGGGTGGGCAAGATGGAATACTGGTAAAATTGAGTTCCGATTTATCCACCCTGTTGTACAGCACCTTTATTGGTGGGTCTGGAGCAGACGGATGCTATGGTATGCGCAGAAACAGTGGAGGCGATGTGTTTTTGTGCGGGGCAACCAGAAGCACCGATTTCCCTTCTACCCCCGGAGCGTACCACAGCACCTTCCAGGGCGATTCTCTTGATGGTTTCATCCTAAAACTTTCCAACAATGCAAGCACGTTATCGGCCTCCACTTTTGTTGGAACCAACGGCATCGACCAGGTTTATTTTCTCGATTTAGATGCCTCCGGAAACCCCGTAATTCTGGGGCAAACCAGTGCGCCGGAAGCCATTAGTGCGGGCTGCTACGGTGTGCCAGGCAGCAATCTGTTCATCAGCCGCTACAACTCAGGGCTTACGCAGCGCGAGTTTTACACGGTTTACGGCAACGGAATCGACACCAACATCTTTATTCCTACCGGGTTTATGCTGGATGTGTGTGGGAATATATTTTCCATGGGTTGGTCGCGCGACGGTACCAATTTTCCGCTCACCCCCAATGCCCTGCAAGATACCACCGATGGAAGAGATTTTCACATGTTGGTTTTGAGCACCAATGCCTCTTCCCTACTCTACGGTTCTTATTTCGGAGCCCTGCTTGCACCCGGTGAAGGCTATGGAGACCATAACGATGGCGGCAATTGCTTCTTCGACAAAGCGGGTTTGGTGATGCAGGTGATCTGTCAGGATGGATCGAACATGACCACCACACCGGGCGCAATTTCAACGGTTAAGAATTCCTTTTCCTACGACATCGCCCTGTTTAAAATGGATTTTCAAACCACGGTTCACGCAGAAATCCTAGTTGACCCTTCCGGCCCCGTGTGTACCGGACTTGGGGTGAATTTTTCCAATACCAGCAGTGCTCCTCAGAAGCGCTGGAATTTTGGCGACGGTTCACCCATCGACACCACCTCAAACCCACAGCACGTGTTTGCTGCGGCAGGTACCTATTTGGTTACCTTGGTGGTTACCGACCCCAGCAAATGCAACGTTGCAGATACGGCAACGGTGAGCGTGGTTGTGGTAGGTGGATCCATAAGCACCAATTTCCTGGGCCCCGACACGGTGCTGTGTGGAACCGCGCAAAGCATTACCCTGAATGCCGGACCAGCTTCCTCGTGGTTGTGGAGCAACGGCACCACTTCTCAGACCCTGGTTACCACCAACCCCGGAACCTACTTTGTAGTGAAAGATGCCTCTACGCCCTGCCCTTCTCGCGATACCGTTGTGATTGCCCTTGCCGCCCCGCCCAATTTAGGTGCCGACACCACAATTTGCGCAGGCACATCGCTCACCCTAAACGCCGGCGCTGCCGATTCATTCCAATGGAGCACCGGTCAAACCTCGCAAAGCATTTCCGTTAATGCCGCCGGCACATACGCCGTAACCGTAACCCGCTCGGGTTGTGTGCTCAGCGACAGTGCCTCGGTTGCCCTTGCACCCATTCCTGTGGTAAACCTCGGCAACGATGTGGCCTTGTGTCCGGGAAGCTCATTGGTGCTCGATGCCGGCAATCCGGGGGGAACGTATCTATGGTCGAACACGCAGATTACCCGCACCATTTTGGTTAGCGCATCCGGCGTTTATTACGTTAGGGTCAGCAACGGAGTGTGCAGCAAAACGGACACCATTACCATCACCAACGCAGTGGCTCCTGTGGTGAATTTAGGTCCAGACCCAAGCCTTTGCGCAGGCGCCAATCTAATCCTCGATGCCGGTAATGCGGGTTCAACTTTTCTATGGTCTACAGCTCAAACCAGCCAAACCATCAGCGTGGGTTTGGCCGGCATCTATTCCGTTCGGGTGGACAATGGAACCTGTCAAGACACCGATTCCATTTTGGTGAGTTTGGTAGCGGCACCTGCGGTAAACCTGGGCAACGACACCGTGGTATCCGCCCCCTTTATCCTCACGCTCGATGCGGGTCCGGGTGGACAGTGGCTTTGGAATACGGGCGATGCCACCCAAACCATTCAGGTCTCCGTTGCCGACACCTATTTTGTGCGGGTGGGTTCTGTGGGTGGATGCAATGCAAGCGACACCATCGTAGTTAAGATCCTCGAGGAGCCAACAGCCGTATCGTGTCCAAATGTGTTTACGCCCAATGGAGATAAGGTAAACGATTGGGTGCGCATTTCGGTAAACAACGTAAAAGACTTCTCCATAGACATTTTCGATCGCTGGGGAAACAACATCAAGCAAACGCAGTTTACCGGCATTGCCTCCACAGAACGTTACCTGGATGTGTGGGATGGAACCAGGCAGTCGAGCAGCATGGTGGACGATGGAGTGTACTACTTCGTTTACCGCGCAATTGGTTACGATGGAAAGGAGTATGGTTCATCCGGCTTCATACAGCTCCTGCAGCACCAATAAGTGGGGTTATACGCTTGTGCATGGCAACCCGTTGTAGATGCAACCCAAGGCCAAAAAGCGAGGCGTTCCAAGCCAAACCCATCGCTTCGAAATGCGGATGCACCCCAACCCTGCTGCGTGCGCTCTGCAAAGTTTTTATATTTTAAAAGGCATATTATTCACCCGCCAGTTAAGCTTCGTGTGCATCGCCGTAAACCGGGCTTCTTAACGCACCCAAACTTGATTTCCTTCTTTCCCAACCGTGCGCACCAAAACGCGGTAGGGCTTCATTGCATAGCTGTCTTCATACAGCTCAAGGGTATAAAACAACCTTGGGTATGCCAACGTCTCCCGCGAAATGCCCTGCTCAAAATTATCGGCAATGGAGCGCGGAAAACGACTTTCCTGCGCGCAGTAATGCGCTTTTAATATGGCCTGAACGGTATCGGGGTGGGCATTCAACAGGCGTTGGGGCATTTCTTCCTGCAGCAATATGGGTTCTCCATTGAGTTTGGCATCCGTTACCCCATCGGAAATCCTGAGTTGGGGTTCTTGTTGTTTGGCAGGCAGCGAAACCGTTTGGGTGGGTGGCTTTTGGACCGGAGGTTCTTTAGTTGCGCTCACCGCTGATGCTGCCGACTCAGGCGGGTTTTGCTTCGGTTTTATTGAAGAATGGATTGGGGTTGGAGGCGCCGTTCGCGTTTTTGAATCGGTGCCGCAAGCGGAACAGAAAAAAGAACACCATACAAAGATTATTATATACACGAAAAAAGCACCTCTCTCAGCATGGTTTGCAACTGCACTGCTTTTGTATTTTCCTCTACCGCTCATCTACCTCCATTACATTCATAAGACCAACAACGTATTCAGCGCTCGAATAAACGAACCTTCTCTCATCGCAGTTCGGAAACTACGCTCAAGTGGGAAGGGGGTTGGAGTACGTTGCTTCACCGATCCACAAAGTACATATCCACCTCGCCTTTGCCTTTTGCTTTTACCTTGCCCCTATGCGTGCATGCAAACACGTTCTTAACCAGCTCGTAGGTACTTCCGCTGATGTTTACACGCCCCACTTCGCCGCTGCTTTCCATGCGCGAAGCGGTATTAACGGTGTCGCCCCAGATGTCGTAGGCAAATTTCTTAACCCCCACAATTCCGGCAACCACCGGGCCGGTATGCACACCTATGCGGATCTCGAAGTGTATTTCGCCGTTGGCAGTTTTCTTTACTTTATGTTCCTCCATAAAGTGCTGAATGTCCAAGGCGGCATTCACCACATCTACTGCATGTGTGCTATTGGAAACGGGCAAGCCTCCGGCGGCCATATAGGCATCGCCAATGGTTTTTATTTTTTCTACTCCATGCTTTTGCATAATGGAGTCGAATTGAGAAAAGCAGGCGTGTATTTCGCTCACCAGTTCCTGTGGACTTAATTTTTCAGACAGCTCCGTAAACCCT
The DNA here is from genome assembly GCA_040374085.1 of Flavobacteriales bacterium. Classification (GTDB taxonomy): domain Bacteria; phylum Bacteroidota; class Bacteroidia; order UBA4408; family UBA4408; genus JBEIVB01. The sequence goes on along the minus strand of JBEIVB010000066.1, from coordinate 6,023 downwards.
TTGAAGTCGGTAAACAGCACCGTTACTTCATCCATCAAACGGGCATCTGCCTGCCCTTTCTCTTTGAGCTCTTCGGCCACTTCTTCGGGAAGGATGTTGAGCAAAAGCTCATCGCTCCGTTTTTTTTCGCGCTCCACTTGCTCTTTTTGGGCGCGTATTTCCTGCGTGGCATCGTCTACCTTTTTTTCCAGTTCTGCCTGCCGCATTTTCAGGGTGCGTTCCCGCCATTTTATGTAGAAGAAAATCAACCCAACACCAAGAAGGGCCAAGGCCGCCCGAAACCACCACCGCTGCCACCAGGGTGGTCGAATGGTAAAGGTGTAGGGCAGTGGCTTGCACCAGTAGCCTTCGCTGTTCATGGCCTTCACCCAAAAGGTGTAGGTACCCGGTGCCAAATTGCCGTAGGCAGCTTCGGTTCTATAGGTGGGCGCACTCCAGTTTTGATCGTTGCCTTCCAGCTTATACCGGTATTGCACCATTTGAGGCTGCACGGTGGTGATGCCTATGTAATGAAAGGTTATATAGTTGTTGTTGTAGGCCAAACTCAAAGGCTCAGGAAGGCTGTTCCAAGGGCTTATGCGGGAAAAGGAATACTTCTGTACCTTCATTCCATTGCCCAGTTGAAGGGCGCTGTCGGGATGCTCAGCCAATTGCTTCCAATCGATTTTTTCATTGAACAAACTCAAGCCGTTTATCTCTATGCTTGGGCCCGCGGCTTCCACCAGGTCGTGGGCAGAGGGATGATAAACGGTTACGCGGTCGTTGGCAGCGATCCAGATGTTGCCGCTGGTGTCTTCCACCATCGTGTTGCCTATGTTAACCCCCATACCCAAAAAACCATCGGAATAGGTATAGTTTCGGAACCACACCTGCTCCTGATTTCCGCTCTTTTCTTGAATCGTTTTCGTGATCAAGGCACGTTTTTCAGCACGCAGCAGACTCAACCCAAAGCGGGTGCCAAACCATAAGTTGCCGTTCTTGTCTTCCAAAATGCTGAACGCCATATCGTGGGTAAGACCGTCTTTTTTACGAAAGGTGGTGAACGTTTTTCCATCGAAACGCACCACCCCCTGACCCAAGGTGGCAAACCAATAATGTCCATCCCGATCCTGACGCATACCCAAAACGAAATTGCTGGGCATACCGTTTCGCTCGGAAAAGTTGCGGAAGGTTTTTCCATCGAATGTCGAAACCCCATTGCCCAACGAGGCAAACCACATAGCACCTTCCCTATCCTGCATGATGTTTCGAATCTCGAAATCACTCAAACTGTTTCTGCCGCTGTAGGTGGTGATGGTGGAAACCCAAACTCCGTCTTTCTGTTGAAGGTCATCCAGGTTTTGTGCACCGGCCTGCATACCTTTTTGCAAGGCTTGGATTCGGTTGCCATCGTATCGGGCAAGTCCGCGGTCGGTACCAAACCAGAGGTTGCCTTTGTTGTCTTCAAAAATGTTGTAAACCGTATTGCTGGGCAATCCGTCTTTTTGCGTGAGTTGGGTAAACGTTTTCCCATCGAATTTGCAGGCACCCGTGTAGGTTCCAAACCAGATGTTGCCCAGGCGATCCTGCATAAGGGTAAAGACTTCAGCCGCCGGCAATCCTTCTGCAACGGTATAGTTATAAAATTGTTTCCCATCGAATTTGCTGAGGCCTTCCTGGGTACCGAACCAAACGTTGTGCGCACGGTCTTTGAGGATGCACCGCACTGAGCTGTTCAACAAGCCATCTGCCGTGTTGAGGAAGGTAAACGTTTTTCCATCGAAACGCGAAAGGCCGGGGCTGTTGAGACCAAACCACAGGCAACCGCTTCGGTCTTCCAGCATGCAGAACAGCGATTTGTTGGCAAGCCCATCTTTTTCGTTGTAGTGGGTGAAGTAGGTGCCATCGAATTTCGAAATGCCGTTGTCTTCGGAAACAAACCAGATTTGTCCGCTCTTATCTTCCTCAATGTCATTCAGCACCCGGTTATCAAGACCTTCTTTAGCCCCGTAATGCTCAAAGGTTTCGCCGTTGAAACGGGTGGCACCGCTGCCGTTGGTGCCCAGCCAAATGGCGCCGCTGCGCTCTACGTGCAAGCAACGTATGGCGGCGTTGCGCAGACCTTGGCGTTGGGTCCAAGTGGTAAAGGTTTTACCATCGAATCGGGTTAGGCCACTTGCGGTGCCAAACCAGATGTTCCCGGATGCATCTTCGCAAATGGCATTCACCACGTTGCTGCACAATCCCTGACGGGTGGTGTAATGGGTGAGTTTTTTCCCATCGTATCGGTATGCTCCACCGCCTTGCGTGCCAAACCAAAAGCAACCACTTTTCTCTTGTATAATAGAAGATATATTTAAGTTTTCGAGCCCATTGTTGGTACTGATGGTGCTGAAATTTTTTCCGTCGAAACGGGTGATCCCTCCGCCTTGGGCGCCAAACCACAGGTTCTTGTTGCGATCCTCCATAATGCAGTTGATCATGTTGGTGGGCAGGCCCTCTTTTTCGGTGTAATGCACAAAGGTTTTTCCATCAAAACGAGAGGCTCCGCCTCCGAGCGTACCCAGCCAAAGGGCCCCGTTATGATCTTGCATCAGGCAACGCACATCGCCGTGCTTTAATCCTTGTATCTTACTGAAGTTGCTGAAGTTGGCCCTATTCAAGTCCTTTCCCCATCGATCTTTTGCTTCCTGCACCTCGGGTGTTCCGGCCCGATAGGTGCTATCGGCCACAAGGGTTGAGGTGGGCAACAGCACGGTATCGGCACCCGGGGTGATGCTTACCGGAGTTGCGGCCTTCACCACTTCGGGGACACCGCTCCTGCGCATATTCGAAAGCTGCGGTTGCACCCTAACCTTTCCGGCCGGGAATGCTTGCCAAGTGCGCTCGTCCACCACCCGCTGCTTTACCTCGGGCATGCTGCCGGCTGCCGAGCTATCGGGTACAAACGCAACTGCATCCAGCCCCGTGGTGGAGGCTGATGGTTCTTCCGGCTTATGCTGGCAAGCAACCAACACCAGGACAAGGGCAAAAAAATACATCGACCGCATGGGGTAAATATAGAGCCTTTTCCGGGGGAAGAATGGAAGGCCATCGAGGCTCCAATTGTATGGGTAATTTAAAGCGACACACTTTGGCGCACCCTGCGCCGATTTTTGCATGACTATCCGAAATATACCATGCCACAAGCCTTTGAAACCCACCCAGACTGCACCCAACTCAACCACCAAATAAACGCCGGCCGCATGGACCTAAGCAAGGTTTTTTCGGATCGGGTTGGATATATAAATGAATTGAATTTGTTTGTGGCCCACTTCAACCGCGTACCCCATTTGGTGATCGAAAAAAAGGTCGATGCAAAAAAAGCGTGCACCTGGTTTGAAACGGAGTATGCTTCTGCCATTTGGCAGCGCTACAATTTAAAGCGGCCGTTTGAAGGGAGCAACCAAGTAGCGCTTTTTCACGCTTTCTTTTTGTTGCAAGACGATTTACTGGTGTTCTTTGACATAAATCGTTCTACGGTGCGGTTTCTGTTTCACCAAACCAACGAAGCCTTTGTAGATGCGTTGTCAGCCAAAATAAGATCGTTTCGAAAGCGCAAAACCTCCCAAACGCCCTACATAGATTTGCTGGTAAACACGCCCCACGGCATTTGCAGCAAGCCCTTGGCGCTCACCCGCCCCAAGCTCAACATAGAAGACAATTACAACGACGATTTCAAAGCCGTGCACGAGGTCATCCTCAAACGCCTCCAGAAAAAAAACGACAAAGGGCTGGTGCTCTTGCACGGCAAGCCGGGCACAGGCAAAACCTCCTACATACGCCACCTCATTGGCCGCCTATCCAAAAACGTCATCTTCCTTCCTCCAAACTTAGCCAGTGCCATAACCAACCCCGAGCTGATCTCGGTTCTGGTAGACAATCCCAACTCGGTTTTGGTGATAGAGGATGCGGAAAACATCATAATGGATCGGGAGCGCGACGGCAATTCACCCGTTTCGGCCCTGTTGAACATTTCGGACGGATTGCTTTCCGATTGCCTCAACATTCAAATTATATGTTCCTTTAATACCGATGTCTCCAAAATAGATCAGGCCCTCATGCGCAAGGGAAGGCTCATTGCCAAATACGAGTTTAAGGAACTGGAAACCCTAAAAGCACAGGCCCTCTCAAACAAGTTGGGCTTCGATTCCATCGTTCATGCACCCATGTCCCTAACCGATATTTACAACCAAAAGGAAAAAACGTTTGCCATCGATGCAAAACGACGTCCGATTGGGTTTATTTCACGTTCCATTGAAGCGCCGATAGAAGAAGCTTGTTGAAAAATTGCATCTTAGCGCACCATACGTTTACCTGATATTTCAGGATAGAGTCTAAGCTAAGCAGAAACATTCATCACCTCAACACCCATTTTGCATGTCTAAACGCGGTTACATTTCCAGATACCTTCTACTTTTAAAGAAACTGCAGCAACAACCTTATGCCAACTTCAAGGAAATTGAAGAATACTTAGACTATCAGTTCCAGTTTTTGCAACAACGAGATGATCATTTAAACATTGGATTTTCTCAGCGCACCCTTCAGCGGGACATCAAAGAAATCGACATCATGTTTGGCATCACCATAGAATATTCACCCCGTCAGAGAGGATATTTTATCGTTCAGAAATCTTCTGAAAACATGAATTTCACCCGTATGCTGGAGGCCTTTGATATGTTCCAGTCCTTGAACCTGGCTCAAGATCTAGCGCCTCATGTGCATTTGGAAAAGCGCAAACCACAGGGCACCGAACATTTATATGGTTTGCTGCATGCCATCAAAAACCGGTATCGGGTAATGTTCACCTATGAGAAGTTTCACGAAGAGGAATTCAGTCAGCGCCAGACCGAGCCTTTGGTTCTAAAAGAATACCGAAACCGATGGTACTTACTGGCAAAGGATTGCGGCGATGGCATGATCAAGACCTTTGCACTGGATCGGATCACCCATCTGCAAATAAGCAACCAGTTGTTTGATTTTCCGATGGGCTACAACGTTGAAGAGTACTTCAACTTTTGTTTTGGAATAGAACGTCCGAACAAGGGCAAACCAGAAGAAATCTTGCTCTCTGTTACTGCACATCAGGCAAAATACATAAAGACACTTCCTCTGCATTATACGCAAGAAATAGTTAAGGAAAACGAGGATGAGGCTTGGGTAAAGCTGAAGGTTTTTCCCACCCACGACCTGTACATGGAAATTATGTCGTTGGGAGAACAGGTGAAGGTTCTAAAGCCCAAAGGCTTGGCGGAAAAGGTTGCCGATGGGCATCGGAGTGCATGGATGAAGTACGAACGGGTAGATGACCGTCCCACCCAGGAGTAACCCCCCACCTGAAGTCTAATCTTCAACGAGTACTAAAAATCCATTCGGTAAAATGGAACTGCAGCAGAAGACTTGGAATTGAGAAAGATGGTAAGCCATGCTTCTTGGTGATTCGACTGAATGGTTCCTTACGCAAAAAAAGGGGGCTGAAGTGTTCAGCCCCCTTTTTATCTACCTGTTTATACGTGTAACGTTGCCGATGCCAGCCTTACGGCATCACCACTTTTATTACCTCTCTCTGATTGCCCATCATGGCCTGCACCAAGAACGTGCCGTGCATTTCGGGAAGCGGTATGCGAACGATTCCGCTTTGACCCGATACCGTGGTTTCGAACACCTTCTGGCCCAGCAGATTGCGCACATCCAACTGCGCACCCGAGCTGCTCATGCCCGGCTGAACGTACACCACCCCATCTTGATAATATAAGCTTCCGCTGATGTTCGCCTGGGCCTTGCCCATATTCGTTTCAGATGGAGCTATGTGCAAGAACAATCGACCGGCCACCTCGCCCTTCGGAAGGTTGAGGTAATGCGGTTGACCCGGCTCTAAGCGCTCAAACACATTCAACGTGCGGTCTTCCAGCCAAATGCTCTCCCCTTGTGCCCAGCTCTCGGTTTGCACCAACAAATGCGCCGAACCCGCCTGAGGAACATCCAACAGCAAAGGCAAGCAACGG
>JBEIVB010000122.1:0-6418 GCA_040374085.1 Flavobacteriales bacterium | reverse complement strand
CCGGTTCGCAACCGCGCGGTTAGCATCACCGCATCGCTGCTGTTCCTGCTGGGTGTAGCCATTTGCCTGTGGATGGCAATTGACTTGGGTGCTGAGTTTAAAACCACCGGAAGACAGGTGCAGGCAGAAGAAATAAAAACGCCAAAAGGTGGAGTGTTGTACATAGAAGCCAAAAACAACGGGCCCATTCCGGACGAAGAAGATGATGAGGATTTGCAGGCGTTGGATGAGAAAACTCTACTTCAACTCGGTAAGTGGAATCTGTTGCGCAGAGACGGCAAGGCCATCGCATACGGCAATGCCCAATTTGACGTGTTACCCTCTAAAACCGATAGCTTCGAATTGGCGATTTTCCGCATAGCCTCCGGTGCCACCAAAAAAGAAGCCACCGCCCGAGCCAACAGCATACAATACCGCTTCGCACAAATGGATTCTGTTGTTCAATTGGGTAATTATTATGAAACTGCCTACGATCAAAAATGGCGTAACCAAAAAGTTAAGGTGCGCCTGCGCGTTCCGGTGGGCAAGGTGGTGTTTCTGAGTCCAAGCTTAAAAGACATTCTCTACGACGTTGAAAACGTTTCCAACACCTTAGACAGCGATATGATGGGAAGACGATGGGTGATGCAAACAGATGGACTTCATTGCATGGATTGCAAAGGCATAAACACCAATTCCGAATCCTCGGATTGGGACGAGGATGAAGAAGATTCGTCTAAGAAAAGTGAAAAGAAAAACGAGATGGTTTTATAAGTCAAATACAGGATAGGCAAGAAGCCTAATGCATTGGCTTTCTCGAATGGCTTAATACAAATCAAACAAGCTGGCTACCCCGGGCATGCGAGCGGCGTGGAAACCTTCTGCATACTCCACTCCAATGAGTCGGCCTAATTTACTGGCGCGTTCGTTGAGCGATTGCCAGAACTGTTGGGTGGAGATGGGGGTTTCGGGTTCGGTGGATTCGGGGTTGTAAAATTGTGAGCTGTAGGCTTTAATGGCTTGCATTTTTTCTTGAAACACCGAGGTGATGTTTACCGCCACATGCGGCGCATGGTAATGATCTTGCAAATAGTGATACAAGGCCTTTGGCCGCCACGGTTCTTGTGCCAGCCCATTGTGCAGGGTTTCTACTTTGGCCAATCCGGAATAGAAGCAGGCATCGGCCACCAGCTTGGCTGCGCGGGCATGGTCGGGGTGGCGATCTTGGAGGGCGTTGGCCAGCACCACCTCGGGGCGATACAGGCGTATGCATTGAACAACGGCGAGCATAGACGCTCGGTCTTCGGTAAAAAATCCGTCGGGGAGGCCGAGGTTTTGGCGTGCGCTCAGTCCAAGCACCCGGCTTGCAGCTTCTGCTTCCTTGGCCCGCAAAGCCGCGCTTCCGCGGGTACCCAGCTCACCGGCCGTAAGGTCTACTACTCCGGTGCTGCGTCCCTTTAGTCTTTCCAAAATCAGGGTTCCGCCACAAGACAGTTCGGCATCATCGGGGTGGGCAGCAAAAGCAAGCAAATCGAGTTTCATAACATCAGGTAATGGTGCAAAGGTTTAAAAAAACATTCAATTAGGTGTATAAAACCTGGAGGACCAGCGTTTCCAGGCCCTGCTGAGCAATGCGGCCCAAGCGGCACCCACCAGCATACCCACCAGTACATCGCCCGGAAAATGGTATCCCAGATACACCCGCGCATAGGCATTTACACAAGCATAAGCCATTAAGGCTGCTACCAGCTTTTTGCGTCGGGGCCAAAACAAAACGCCCAGCCACGTGGCAATACCCGCGGTGTTGGCTGCATGGCTGGAGAAAAAACCAAACATTCCGCCGCATCGATTTTCGGGTGTGCGCACCCGGTCGGCCAGCTCTGCGGTGTGGCAGGGGCGGTTGCGTTTAAAACCGGCTTTGGCCAAGCGGCTGCTTTGGTCGGTAAAAACCACCAGCAAGGCGGTGGCCACCAGAATGCCTGCCATGCGTTTGGGCTGATCGAGCCACAAGCAGCGCAGCAACCAGAGGTAGAAGGGAATCCAGATCCAACGTCCGGTTAACAGCCCAAACACCGCATCGGCCCAGGGCGCATGCCAGCCGTTGATGAGCAAAAAGAGGCGTTGATCTAGCCCCAGCAGGATTTCCATACCGCAAAGGTAACCTTGCGCCAGGTTTAGTTTCGGTGCACCAGCGTTTTTTGGCCTTTTGGAAGCGCCATCGCCTCGAGGCTACGCGAAAAGGCCTCTATGTTGCGCAACACGCGCGCAGATGGTGATGGGCTGCGGTCTGGGTGAAGGGTGCGGAAAGAAGAAGAAGGAGTAGCAGTTTTGGGCATAGGCACGTTTTGTGTGCAGATAACGAAAACGGTGTTTGGGATATTGCCCACTCCAGGAAATAATCAGGTGCGGGTGCGCATGAACCTCCAGCCCAACCAACACCAGGTGCCAATTTGCAGGAGTCCGCCCAAAGGGGTTATGGGTCCCAGCACCTTCACCCAAGCCGGATTGGGGGTTTGCATGGGGTTAAAAGTTAAGCCATAGAGCGAGCCCGAAAACAAGACAGAGCCCAGGAGCAACAGACGAAAAGCGCGTGTTCGAGCGGCCTCATCGGGCAGTGGTGCACCGCTAAGAAACAGCAGGCCCAGGGCGGCCAGGCAATGGTAGCGTACCCCGGTTTCGAATACCGCCAGAGCAGCCGGTGCCACCACCTTTTTTAGTGCGTGTGCCCCCAAGGCCCCCAGGGCAATGCCCAGGCCCAGCCACAGACAAGCCAATCCCAATTGTTGATTTCGGTTCATGCCCCAAAGATAGAAGGGCTTTACCTTTTCTTAATGCCTCTGCCCTACCCCTTTGCATACCTTTGTGCCCATGATGAAGTTGCATTTCGATGGAAAGGAGATGATTACCGTAGGCATGATTCTGTTTGCGGTGATTGATGTGGTGGGATCGCTGCCGGTGCTGATTGACCTCAGGAGCAAAATAGGTCTCATAGATGCCCGCAAGGCTTCGCTGGCCAGCCTTATTATAATGGTAATGTTTTTGTGGGTGGGCGAAAGCCTGCTCAACCTCATCGGCATTGATGTGCATTCCTTTGCCATTGCCGGTGCCTTTGTACTCTTTTTTCTGGCGTTGGAAATGATTTTGGGCGTTCGCTTATACAAAGACACGGTGCCCTCTACCGCTTCCATTGTACCCATTGCCTTTCCGCTCATTGCCGGTGCCGGAACGCTCAGCACCCTGATATCGCTGAAAGCCCAATATCATACCGAAAACATTATGGTGGCCATTCTGGTAAACGTGGCCCTGGTTTATCTGGTCTTAAAAAACATGTTTCGCATAGAATCTTTGCTGGGTGCCGGTGGAATCGACATTCTGCGCAAGGTGTTTGGCATTGTGCTGCTGGCCATTGCGGTAAAGCTGTTTCAGACCAACATCAACATTTAATTATCGCCGGAGAGGGCCTTGCGCAGCTGAGGCAGGTGGTAAACCACCACCGAAATGAACACCAGGGCATAGGCAAGCCATTGGAACGCGGCCATGGGCTCGTGAAACCACAGCACCGCCAAGGCAAAATTGATGAGGGGGTTCACGTACAAGAGCATACCCATGGTACCCGAGGGAAGGGCGTTTAGGGCAAACAGGTTGAGGAGTAAGGGCAGTATGGTAAATACCACGGCTACCACGGTGATGAGCCAGGGGAAAGAAGAAAGAGCCGGCCAGGGTCCGGCCAAAAACGGAAACAAGGGCAGCAGCACCACCGCGGAGGTTAGCAGGTGCAGGGCCAACAGCAGGGGGCGCGGGAACAGGGTATTGTGGCGCTGAGAGATGAGAAACCCCGAATACGATACGGCCACAATGAGGCTAAACGAAAGGTCGTGCAAGGCAAACCAGGCCAGCACTAGGCAGCTCAACAGAGCAATGCCCAAGGCCACCCATTGCGCTCGGCCCAGGGTCTCATGCAGCACCCATACCGCCAAGAGGCTGGTGAGCACCGGACACACCAAATAGGCATAGGCCGCCGATTTCACGCTCACGTGGTTTACCGTTTGTATGAACACCAGCCAATTGCAGGTAAGCAAAACACCGCCCAACAGCGTAAGGCCTACCGCCCGCATACGCTCGGGGCGGGTTGCAGCCTTCCAGCGCGCAAGGCCCATGCGCAGCAGCGAGCGCCGAAAGACAAACAAATACGCCCACAACACCCCCACGGCCACAAACACCCGCCAAAACAAAATGTCGATGGAAGGCACCCCTTTCAGAGGCTTCAAGGCTAGGCTAAAGGTGCCCCAGATGCAAAACGCAGATAGGGCCGCTGCGTAGTGAAGAGATTTGCCCGAGGCCATGGCTTCAAAGGTACAGGAATTGAACATGTGCCTGTGGGCAACCTCTACCGGAAAAGCGCGCACCGAAACCCATGGGAATTACTTTTGTTCTATGAAAATTGTGCGTGGATTAAGGTTTCTGTTGGTGCTGCTGGTGCTGCAAAGCTGCGCGCTGTTTAGGGGCGCACACCGCACCCCACCCCCCCAACCTGCACCCTATGCCCTGGCCGTGGTGCAAACCGCCAAGCGCTACTTGGGCACCCCCTACAAAGCCGGTGGCGAAAGCGCGGCAGGCATGGATTGCTCCGGGTTGGTGGTAACCAGCTACAAAGCCGCCCAATTGAAACTGCCGAGGCGCGCGGCCGAACAGGCCAAAACGGGCAAACAAGTTCCCCTGAAAGAGGCCAGGCCCGGAGACCTCATTTTTTTTGCTACCGATCCGGCAAAGCCCAACACGGTGAACCATGTGGGCATTGTGCACCGGGCAGATCCTCAGCACCCCGATTTCTACCACGCCAGCAGCAGCAAGGGCGTGATGGACAGCTCCATGAAAGAAGCCTTTTTCCAGCGCAGCTTCCTAATGGTGCGCAGGGTGTTGCCCCTGGAGTGATGGTTGGATCCTAAGAACCCAATCCCATTTTTATTACAAAAAGACTATGGCTTTCTCCGTTTCCAGATCCAAGGCCGGGGCGGCACCGGAGGCAGGGTAATAATGGGAAGATCGAGCCCACGCAAGCGCCCAAGCCGAGCCGCCCGAAAAAGGCGCAGCAAGGCCAATCGGTTGGGCGCGCGGTTCAACGCCATATAGCATCGATGGATACCAAATCGGAATCCAACAGGACCTCAAGAGGGGCAGCAGGGGGTGTTTGTGCGTTGAGGGGCGCCACAAACCAGTGCCGGTTTATGGGGTCGGGGCCTTGCACAATCCATACCTCGCGAAGCGTACCGTTGCGCATTTCCAGGCGAGCCGGCAGCGGAAAATCCATGTCCATACGTCATACTTTTATCACGTAGGCAAAATTCCACTTTGCATATAAAGGAATCGTGAAGGGCACGTGATGTTTCCTGAGGCAGGCCCAAAAGGTGCCCCACAACGGGCGCAGACAAATGGCTTAGCCGCCCACCGGAACCGCAATGCGGGTGCCTACACGCAAGCCGGCAGATACGGCGGCTTTGTTTAAACGGCGCAGCTCATCTACGGTAACGCCTTTATACCGGTTGGCGATGTTCCAAAGGGTATCGCCCCGTTGAATGGTATAATAAATCAAACGTTTGGTTGCCGGAGCGGATGGGGTTGGGGTTGGAGCACCCGCCAGGGAGTCGGGTTGAAGGTGCACATCGGGCTCATCCTCGCCTGTTGCCGATGAAACCGCAGCCAACACCGAATCGGTTTTGGCGGGCGCTGCGGCTGGCAGCGCAAGGGGCTTTGCGGTTTCTTGCGGCACCCACACCACCAGCGTTTGGTTGGCTTTTGGTGCACGACGCAGGCGGTTCCAACGCTTCAGCTCGGCCATAGAAACCCCATAGCGGCGAGCCACGGTAGCCAGGGTCTCGCCCCGTTTCAAGCGGTGCCATACTTTGCGCTCGCTCACCCTTTTTTCTTGCACCACCGCTGCTGCCTGGGCATACACCACCGGGGCCTCGCGGCTGGTGCGGAAGATGCTCTCCTGCAACGAAAGAAAGGTGCCCACCTTGGTGCCGGGCAAACAAATGATGCCGCCTTCTTCTGTAGCCGGTATCGCATCAAGCTTATATGCAGGATTCAAAAATTGAAGATCGCTCACATCCATATTCATCAACTCGGCTGCACGCTTGAGGTTAACCGGGCGATTGATGTGCAGGGTGTCGGGTAGAAAAAACTCGCGCTTGGGAGAAATAGGATAAAGGTTGTGGTCCGAAGCGTGGTTCATGATGTAGTTCACGGCGATGAATGCCGGAACGTAGTTCTGGGTTTCGGTAGGCAAAAAGGGCCGAACCTCCCAATAGGTTTTCTTACCTCCGCTTCTGCGTATGGCCTTGGTTACGGTGCCCGGACCCGAGTTGTAGGCCGCCAACACCATTTGCCAATCGCCAAACATGCCGTAGAGGTATTTCAAATATTTGCAGGCCGCCACGGT
>JBEIVB010000053.1:0-17249 GCA_040374085.1 Flavobacteriales bacterium | reverse complement strand
GAAAATGGAAAACGAATTGGCCCCTGGAAGTTTTATCACCAAAACGGAAAATTAGAACAAGCCGGCACCTATGTAAAAGGGGGTAAACCCGATGGAGATTGGAAATGGTACTATGAATCGGGCAGTATCTTGCGTGAGGAGCATTTTGAAAGAGGAAAGCCCGAAGGCGAAATGCGCGAGTATAACGATAGTGGTAAGGTTATTACCAAAGGAAACTTTTTAGATGGAGATATGGATGGAGTTTGGTTTTTAGACGATGGTGATGAACGACAGGAGGGGGCTTACAAATCAGGACAACGGGATGGATTATGGAAGTTCTTTTTTACAAACGGAAAAATTGCCCACCAAGGAAAATACATAGAAGGCAACGAACAAGACAAACACACGTATTACTACGATAATGGCAGAGTAATGCAAGAAGGAAACTTCATCATGGGCAAACGCGAAGGAACTTGGCGGAAATATGATAGAGAAGGCAATCTGGTTACTACCTTGGTGTACCGTGATGATGAAGCCATAAAAATAGACGGAGAAAAAATACCCGATGCCGAAAATGGAGATGGGCCCAAAAATCCTTAATGCGCACCAATGGATCCCTTGGAAAAAGACGAAACCCAAACCCTTATTTCTGAAATAGAACGCCTTAAAGCAGAGGTAAGCAGCCTGAAGAGGAAAGGGAAAAGCCAGACACTTAAAATAGAGCGGTACAAGAATATTTTCAACCACTCCAACAACATCAACCTGCTAGTTGAAGATCAAGTTATTGTCGACTGCAATGAAAAAACATGTTCCTATTTTTCCCTTTCCAAAGAGGATTTAATTGGCAAGAATCCAGCAGAATTTTTTCCTGATTCTCAACCCGACGGAGTTCTTACCCTCGACAAAATCAAGCAGAAAGTGTTTGAATACCTCCGTGGAAAAGGACATACCTTTTTCTTGAGAATTAGAGTGCGCCAACATCGCATTTACGATGTTGAAGTGAGTTTAAATCTGTTTTCACTGCGCAACCGCAACCTTTTCCTTGTTTCTCTTAGGCCCATAAGCGAATCGGATAACACAGAACTTCAAATTGCAAAAGTTCGGAAGAACTACAATTATCTGGTAGATTTTATTCCCGATGGCGTAATTGTTCATCGGCAGGGAATTATTTTAACGGCCAATCCTGCTGCCTTACACCTGCTCGAAGCCACTAAAAAAGAACAACTGATAGGGAAAAACCTGTTTGATCTGCTCCCTCAGGACCTAATTCCCATTGCGCAACAGCGCTTGAAAAAACTCAACCAAGGAGAAGTAATTCCGTTTTTCGAGTGTCATTTTTTAACCGAGAAAAAAACTTGGGTGGATGTTGAAGTAAAAGCATTTCCACTTCCCGAAATGGGAACCGGTGATGTTCTCATCATTGTACGCAAATCCCACAAAGACAACTTGTTGGAGTTGGAAATGGAGCGTAACAAGATGCTGGAGGAAACCAACAAAATCCTTCAGGAAGAAGTAATCAACCGCTTAGCCTATCAAACGGAGCTCGTTAAAAATCAACAATTCACGCAAAACATCATCCAATCTTCCATGGACATCATTGTGGCAAGTGATTCCCAAGGAAGAGTAACCGAATTCAATACCGCTGCTCAGAAGGCCTTTGGTTATACCCGAGAAGAAGTAATTGGGAGGGAAACCTTGATGTTGTATGCATCACCCGAAGAAAAAAAACGGGTCGACAATGGGCTTCGTACCTGGGGTTTTTTCTCCGACGAGATCATCAACCGAAGAAAAAATGGACAGATGTTCATTTGCTTTCTGAACCTATCGGAAATGCTCAATCAGGATGGAGTGTTTATTGGCAGGGTAGGTGTTAGCAGAGATGTAACGGAACAAAAGCGCCAACAAGACAAACTGAAAAAATCGGAGGAGCAATACCGCGAGATCTTTGAAAACACGAGCGATCTCATATACTGTGCCACCGAAGACGGACATTTTGAATATGTAAACCAATCCTGGCTGCGCATCTTAGGCTACAACCCAGCTGATGTGGCTGAAGTAGGCATACGAGATATTATTCACCCGCAATACCTAGAAAAGTATCTAAATGCTCTTTCATCCGCCATTACAGAAAGAACACCCTCTTTTTCTATAGAGGTTCCTATGGTTAAGAAAGACAATAAATTGGTTATTGTAAAGGGCAGCATCAACATCCGAAGAGAAGCAAATGCACCCAGAAGATACATAGGCACCTTTCGTGATATTTCGCAGGAAAAGCTGGCCGAAGAGAAGGTTAAACTCAGCGAGGAGCGCTACCGAAATGTCTACAACCAGGATTTCCTGGGTATTTGCATTCTCGATATTTTTGGAAGGATTCAACAGGCAAATACTAGAATGTTTCGCATTCTGGAACTTTCAGAATCAGAGTGCCGACAATGCAACATAATCGATTTTGTTCATTCCGAAGACAAAGTAGATGCAGTTGCACTCAACCAAGATTTCCTGAACCTCCGCCTGGTTCAATCTACACGTGAGATTCGCCTCATCTCTAAATATGGAAAAGAAGTTTTTGGAAAGCAAAGTCTTCAGCTCGTGCTGGATGAACGCGGCAACCCCGATTATTTTTTGATGTTGTTCGAAGACAACACCGAAATTAAAAAAGCCAATGAAGAACTGCTTCGCCAAAACGCCAAGTTCAAGTCTCTCTTTGAAAGCAGCTCACAAAGCATCATTGTCATCAATCACCTGCGCGAATTGGTATCGTTCAACGAACAATTTGCGCAAAGCTTCTTCCGCATCATCGGACTAAAACCAATCGCCGCCCTTAACCTCGAGCGCCTGGCGCGTAGATACCTCACCAAAGATGAATTGCATCTGCTCCTCGATTACCACGAAAAAGCTCTGCAAGGCCAGCCTCAGCATTATGAAAAACGTTTTTCCATAGCCGGTGACAAGGCCATTTGGGTAGAATTGTATCTGGACCCCGTTACCGTACCGGGCCGCAACATTTCTGAGGTTTCCTACATCGTACACGACATCACCGATAAGAAAATCATCGAAGAGCGCATCAAGCAAAGCCTTTTGGAAAAAGAAATCCTCCTGAAGGAAGTTCACCATCGGGTAAAAAACAACCTTCAAGTTATAAGCAGCATTTTAAATCTCCAGGCCAACTACATCCGGGATCCTTCTGTACTCGATACACTGCGCGAGCTCCAGAATCGCATCAAATCCATGGCCCTAATCCACGAAAACTTGTACCAAAACAAAGACATCTCTTTGTTGAACTTCGGGGATTACATTCTTAATTTGACCCAAAATCTGGTGCACTCCTACAAAATGTACGGTGGAGACGTTAACTTGGTCCACAACATTGAAAACGTTCATCTGAATCTCGACTACTCCATACCGTGTGGACTTATTGTTAATGAGTTGGTATCCAATGCCTTCAAACATGCCTTTCCCAATAATGCTCGTGGTTCTGTGGAGGTTTCCATCAGACGACAAGACCAACAGGTATTTTTGGAGGTTGCCGATAATGGGGTTGGCTTCCGCTCAGATCTCGACTTTCGAAATACCGATTCACTTGGCCTTCAACTCGTAAACGCCCTCGTAGATCAAATTAGCGGCACTATTGTTCAACAAACCTCCAACGGAACGCGTTACACCATTACCTTCAACCTCACCAAATAAGTTCAAGTATGTCAAAAATCAACATCATGGTTGTGGAAGACGAGAGCATCGTCGCCAAAGACATCCAGCAAAGCCTTAAGAGACTTGGATACAACGTAGTAGATGTATGCAATACCGGAGAGGCCGCAATTGTTTCGGCAACCGAAAAACGTCCCGATCTGATTTTGATGGACATTATGTTAAAGGGCGAAATGAGCGGCATTGACGCTGCAGAAATAGTAAGGGACACCCTGAACATTCCGATCGTTTTTCTAACGGCTTATGCAGATGAAAGCACCCTCAACCGAGCTAAGATAACCGAGCCTTATGGCTACATCATTAAGCCATTTAAGGAGGTAGATTTACATACCACCATTGAAATGGCCATATACAAACACGATAAGGTTACCGAGGTAAAAAAGGAGCGCGATTTGCTCTACAGCATTGTTGAGAATAAAGAAAACAAGGGCTTTATCTTCATCAAATCCAATTCTCGTTTTGTGCGCATCAAAACGGAAGACATCTTGTTTGTTGAGGCGCTAAAAGATTACGTAACGGTAAACACCGTCAATCAGAAGTTTACGATTCATACCACCATGAAAGAAATTGAGTCGAAGCTTCCTACGGGCGATTTCCTTCGCGTACACCGCTCTTTCATTGTGCGCATCGATAAGATTTTCGCCATAGATTCGCCCAACATCATTCTGGACGATGAGAAGAAAATCATTCCCATCGGCGGTTCCTACCGCGATGAGCTTCTTACCCGGCTCAATATGATTTAAGTTTGTTGTTGGGGGCCGTTGAGCCAAGCCAAGGCCGATTTTCCAAGTACCCAAGCTTGCTGATCCGGATCCGCAAGGTGCTCACGCACCAAGCTTCCAGGAATCGTTTCACCCAGCGGAAACGGATAGTCGCTGCCCAATGCCACCTTCTCTATTCCGGCTACGGAAATGAGGTAGTGGAGCATGTTGGGGTCATGAACCAGGGAGTCGAACCAGATTTTACCGAGATACGTGCTCGGATGATGCGGATTGTCAACTGCCACCAGGTCGGGTCTGCAATCGAAGCCGTGACCAATGCGCCCGATTGTTGAGGGAAAGCTTCCGCCTCCATGGGCAAAGGCTACACGCAAATGCGGGAGGCGCTCAAAAACACCTCCAAAAATCATGGAGCAGATTGCCAACGATGTTTCTGCGGGCATGCCCACAAGCCAAGGCAGCCAATACTTGGGCATTTTCTCTTGGCCCATCATATCCCATGGGTGCACAAACACACACATACCCAACTCCGCACAAGCTTCAAAAACCTCGAAAAGGGCCGGTTCATTTAGGTTCCAGTCGTTTACATGAGAACCAATCTGAACCCCTTTTAATCCCAGTTTCTTGCAACGCTCCAGTTCAGCAACCGCTAATGCCGGAGCCTGCATCGGAAGGGTTCCCAATGCCTCAAATCGCTTGGGATGACGCACCAAGATATCGGCCAAGTGGTCGTTTAGGAATTGGCTCAAAGCCAAGGTGTCTGACGGCTTAGCCCAATAGCTAAACATCACCGGCACGGTAGACAACACCTGTACATCTACTCCATGATGCCCACAATCGTGAAGGCGTACCTCAGGATTCCAACAGTTCTCCTCAATCTCGCGGAAGAACTTTCCATCCATCATCATGCGCGCACAACAGGGCTTGCCTGCTTGCTTGGGTAAATGATCTAAAGTGATAAAACCCCCATAGCCAAATTGGGCACCGTAGTCCGGAATAATTTCCGGAAGAATGTGGGTGTGTATGTCAACGGTAAAAATCTTGTCCGAAATGGCCATGTACCAAAGAACCGGAATTTTTCAGGATTTCATAACCTTTGCCTGAAACCGGCGAGTGCCCGAAACAAGGGTTATCCAGTAAACACCCGGGGCAAGCTGTTCAAACCCCTGCAGCCGCACATCCTGATACGATTTGGCATAAGCGAAGAAGGATTGAGCGCCAACTTCCTCGCCCAACATGTTGATGAGGCGCAAAGAAAGCTGTTGGGTATCGGCCGAATAGAAACGCAGAAAGGCACCGTCTGCCGAAGGGTTTGGAAACACACTTAAAATACCACTTTCGCTTGCGCTTGGTACACTGCGCCCATTTAGAATGAGATGAGCAGCAGAAAAGTTTGGAATGCCATAACCCAACAGGCTATCCGGTGATGCGAATTGGCTCGAGCTGGAACGAATGGCATCAGATACCTCCAACGGTGTCATGTTGGGTTGTGTTTGCCACAAACATGCCGCTGCACCCGCAATGATGGGACAAGAGAAGCTGGTGCCATTGGCGCCTTGCACGTTGCCACCCGTGCTGGCAATCATGGCGCCCAGACCCTGAGCACATACATCGGGCTTTATTCTACCGTCTGCAGTAAGCCCTTTGGAACTGAAGCTGGCTCGCCCCCCCCCGGCATCCACTGCACCAATAGAAAGAACATGTTCCCCATCGGCAGGCATCCCAATTTTCTGCCAAGAAGAACTGCCCGAATTGCCTGCACTGTTCACCACCAGAATGCCTTTAGAGGCGGCAATTTCGGCACCACGGGTAATGGTAGAGGTTTGTCCATCCAAATCGGCCCAAGTGTGGCTGTAAACAGGATTGTCGTATTCGGTGTACCCCAAGGAGCTGCTGATGATGTCGGCCCCGGCGCTGTCGGCATACTCTGCTCCACACACCCAAAAAAATTCTTCAATTGGGGTTTCAGTAGGAGCATACTCGGTTCGGAGTAAAAGGTAAGAAGCGAGCGGCGCAGTGCCCACCAGTTGCCCGGGGGAATAGCTGGCCATACATGAAAGGGTATTGGTGCCATGGCCATTGTTGGCATACACCCATGCTGTATTGTCCACAAAATCCCAAGTGCCTAAGATGCGCCCATTCTGCCTCAACGTGTCGAACTGAGGAATCTGGTCGGTGCCCGGAAAACCGGCATCCAAGACGGCTATGAGCATGCCCTGGCCCATAAAGCCTTGCCCATGCAAAGCATCCAACCCAATCATGTTTATCTGATTGTAGGAAGCTCCATAATCCAGGGGCATACTGGCGTTTCGGTTAGAAAAGGAAACATCGAAAGGCTCTTCGAATTTTTCCTCCACCGAAGCAGGAATAGGCCGGTTTACCGGCTCACTCCCCAAAACAAATGCAAGTTGATGAATGGCAATCAGTTGGGCCGTATCGGAAATGGAAACCGCAACCGCATTCAGCCATTTCGAACGCCCCAGAATCTGGGCGCCTGTTGTGGCTACCGCCTGCACATAGGCCGGATTAACCGGTAAATCGTTTTCCGCCAATGCAACCCCCCGCATGGTTCGGTTCTGCAAGGATCGGCCAGATAGAAACACAGAAGGGGCAGCAAGAGAATAGGGCGTTCCCGCTTTATCGGCAAATCGAACCACATATTGAGTAGCTCCAAATGCCGGGTCCAAAACCGAAACTGCAAAAACCAAAAGGTTCAACCACCGGGACATCTTTTTCATAACCATTTTTTTATTTTCCAAATTCCAAAAGACTCCAGGTGCAAAGGGTTCCGTAGTTGGCGCGTTGAATCACCGGAAGAGCCGGATTCACTTGAGGATTCCGATCCTGAAGACGAATCACGGTTTTGCCAATCATTCCAACCCCCTTTGAATATCGCTCCTCTTCATACGAAAGGGCTACGAGAGTGGTGTCTGCCAAGGACACTACCTGAACGGTAGAGTCGAAATCAAGGGCGCTCAAACGGTACTGTTTCCAGAAACGAAATGCAGTGTAGTCCTGAGGCCCCATGGCATTTAGGCCGTTCCCGTTCCAAACCTTGTTTGGAAACAAAGGAAAGTGAAGTTTAATAATTCTTTGGTTGTCTTCGAGCTTTTCGGCACGATCTCCGTTTTGTCGCAGAGACCAAATCTGGCGCAGTGCCCAAGGGTCCTGCGCGCGGCTACGCACGTAGCGCTCCAGTCGGCCGGTTGGCTTTCCATCCCCATCTGCGTAAACGGTGTCTATGTATTCTTTCAATTGAAAGTGAAACGTATCGGTTTTGCCGGTAAAATCGTTTCGAAACAAAGAGTCTACGTCGTATACCCAATATCTTCCGGCGCTAACTGGAAAATAATCGGTGCGAAATAGGGTGGGCCCAACCGCGGCCGGATCTTTCGAACAGGCCGACAGAAGCATTGCGCCAATCAAACTAAACCCCAAGGCTTTCATACCAAACGAGCTTTTTCAATGAACCCTCCTGCAACCAAATCCTGACCTTCGTACATCACCGCCGATTGTCCGGGAGCTACTCCTGCAACCGGGTGGTGAAACAAGACGCGCAATTTGCCATCTTCCTCAACCCATACCGTAGCCGGGGTTCCAGAATCTTTGTATCGAATTTTTACCAGCAGCTCTTTTTCTCCTTCCCATGCACCATATTTCACAAAGTTGGGCTGACGCACCACCATGGTTTTCTTTTCCAAATCCTCTTTCCGGCCAAGCACAACGGTGTTGGTTTCGGGAATGATATCGGTTACAAACATGGGTTCTCCTAAGGCAATTTCAAGACCCTTTCTTTGTCCAATGGTGTAGAACGGATACCCCTGATGATTGCCCACCTTGGTGCCGTCTTGCAAGACAAATGGACCTCCAGCCACGCGATCCTCAAGACCCTCTACTTTCCGACGGAGAAAACCTCTGTAATCGTTGTCGGGCACAAAACAGATTTCGTAACTCTCGCTTTTGTTGGCCAAATCAACATAACCGCGGTCGCGCGCCAACTGTTTTATGGCTTCTTTTCGGGTGTTGCCCAAAGGCAGCAAAGTACGCGCAAGAACCTCTTGGCGCAAGCCCCACAACACATAGCTCTGGTCTTTGTGCTCATCTAAGCCTTTCGATATCACCCAGCGTCCGTTTTCCTCGCGTACGTTGGCGTAATGACCTGTGGCAATGTAACGGCAACCCAGCTGGTCGGCCCGCTTCAACAAAGCCTCCCATTTAATGTGGGTGTTGCACAACACGCATGGGTTGGGGGTGCGCCCCGCCAGGTACTCATCTACGAAGTTGTCTATGATGAAGGTGCCAAATTCATCGCGAATGTCTAATATGTAATGCGGGAAGCCATGTTCAACGGCCATGGTGCGTGCATCGTTGATGGAGTCGAGGCTGCAACAGCCGGTCTCCTTTGATGAACCCCCAGAGGTTTGGTAGTCCCAGGTTTTCATGGTAATCCCAATCACCTCATAGCCCTGCTCATGAAGCAACATGGCCACAACCGAGCTGTCTATACCGCCGCTCATGGCCACCAATACCTTTCCTTTTCCGTTTGCTTTTTCCATCACTTTTCCAGCAGGTTGCCAGCTGCATCATAACGTTCCTTACGCAGCAATTGCCCGTTTGGTTTATAGTAGAACACTTCTCCTACCCAATGATCTTCTAGGTAGGTTCCTTTTTGCTGAACCACTTGGCCCTCAATTTCCTCATACGCCTCTTGCCCAGATCCGTCCGATGAAGGGCGGGTTTTGCTTACCAGTTTTCCGGTATCATAATACAAAACAGATAGACCGGATTTCTTCTCATCCTTATACGTAACTTCTTCTTTAGGCAGGCCACTGGGATAATGGGTGGCAAAGGTTCCGTTGTAGTGCTTCAAGCCAATGGCTTTTCCCTCTTTAAACGTTTCAACGGTCTTTATTTTTCCCGATTCATGATAGGAAATCCAGTTTCCATCTTTGGTGGCGTTTTTATAAAACCCTTCCAGTTGCGGGCTGCCCGATGGGAATTGCACCCGAAAGGCGCTGTCGAGTTCGCCGTTGCGGTATAAGCCGGTAATTCTCGGCTTTCCACTGTCAAAGTAGGTAATCCATGGGCCGTGTTTTTTTCCGTCGCGGAAGCTGCGCTCTTCGGTAGGCTTACCGCTGATGGGATTGTATGTGATGTTTTGACCGTGCTTTTTCCCGGCTTTGTAGCTCTCACGAGCAATTAATTTTCCATCCGCATCAAAAAACACCCAAACGCTGTCTTTTTCCTTGTTCAGGTAAAGGCCCTGAGCTTCTTTTGTTCCGTTTTCGGCAAACAGGGTGGATCTGCATTGGGTGCCGTGGTTCCAAAAAAAGCTTTGTGCTTTTATTTTCCCATTCGGATGGTAGTAGGTAAAGGGTCCGGTTGGTTCGTCGTGGTGAAACGTACCCTCGTAAACAGGTTTTCCGTTGGCATCCATTTTACGCCAAGCACCATGTTTTTTTCCGTTCTCGTCCAACCCATTCACCGATTGGCCAAAGGCCCATGCCGGAAAAAGGAGGGTAAGAAATACACAAGATGTGATAACGCTGCGCATAATGGTGCAAAGGTAGGCTAAGGAATCCAAGTACCTCAACGGGCCGTGTCGGCAACACACACCACCTCTACCTTGGCTAACCCCGCCCGTATCATGTTAAGGGTTTGTGCCGCCTTGCCGCTCAGGTCTATGATGCGCTTCGACCGCATGGGAAGCCGATCGTTGATGCGCACCATTACGTGCTTTCCGCTGGATAGGTGCGTAACCCTTACTCGCGTGCCAAAGGGCAAGGTTTTGTGAGCTGCTGTAAGGCTGTCGTGTCGATACCGCTCCCCGCTCGAGGTTCTTCTACCCTCAAATTTCCTGCCGTAAAAACTGGCCGTTCCTGTTTGGGGTCGACAAGGGTTCTGGGTGCCCGAAAACAACACAGATGTGCTCAATAAGACGGTGCACACAAGCAGAAAATGAGCTTTCATGATGCTAAAGGTCGAAGATTTTTTGGGTAGCCCCCGACTATTTTCTGTTAACCCCCTATACAAACTCATTACAGGGCCTACATTTGTGCCTACATGGCCGCACCTACTTCCGATTGCCTAGTAATCATACCCACCTACAACGAGAAGGAGAACGCTGAGTCCATAATCCGTGCGGTTTTTGCTCTACCTAGGGTGTTTCACGTGCTGATTGTAGACGATGGTTCCCCAGACGGAACCGGTGACATTGTGCGCAGACTCATGCACGAGTTTCCCGATCGGCTTTTCTTGGAGGAGCGCACAGGCAAACTGGGCCTTGGAACCGCATACATCCACGGGTTTCGCTATGCCCTGGCCCGCCACTATCAGTTTGTTTTTGAGATGGATGCCGATTTCTCTCACAATCCCAACGACCTGATTCGCCTGCACGATGCCTGTCTCAATACCCCCGCCGATTTCTCCATAGGGTCGAGGTACTGCCGTGGCGGAAAGGTTTCCAATTGGCCCATAGGACGCATTCTCATGTCCTATTTCGCATCGGTGTATGTGCGGTTGATTTTGTGGATTGGCATTGCCGACACAACGGCAGGATTTAAATGCTACAGGAGAACGGTATTGGAAGGACTGCCCCTAGATCGAATACGCTTCGTTGGATACGCGTTTCAGATTGAAATGAAGTACAGGGCTCTAAAAGCAGGGTTTCGCGCTGTAGAGGTTCCCATTACGTTTGTAGACCGCAAAGAAGGGCACTCCAAGATGAGCACCGGCATTTTCAAAGAGGCCTTGCTCGGGGTTTGGCAAATGCGGTTTGCAAGGCGCTGAGGCAGTCTGCCCCTACCCTACTCTACCGTAACGCTTTTCGCCAGGTTTCGAGGCTGATCAACATTGCAACCGCGCATCACGGCAATGTGATAGCTTAGCAGCTGCAAGGGAACCACGCTCACCAGCGGCACCAAACAATCGTCAACGTCCGGAATTTCAATGGAGTAATCGCTCATTTCCTTTACCTGTTGGTCGCCCTCAGTTATGATGGAAATAATGACGCCTTTTCTGGCTTTTACTTCTTGAATGTTGCTCACAACCTTTTCATAATTACCCCCCTTGGTGGCAATTACCACCACGGGCATTTGCTCGTCGATAAGGGCAATGGGCCCATGCTTCATTTCGGCAGCAGGATAACCTTCGGCGTGGATGTATGAGATTTCTTTCAGTTTCAAGGCCCCTTCCAATGCCACAGGGAAGCTATACCCACGCCCCAAATACAGGAAGTTATGGGCATCCTTGAACACCGATGATATGTATTCTACTTGAGCATTGGTCTCCAGTACACGCTCAATCTTTTCGGGTATTGATTCCAGCTCGCGCAGAATCTGGTGAAAGCGGCTGTTGTTGAGGGTGCCCTTTTTCTGAGCAATGTGAAGCGCCATGAGGGTGAGTACCGTTACCTGAGCCGTAAAGGCTTTGGTTGAGGCCACCCCGATTTCCGGACCAGCATGAGTGTAAGAGCCGGCATGCGTGCTGCGTGCTATGGAAGAACCGGCCACATTGCACACACCAAAAACCGTTGCTCCTTTCGATTTGGCCAATTCTACGGCCGCAAGGGTGTCGGCTGTTTCACCCGATTGGGAGATGGCAATCACCACATCGCTTTCGTTGATGATGGGGTTGCGGTAGCGAAACTCAGATGCATACTCCACCTCAACGGGTATCCTCGTTAAATCTTCAAACAAATACTCGGCTACCAACCCTGCATGCCAACTGGTTCCACATGCCACAATGATGAAACGATCGGCATTCATAATCTTCTGGGAATATTCAGAAATGCCTCCCATTTTCACATAATGCTCGTCGGCATTCATGCGACCGCGCATGGAGTCTTTGATGGACCGAGGCTGCTCAAAAATCTCTTTGAGCATGAAATGTGGATACCCTCCTTTCTCAATGGCCTCCAAGCTCATTTCAAGCTCTTGTATATATGGAGTTTTGGCCTGGTTGGCAATGTTGATTAGACGAAGGTCCTGCCCTCTTCGAATTACGGCAATCTCTTCCTCATCAAGGTAAACCACGTTCTTGGTGTATTCAATAATCGGTGTGGCATCAGAAGCACAGAAGTATTCATCCTTGCCTACGCCCACCACCAATGGACTGCCTTTTTTTGCGGCAACAAGAAGGTCGTTGTTGCCCTCTTCCATCACCACAATTGCATACGCTCCCACCACTTCATTCAATGCCCGACGTACAGCTTCAGGCAAATCAATCTGCTCTTTCGTCATGATTTCCTCAACGAGGTGCACCAGAACCTCTGTGTCGGTATCGCTCTCAAAGCTGTGCCCCCTGCGCTGAAGCTCCTGCTTAAGCGGTGCGTAATTTTCAATGATGCCGTTGTGGATCATGATCAAACGCCGCGTTTGCGAAAAGTGGGGGTGGGCATTAACATCGTTTGGAACGCCATGTGTTGCCCAGCGGGTATGACCAATGCCAATGGTGGAATCGGTTGGTTTGTCGCCCACAAACGCTTCCAAATCGCTTACCTTTCCCTTGCATTTATATACGGCAAGCTTTTGGTTTATTTGAAGGCCTACGCCTGCACTGTCGTAACCTCTGTATTCGAGGCGGTGAAGTCCTTTAATGATGACCGGATAAGCCTGGCGGCTTCCCATATAGGCTACAATTCCACACATAATCGGATGGTGTTAACTGGTGATTCGGGTGTATTTGACCACAAGCCGCATGTTTGACCCTGTTTTCAGCATCACCCGAGCAGGCTCTTTGTGGTACTCAACCCCATACAAATATACCCCATAATCTTTTTGGCCCTTGTACAGGCGCTGATGAAGTTCACGGGTGAGGTTGAAGATGTAAGCTTTTTGAGCAATGGCGTAATACCCAAGCACATTGAATGCCCCTGTTTCTCCGGCATCAATGGGCTGATATTCCTGCCCGTCTTTTAAGCGCATGGTCAATAAAATGCGCGCAGGATAGGCAAGGGTCTGAACCTCAGCCGGTATTACCAGTTGGGCCTGATTCAGCACCAAGGGCAAGGAGTCGCGCAACGAGAAGAATCCCGGAGGAATGTACACCCTTGCCTTCAGCCCATCCAACCCCTCAACATACACACGATCTCTAAGTTGATTTGTGTCTGCAATGGCTTGTTCAATTTCTCCTCCTACAGGATAACGGTGGCGGTAATACGAGGCATAAGGCTCGTCGTTCCCAGGGCGAAAGAGGTAGGTTCCTCTGTTTCCGTTGGTAAATTTTAAGTAGAGCGCAATTTTAGAAGCGGCATCTTTCAGGTCTATTTGTACGAGCCCACCTTGGCGATTTCCTTGCCCGGGATGGTAGGCTACAAACACCAATCCGCGAAAAGCAAGACGGAAAACAGGGTTGTTTTTCAGATTGTTGGTGTCCGCCAACCACTGTCGGGCAAGATCAGAGGGAAGTCGAAAGCGCAAAACAGGAGCAGAGTCCAAATCGGTGCGCACAAAGTCGTCGGCATTTGGCTTAATGAAACGATCAACCAAAGGTTCTCCATCAACCAGGTCCATGGGGTTGAAATTAGACTGTTTGGAGCCGCCGGAAAACCCCTGAGAGGCCAATCGGTAAACGCGAATGCGCTGAAGGCCTGCCGAGCCATCTTTGAATCCGTAGTATCCTTTCAAGCGGAGCTGAATTACCAATGAATCTATGGTACAAGTTGGAATCTGGCTAAGGGGTAGGTTGTTGGGAAAGGGCAAGCCAATTCCTGTGTAGAAGCCTGCCTCGGTTGTTCCCCAAGGGTTTTCGGTTAGCGTGCCCAACACAGCCAAGGTGGCGGAGTCCTGATCGGTTCGCGAGGCATAGGTGCGCTCTGTTAATCCCGTTACGCCGGTGTAAAATCTAGAAAACTGCAAACCGGATGGGTCATCGAGCAACCCTCCGCCAAGCGAGTCTTTGTCTTTGCAACCGAAAGAGATGCTCAACAATACTGCCCAAAAAAAAGCAAGCAAGGATCGCTTGAACAAGCCTCGGAAAAAAAACAAACTCATATGGGGTTACTCAGCCAATACCGGTGCTTCTTCCAGCACCTGGTCGTAAAAACGGTTGTAATGCTCGGCGTATCCCTCTGGATCCTGGTAGCGGAGAAAAGGTTTTTGGGATGATTTGATGTGCTTTTCCAAATCAGATGTTAAATCAGGGCTGCCCTGAATGATCCCATCAGCGTGGTCGATGGCAAACTTGGTTACGTTGGCAAACGTTGGATCTTTCAATCGTTTCAAATCCGCATCCTGCATACCCGCCATGTTGATTTTGTGGGCGTAGCGTTTGTTTAGCGGATCGGCAAATGCATCGTCGTGGATGGTATAAACCACACGCGTTTCTGCAAAAATCGGGTCTTCGCGGAAAACCTTCTTGATCAACAGCGCCATGGGGGCAGTCATCCAGCCGTTGCAGTGAATTACATCGGGCGCCCATCCTAGTTTGCGCACCGTTTCAATGACACCTCGGCAAAAGAAAATCGAACGCTCGTCGTTGTCGTGAAAGAAGGTGCCATCGGCATCGTTCAACAAAGCTTTGCGCTGGAAATACTCTTCATTGTCGATGAAATAAACCTGCATTCTGCACGACTGAATAGAAGCCACTTTGATGATGAGCGGATGATCAGCATCGTCGATGATGATGTTCATACCCGAAAGCCGAATTACCTCATGGAGCTGATTGCGGCGCTCATTGATGCAGCCGTAGCGAGGCATAAACGTTCGGATTTCCTTCCCTTTTTCCTGAATGGCCTGGGGTAGATATCGGCCAATTGTTGACAATGGATTCGCCTCAACATAGGGCGTAATTTCAGAGGAGACAAAAAGAACCTTGGTTTTTTTCATGGAAATGGGCTAAAAACCCTTTTGAGGAAAGCGGACACAAAATTAAGGAAAAAATTTGGCACACTCCGCTTCAATCCTACCACTTTGTTTATTATTGTCTCGCTTTTTCCCTATCCTGCTGCATGTTGGTATTGCCGAACAACCGTGAATTGCGGCACTTTTTATTGCAGAGCGCCTCAGTAGGCCCCCTCGCTTTCGTGCCCACGATGGGCGCCCTTCATGCTGGCCATCTCGACCTGGTTCGCCGGGCCGCAGAAACACATCCTCGCGTTTTGGTCAGCATTTTTGTAAATCCCATTCAATTCACCAATCCTGCCGACTTAGACCGCTACCCTCGTCAACTGGAAGCCGACTTGGCAATCCTGAGAGACCAGAAGGCCTGCACCGCTGTGTACTGTCCGCCCTCCGAACAGGTTTATCCAGAAGGGCCCGCCCTGCGCCACGACATCCTGTTAAATGGGCTCGACCAGCCCATGGAAGGCCGATACCGCCCGGGGCATTTCAATGGAGTGGTTACGGTTGTGAAACGTTTGTTTGATTTGGTTCAGCCCGATGCTGCTTTTTTTGGAGAAAAAGACTTTCAACAGGTTCGCGTCATTCAGCAGATGACCGCCCATTTTCAACTGCCCATTCGCATTGTGCCCTGTCCCATTGTGCGCGAGCCGGATGGCTTGGCCTTTAGCTCACGCAACGCTCTTCTTCTTCCCGATCATCGTGCAGAGGCCCCTCGCATATTTGCTTTTCTTCAGCATGTGCATGGGCTTTATCAATTGGGCGCATCGGTAAGCGAACTGCATGGCGTTGCCGAGCAATGGGCCCAGTCGCTTGTCCACGGCAAGCTGGAGTATTTTGAGATTGCCGACGAGAAGACGCTATTGCCTTTACAGGATTCTACAATTCCTGCCCGCGCTTTTATAGTGGTTCGGTTTGGCGACGTTCGGTTAATTGATAACCTTTCTCTTATACCATGAATCTACGCCTAAAAAAATCCTTTCAATGGCTGTTTTTCTTGGCATTGGGTATAGGTTTGGCCTGGTGGTCGGTGCGGGACCTTACCGAGCAGCAGATGGCCGATATGGCCCATTCTTTCTCCAAGCTGAAGGTTGGATACATCGTGCTCTCCTTCGTGTTGGGCATTGCAGCTCATTGGCTTAGAGCCTTGCGTTGGAACATGCTTCTGGAGGCTGCAGGCCAGCGTACCGATATCATTTCCCTGTTCCTGAGCGTCCTGTCCGGCTATCTGGCCAACCTGGCTTTTCCCCGACTTGGAGAGGTAACCCGTTGCGGTTTGCTCGATCGGTACAGAGGCGTGCCTTTTGCTACCAGCTTGGGCACGGTTGTGCTCGAGCGCATTGTTGATGTGCTTACACTGGGGCTGGTAATCGTTCTGGTGTTGCTGACGCAGTTTACCCTGTATTATGGCTTTTTTTACAACAAAATACTGATGCCGACCCTTGATGCGCTAACCCGCAATCAGTCTTTCTTGGGAATTGTTCTCATTGGGACGTTGTTTCTTCTTTTTGTCTTTGTTTTTTACCGTAAAGCATTGATAAACAAACTTTTAAAAGGATTTGTTGGAAAACTATTTTCCCGTTTTGTTGCCGGTTTCAGATCCCTGGCTTATGTGAAAAGTCCTGTCCGTTTCATTTTACTTAGTCTCGGAATATGGTGCTGCTACTGGTTGGTTTGTCTTCTTGTGTTTCAAAGTTTTTCCGGTACAGAATCTCTACCGTCTTTTGGAATGGGTCCCGGTTTAGCCATGTTGGTTTCCGGCGCATTTGCCATGATGCTGACCCAAGGAGGCATTGGCGCCTATCCGGTTGCAGCCGCTCAAACCTTGGTTTTGTATGGCATTTCATATCCCATTGGTCTTACGTGCGGCTGGATTCTCTGGTTAAACCAAACCTTGCTGGTGTTGGCAACCGGCAGCTTGGCCATTGCCCTCTTCCCTACCCTTCGTCGATCATGAACACACCTCAAATCGGGCTAAATGGCCTCGATGCCAAAATTTTTTCCGGTG
>JBEIVB010000005.1:0-62677 GCA_040374085.1 Flavobacteriales bacterium | reverse complement strand
TTTGGAAGTACAATATTTGTTCTGCGCTGAGCACCTTGTTCAACTGTACCGCTTGGTCGCTGGTGGTGTTGCGCACGATCATAAGTTCTTCCTGAAGGCTTGGATAGCCCAGAAATACGCTGAACATGAAACGATCGAGCTGAGCTTCGGGTAAGGGATAGGTTCCTTCTTGCTCACTGGGGTTTTGCGTGGCCAACACAAAGAAGGGGTTGGGCAGGGCGTATCGCTTGCCGGCAGCAGTTACCGACTTTTCCTGCATGGCCTCCAGCAACGCACTCTGGGTTTTGGGTGGAGTACGGTTAATTTCATCAGCCAAAACAATGTTGGCAAATAAAGGGCCTTTTATAAAACGAAACTCACGGCGCTCATCCAAAATCTCAGAACCGGTAATGTCGCCGGGCATGAGGTCGGGCGTAAACTGTATGCGGCTGAAGTCGAGACCAAGGGTATCGGCAATGGTGTTTACCAACAAGGTCTTGGCCAGCCCGGGTACCCCTACCAATAGGCAGTGGCCACGGCCGAAAATGGAAATCAACACATCCTGAATCACCTCTTGCTGGCCCACAATCACGCGACCAATCTCTTGATTGAGTTTTTGGTAATGCAGAACAAAATCTTTGGCGGCCTCTACATCAGAAGCGTATGAACTGGTTGTACTCATGGTTTGGGGTTGGCGGTTGTGGGTTCGAACCAGGGATGCTTAAAATTGCATCCGCTGAACTCGTCGTTGATGCGCACATAGGTGGTTCTCCGCTTCTTGCGGATCCAATCGTTGATGATCTTGCTCTGCTTTTGGTTTTGGCAGATGACCTGCACACGTTGGTAATCGTCTTTGAGATTGGCGCGGTGGGGCGCACTTTTGCTCACCAGTTTTAAAAGGCGGTAAGCGGTTTTTCCGCCCGGCTCGGAAACTTTAATGGGGGCAGATATTTCGCCTACCGAAAGCTTGTCTACCGCAAAAAACAACTGAGGGTCGAGCTCGGTAACATCAAAGCGACTGGTTCCGGTGGCCGGGTTGATCATGCGTCCGCCGTTGCGCTTGGTATCCTCATCATCGGAATACCGATAGGCTGCGGAGTCGAAGGATACTTTCTGGGTTTGGATGAGGGTTTTAATGCTGTCGAGCTGTTGCTGGCCTTTGAGGAGGTCGGCACTGGAGGTTTTGGGAATGAGCAGGATGTGCCGCACGTTGATCATTTCTCCTCTTCTTCCTATAAGTTGAATGATATGATATCCAAAGGTGGTTTCTACGATGCGCGATACTTCCTTGCCTTTTAAGTTGAAGGCTTCGGCAGAGAATTCGGGCACCAGATCGTTGCGGCCTACATAGCCCAGTTCTCCTCCACGCTTAGCCGACTCCACATCTTCGCTGTACAACACAGACATGGTGGCAAAGTCTTCGCCTGATTCGATTCGGTCGCGGATTTTCTCGAGTTTGCCCCGAACCCGCATTTTCTCCTCTTGGTTTACGGGTGGCTTCTTGGTGATGGTAGCCAGTTCTATTTCAGCATTGAGCAAGGGGAGAGAGTCGGCCGGTATGGAGTTGAAGAACGCGCGCACTTCGCTGGGGTTCACTTTGGTATCGCCGGTTATTTTGGCTTGTTCTTGGCGGGCCAGCAAGAGTTTCCGCACATCTTCACGAAACTCCTCTTTAAGCTGTCCAATAGACTTGCCCATGTACTCTTCGAGCTTCTCCTCGCTGCCCAGTTGCGATACGTAGTAGTTCATGCGCTGGTCGAGCTCCTGCTGCACCTGTCCGTCGCTCACCTCAAGTGAATCGAGCTCAGCTTGGTTGATGAGGAGGCGATTGAAAAGCAGTTCCTCCAACACTGCACAACGATTTACGGCGGTGTTGCCTTGTGCCTGAAGCTGCACGAATTCATTTTCGATGTCGCTTTTCAGAATGAGGTTGGCCCCCACCACTGCTACCACCTGATCCACCATAACCGGCTTGGCCGATTGGGCCTGCAACAGCATAGGGAGAGCGGCCAAGAGAAATATAAGGATATGCCTATTCATGGTTTTTTGTTCTCAATGCGTGCATCGCCTTGATCGAGTGCCTGGCGCACCACCTCGCTTTTCATGCGGGCGATGAGCTCCAGTTTGCGCTGGTTGATTAAAATGGTGCGGATGTTCTGACGCTCAAAGGTAAGTGGAGACAACCCGTCTTTCACACGAAAACCTAAGATGTGCACCAGATACAGGTTGTTTTCATCGGAAAGCTCTATGTAGCGGTTGTTTTGTAGGAACTGCTCCTGGTTGTAGGTGTTGATGGGAATTTCGCGCAGAAGGTCGCTGAAGAGCAGCCAAGCATCGGTGTTGAGGTAGTAGTTTCCGGCATAGCGTCTGCAATAATCTTCCAGCATGCCCCGGTCTTGGGTACGGGGCGTGCGCATCCAAGCACGCAGCCTCTCCAGAGATGGCGTTTTCTTTGGCACTCTCACATACATCACCTGAACGATGTTGTCTTTTAAGGCAAACTGCTGAGGATGTTTGCGGTAGTATTGGGTGATGGCAGAATCGGTGATGGCGGTATCCAGCTTTTGACGCACCAACTCGCGCTCAAACCGGTAAATCAATAGAGAGTTGCGGTAGTCTTCCAATTCCTGCTCCACATCCTGCTCCTCGGCACTGAGGTTGCTCTTGGCTTTCGCCAATAAAACCCGTTGATCTACCCAATCTTGAACCACTCGGTTGAAAAGGGCCAGACTGTCTTTTCCGTGCACGTCGGCCGGCATGCGTTTCAGCACCTCCTGCCTCAAGAGTCTCTCCTCTCCTACCCGCGCCACTTCTGCACCATCGCCACCCCCTATGCCCGTTTTACAAGAAGATAAGAGCGCCACGAAGAGAAAAACAATCCCCCATAACGTTACCATCATAAAAACAGGAAAGTCCCGGGAGTGCCGGGACTTATAGGCTGACGGCTTTGTAGCCATTTACGGTATGGTTGAGAGAACCTCTTGCTTCACTTCAACCGGATAGGAAACGCGCAAAGACTCGAGCCATTCCTTTTCCAATTGGTTTTGATAATCGGCGGTGATGAGGCCGCGGGCTTCGTTTAAGCTCTTTACACCCGGAGGAATAACCGCATTTACCCGCACAAATACGTACATGCCGTTGTCTGCTTTCACCGGTGCTGTAATGCCTACGGTCTTGCCCACCTTGTCCACCCATTCATTCTCACCTTTGGAGAATTTTCCCGACTCAACGTTTAAGTTGAGCTTAGATTTAGCGTTGATTCTGGAGATGACATCATCCAGTATGAGGGGCTTAGGTTCTTCCTCGCCTTTCTTCTTTTTCTTCTTTGGTGCCGCAGGAGGGTTCAGCAATTCCACCACAGCTTTGGCAACCGAGTCGCTTTTGCAGCGAAAAATGTTGGCATCAACGCGCTCATCCCAACGGTAGTTCTCTTTGTGAGACTCGTAGAAGTTCTTCAACCCGGTGGTGTCTTTCACGCCTTTGCTCCACACTTTTTTATCCTTCACATCGAAGAGCAAAATGCCGTCTCGGTATTCCTGATAAAGGGCACGGTAATCGGGATACTTGCCCAAGAGCTGGCCTTCCTCGTACGACAGACACGATTCGGTAACAAAGGTTTTGTACTGTTCGTTGATGACCACGGTGGGCTCAACTTTGGGTCGCTGCACCTGACGCGCCTCTAGGAATTTGGCAAAGTCGGTTTGGGTATAGGTTTTGTCTTTTATGGTAAACAAGGGCTTCTTCAGCTTTTCGGCCGCAGAGGCTTTCCACTTGCCTTGAAAAAACGTAGAATCAATCAATGGAATGAATTCGTTGCGGGCCGCAGCCATTTCTTTGAAGCCGTATTCCTTTTTAATTTTCGAGATCATAGACTCGCGGCTTTTCTGAGAGCGGCTGTCTTTGTTCACTTTGGCTTTCAACTCGGCCTTCAATTCATCGAAGGTGCCGATTCCTTTTTTGCTTACGCGCTTGATGAGGTGCCAACCGTAATCGGTGAGCACGGGTGCGCTTATTTGACCGTCTGCGGTTAGGGCAAAGGCTGCCTTTTCAAATTCGGGCACCATGCGTCCGGATCCAAACATTGGAAGTTCGCCGCCTTTGCGGGCAGAACCTTTGTCGTCGCTGTAACGCTCGGCCAGTTTTGCAAAGTCTTTGCCTTGTTTCACCGAGTCTTGCAGCTCTACAATGCGCTTGTAGGCGTTAGCCGAGTCGGCTCCGGTGGTGCCTTTCGGGCATTTCACCATGATGTGGGCAACGGTAATTTGGCCCAAAGAATTGCGTTTGTCTATTACTTTAATGATGTGGTATCCAAACTTGGTGCGCACCGGCATGCTGATTTCGCCGGGGTTCATGTTGAAACAAGCGTTTTCGAATGGATACACAAACTGAAGGGCGCTGAAGTAGCCCAGGTCGCCGCCGTTGCCTTTGTTTCCGTTGCCGTCTTTTGCACTTGGATCGGTGCTTACACGCTTGGCCAAGGCAGCAAAGTCATCGCCTTTCAACAACATGTTGCGGTACTCAATGGCTTGGTTGTATGCCTTTAGCGTGTCTTTGGGCAAAGCATCGTCGGAGGTTTTTACCAAGATGTGAGCCACATGAATTTCGGTTTTCATGCGCTCGTAGGCCTCTTTCAGGAGTTGTTCGTTTACCTCGTTGTCTACCAGGTAGGGCTGGGCCAATTGCTTGCGGTACCCTTCCAACTCGTTTTTAAAGGCAGGTGTGGTATCCAAGCCCATGGCTTCTGCATCGCGCACCTGCAACTTAAAATTAACGAAAAGTTGTAGATAATCCTGAAGGGAAAGTTTTTCCTTGTCTTTGTCTCGACCGCTGTTCTTTTTGTAAATGGAAACGAACTCCGATTTGGTGATGGACTTACCACCGATGGTGAGCAGAACCGGATCCAATACCGGGGCGGGAGCTGCTGCAGGCTTGGCAGGAGCGGATTTTGCAGGTGCCTTCCGTGGTTGTGCTTGAAGGCTGGCAACGAAAGCCAGCGCGGCGCCGGCCAATACAAGAGTTTTACGCATACAAGTAAGTTTCTGCTTTAAGGTCGCGCAAAAGTAAAAACTTTCGCCACCCAATGAAGTCTGGGTTAGAAGATGAAAAACGGGAAGGGATGGGTTAACAACATTTAACGGGTAGTGAGGGCCTACTTGAGGTAACGAAAGTCATGTCCGGCCTTGAGGCTGAGCACGGTGTGGTAAAGGAGGTGAATCACGTTTTCCACGTCCTCTTTGTGCACACTTTCTACGGTGGTGTGCATATAGCGTAGGGGCAATGAAACCAAAGCCGAAACCACGCCTCCGCCATTGTAGGCAAAGGCATCGGTATCCGTGCCGGTAGCGCGGGATACGGCCTGGCGCTGAAAGGGAATCTTTTTTGCTTTTGCTACTTCTATGATTTGCTTCAAGAGGTTGTTGTGCACTGCCGGACCGTAGGTAAGCACCGGACCTTTTCCACAGGCCAGGTCGCCGTTGGCAATTTTATTGAGCATGGGGGTTTGGGTGTCGTGGCAAACGTCGGTTACAAGGGCTACGTGAGGCTTTATTTTCTGCACAATCATCTCTGCTCCCCTGAGGCCCACCTCTTCTTGCACCGAGTTGGTAATGTAGAGCCCAAAAGGCAGCTTTTGTTTGTTCTCTTTGAGCATGCGGGCTACTTCGGCAATCATAAAGCCCCCCACGCGGTTGTCCAATGCCCTGCCCACGAAATAACGATTGTTTAACACCATAAAGGTGTCTTCGTAGGTAACCACGCACCCCACGTGTATGCCCAACTTTTCAACCTCATCGCGGCTGTGGCAACCGCAGTCAAGGAAGATGTTGCGCAAGGATGGCGGCTCTTCTTTAGAAGCATCGCGGGTGTGTATGGCCGGCCAACCAAACACGGCTTTTACCATGCCTTTTTCGGTGTGTATGTTCACACGCTTGCTGGGGGCTATCTGATGGTCGCTGCCTCCGTTGCGCCTCAAATAGATGAAGCCGTCTGAGGTGATGTAGCTCACAAACCACGAGATTTCATCGGCGTGGGCCTCGAGCACCACCTTGTAGGGCGCATCGGGGTTGATGATGCCCACCACGGTGCCATAGGCATCCACCATGTGGGTGTCTACATAAGGCTTGATATAATTGAGCCAGAGCTTTTGTCCGGCCGATTCGAATCCGGTTGGAGCGGGGTTGTTGAGATAGGCTTCCAAGAAAGCCATGGAAGCAGGCGATAGGCCCTTGCTGCTTTTCTTTTGTTTTGCCATTGGGGTAAGAGATGGGTTGTTAGGGTTTTAGGTTACCGGGAGTACGCACAAAGACTTTGGCCCTACAGGATCGCATCCATGCCAGCCCCATTCCGGTTTGCCAAAGGTAGGCTTTGAGAATGGAGCCGGGCAAGAGGCCTTGAGGTGAAAAAACGCGAATAAACACGCGCTGCCAGGTGCCGGCATCACCAGGAAACTGGTTGAGGGCCCAACCTTCGTAATGAAGGTTGTTACCGGAACGGTCTATGCTCACCACCAGACGGGCATCGGAGCCGCCAGGAGCCCTCATCACCCATGCCTCAACATCGATTGCTACGGTTCCCAAGGCGGGTGGAGGGCATGCCAGAAGCGGAACCTCTAGGGTGCCACCAAACTCCTTTCCGTTACCCACCCTGGGCAAAGGCCTGCCCCCGGGCGCCTCACTTAGCTCCTGACCCACCCCAAGGGAATCGGTAGGCAGGAAGGAAGTTCCGGCTTGCCAAACAACCCGATCCTGATAGCCATGGGCCTCTGCCCACACCATCTCCTCGTCCGGAAAGGAATCTACCACGGTTGTCCAAGCCGGCAAGGCCGCGCCTTTTTTTATAAGAAAATGATTGTGCCAAAAATTGGGCTCATCCTCGCGGTGTATGGGCGAGAGCCCGGCTAAGCGGTTGCGCAAGCGGTAATAGTTGAGGCTGGGCTCAAGGTGGAAGCCTATACCCATGGTTTGGTCCCCTACCTGAAGCCGCCCCAGATTGCGCTGCACGGCCACATTGGCGCAGGCATCATCGGGCCATTCGGCTACTTTTCGGGCGTTCCAGGTTACCCCCAGAAAAACCACTCCAAACAGGGCGGCCGGCACCGCCAACATGCGGCTTCTCCACGCTTGCATGCCCCACCCTACCGCGCATTGAGCCAAGGGCAGCAGAAACAAGGCGGTGCGGTCTGTGAGGGTATTGGCTCCCAGAGCCACGTGCAAGCCGCTGCCCACCAGGGCCAGGACAAGTGCGGACAGCGGAAACCAAGTGAAAGGATGGGCCGCCCACTCTTGGGTTCGAGCCAAGCGGACCAGGCCGGCAAAGCCCAAGGCAATGGAAACCCCCACCAACAGCCAACGCCCCCAGATGAGGAACGGGTAGGCATACCAGCTGGCCGGCACGAGGTAGCAAGAGTTGCTGAACAAGCTCCACAGGGTATCGCGCCAAAAGCCCTTGGCGCCCCCAAAATAGAGGCTGCCCGTTTCCTGCAAATACAAGCCGTAGGGCACCGCCCAACAAAGGAAAACCGCCGGTACCGAGAAAGACGTCCATACGCCTACGCGTCGGTAAACAGCACCCGAAGGCAGCACGAGACGCAGAACCAGCACGGCGTTCACCGCCAACAAAGCATACAAGGTGGTGAGGTTGGCCAACCCCGCCCAAACAAGGGAAAACTGAGCCAACCATAACCTGCTGCTTTTAGCGGTATGCAGGAAATCGACAGAGGCCAACAAAGCCAACAAGATGGCGGTGGTGGCCAGTCCGTAGCCACGGGCCACGGTAAAAAAATCGAGGAGGTAGGGGTTGGCCGTGCACACCACCAACCATAAGAAAGCCCCGGCACCGGCTGTCCATCGGTAGGCCATGCTGCGCGCCAGAAGGAGATATCCGAAGCCAGCCAGCAGGTTGGGCATACGCAGGCTCCATTCCGCATCGCCAAAGGCCATGCTGCACAGGCGCATAAGCCAGGTGTTTAAAATATGGTGGTTGCCGAGGTTGTAGTTGGCATCGGGCGCGTGCCGCCATTCGCGCAGCACATACTCCGAAAAGGTGTAAGCCTCGTCCCAAGTGAAAGCCTGAAAGATGGCTTTCCAAGCCAAAACCAAACCCACCACACCGATCCACATCCAGCCTGCTGCCTTCCAACCTTTGGCCATACCTCTTTCTGTCATCCGGGCAAATCTAATAAAATGGGCTACTTTCGGGGCATGAAGGCAAATCCGATTGTGGCTTTACTGGGAGGCGGACAACTGGGCCGTATGCTCATTCAGGCCGGACTCTCCTACCCTGCGCAGTGGTGGGTGATGGACCCCGACCCCAATGCGCCTTGCGCCCACCTGGCTGAGCGTTTT
Organism: Flavobacteriales bacterium; assembly: GCA_040374085.1. Taxonomy (GTDB): domain Bacteria; phylum Bacteroidota; class Bacteroidia; order UBA4408; family UBA4408; genus JBEIVB01. Next base: position 54,356 of record JBEIVB010000005.1, on the reverse strand, counting down.
GTGTGCGCCTCTCTTACCGATCACGATGCCGTTTTGGCTTTTGCAGAAGGGGCCGATGCGGTGGTCATAGAGATTGAGCATGTAAGCACCTCGGCGCTTGAAGCCCTAAAACGCATGGGAAAGCGGGTGTTGCCCAACCCTAGCGCCTTGAAGGTGATACAGGATAAAGGACTGCAGAAAACCTTTTTACATGAAAAGGGCATTCCCACCTCGCCGTTTGTGCTGGTAGATAAACAACCTTCTGTTCATGATAATCCGTTTGGCTTTCCGGTGGTGCACAAGCTTCGAAAAGGTGGATACGATGGTCGCGGGGTGAAGGTATTGTCTGCAGCCGAAGCCCTGCCAACGAGCTTCTCTGAGCCGGGTATCCTAGAGCAGGCGGTGTCCATCGACAAAGAGCTATCGGTTCTGGTGGCGCGCTGGCCGGAGGGCGATGAGGCTGTTTACGATGTGGTGGAGTGCGTGTTTAGGGAAGGCGCCAACCTGGTGGAGCTCTTAGTGGCTCCGGCCCGTGTGGAGCGGGCCGTTGAAGCACAGGCCAAAGAGTTGGCCTTGCGAGTGGCGCGTGCTTTTGCCATAGAGGGGCTCCTGGCTGTGGAGCTTTTCCTCGACACCGAAGGCCGCCTGTGGGTCAACGAAGTAGCTCCCCGACCCCACAACAGCGGACACCACACCATAGAGGCCAACCGCAGCTCTCAGTTTGACCAGCTGGTGCGCTGCGCGCTTGGGTTGCCTCCCGGCAGCACCGAGGCCTTGGGCAGCGGAGCCATGGCCAATCTCTTAGGTGCCGAAGGACACGTTGGATCTGCGCAGCTCTTGGGTGAGGAACAGATGCTGGCCATGCCCGGCGTTTACCTGCATTGGTATGGAAAATGGGAGACCCGACCGAATCGAAAAATGGGCCACATCACGGTGGTATCTCCTTCTGCAGAACAATCGCTTACATGGGCCAGGAAAGCCTTGGCAAGCCTCCGGGTGGTGGCCCTAAACCCCTGACTCTGCGCATCATGCAGCCATGCTGAGGAGATGCGTGCAATAATCTAACTTTGCCCGCGTTTTTTCTTTTTTCGCGCTCTTCATGCAGCAACGCATCCGAATCCTCCACATCATCTCCGATTACCTGAGCGGAATCGTGGCGTGGACCTTGTTTGTGTGGTTTCGGAAAACATCCATTGAAGGTTTTTTCGACCTCAATGCCCGCGACCTTTGGCTCGACCCCCAGTTTCGTTTGGGCCTAACCTTGGTGCCCATATTTTGGATCATACTCTACGCCCTGTTCGGTTTTTACCATCAGGTGCTCAGGCGTTCGCGCTTAAAGGAGCTTCTGAAAACCTTATGGGTGATTCTGGTAGGCAGCATCATCCTTTTCTTCTTGCTTCTGCTCGACGATCAGATTGCCTCATACAAAACATATTATAAAAGTTTAGCCGCTCTATACGCAGTCCAATTCCTGGTAAGTTATCCTCCCCGCCTCATTCTGGCAACCTATGTGGTAAGGAGGGTGCACAAGCGCATCATTGGCTTTCCCACCTTGCTGATTGGTTCCAACCAAAACGCCATGAGGCTTTTCCAGGAAATGGAATCCATGCCTCTGGGAACGGGAACGCGTTTTGTGGGTTTTTTGCACATCGAAAACAAGAACGGAACCGGCCATCTTCTGAAGCACCACCTGCCCCATCTGGGGGAATTGAGTGATTTAAAGAACGTCATTCAAGAGAAAGGCATTGAGGAAGTCATCATCGCCATTGAATCTTGGGAGCATGCCTACCTCAAGCGCATCCTCGACGAGCTGGAGGCAACGCCGGTAGTAGTGAAACTCATACCCGATGAATACGACATCTTGGCCGGCAGCGTGCGCATGACCGCCATTTTTGGTGCGCCCCTCATCGAGCTAACCCACGCCTCTCTGGAGCCCTGGGAGCGCATCGCCAAACGCAGCCTCGATGTGCTGGTTTCCATATTGGCCCTCATCTTGCTCAGTCCCGTTTACCTCATTACCGCACTGTTGGTTAGAACCGGAAGCCAAGGCCCCATCTTCTATTTCCACGAACGCATCGGGCTGCACGGAAAGCCGTTTCGCATGTATAAGTTTCGGTCTATGGTGGCCAATGCAGAGCTGAATGGTCCCGCATTATCCAGCAAAGAAGATCCGCGCATCACCTCCTTCGGCCGGTTCATGCGAAAAGTACGTCTCGATGAGTTGCCTCAATTTTACAACGTTCTTATTGGAGACATGGCGCTGGTAGGCCCAAGGCCCGAACGGCAGTACTTCATCGACCAAATCTGTCGCAAAGCCCCGCACTACAAGCTTCTGCACAAAGTAAAGCCCGGCATCACCAGCTGGGGACAAGTGAAATACGGTTATGCAGAAAACGTAGATGAGATGATTGAGCGTCTTACCTACGACCTCCTCTACTTGGAGAACATGTCGCTGCTGGTGGATCTTAAAATCCTCATCTACACGGTAATTATTGTGGTGCAGGGCCGGGGAAAATAAATTCATAAGTTGCCCAAGCGGAACCCGGGAATTGGGCACACACAACCCTTACCTTTGTTGAGATCAACTTAGTTCCCATGAAACGCGCCCTAAAATTCCTTGGCCTTGCCCTTGCCCTGCTCCTTCTTAGCGCTGCAGTGCTGCCTTTCTTGTTCAAAGACAAGCTCCTGTTGAAGGCCAAAGAGACCATCAACCAAAACCTAAACGCACAGGTTGACTTTGCAGAATTCGACCTCAGTTTTCTGCGCACCTTTCCATACGTAGGGCTGTCCTTACATCAGCTTTCGGTGGTGGGCAAAGACGACTTCAAGGGAGACACTCTTCTTCATACCAAACGCATATCGGTGAACCTAAACCTTATGAGCGTATTGCGGGGCGGGCCCTACCACATCAAACGCATACGGTTAGAGGGCGCGCGCATTCGCGCACTGGTAAACGCAACCGGAAAAGCCAATTGGGACATATCCAAGACCAAAGAGGAAGACAGCAAGACAGCCGAAAAAACCGCCTTCCAACTGAAGCTGTCTGAATTCAGCTTAACCGATTCTTACCTATTTTATCAGGATAAGCAAATGGGCTTCCAGACCGAGATGATGGGGTTGAATCATACACTGGCAGGAGATTTTAGCCAAGACGACCTCACCATGAAAACCCTAACAGAGGCAGATGCCTGGTCGCTCTCCTATGGAGGCATTGGCTACCTGCGCAAAGCCAAGACTCGCTTGGAGGCTACCCTACAAGCCAACCTGCCCGGATTTCGCTTTCGTTTCAACGACAACACCCTTCTCATCAACGACCTAGAGCTGAGCATGGAAGGTATGTTTGCACGTCCGAAAACCGATGCCATCGTAGACTTAACCTTTCGCTTTAAGAAAGCAGATATTAAAAGTATATTATCCTTGGTACCCGGTTGCTACACCCAATCCTTTGCCGACGTGAAAGCATCGGGCAACGTGGCGGCCAATGCCTTTGTAAAAGGCGTTTACAGCGCCAATACCATTCCTGCCTTTGGTTTGATGCTGAGCATAGAAAACGGCCGTTTTCAGTACCCGAAATTACCCCTTGCCGTAACCGATTTGCAGGTAAATCTTCGGGTGCACAACCCCACCGGCGTGCCCGACCAAACGGTGGTGGACCTCAGTCGCTTTCATGCCAACTTGGGCGGCAACCTCTTGGATGCCCGTATGAACCTCACCCAACCCGTATCCGACCCGGCCGTTGTGCTGGAAGCCAAGGGCAAAATTGATTTGGGCAACCTGCACCGTTGCGTACCCTTGGAAAACGACCAAAAACTATCGGGCATCTTTCTTGCCGATGTGGGCTTAAACCTACGTCAGTCGTGGGTTACCTCCAAAGCCTACAGCCGCATTGGAGCCAAAGGTTTGTTGAGCATAACGGGGTTGCGTTATCAATCTGCCACCTTATCCAAGCCCGTTTCTATTGAAAAAGCTACACTGGCCTTCAGTCCGGAACACATAAACCTTTCGGAAATGGCCATGACCGTTGGCAAGAGCGACCTAAACCTGAAAGGCACCTTAGACAACCTGCCGGGATACATGTGGGGCAACCAAAAACTTCAGGGCACACTGAGCCTTCAATCGAGCACCTTGGATGCCAACGAGCTCTTGGGCATCACGCCACCTGCCAGCGACACCGCTGCCGCGGCCACTGCTCCGCCTCAGGTGCCTACCAACCTGGAACTGGATCTGCAAGGAAAAATAGGTCATTTGTTGTACAGCAACCTCGATATGCGGAATGTAGAAGGCCGGGTTCTGGTTGCTCCGGGCAAAATAGACGTGCAAACCCTTTCGGCCCAAACCCTTGGGGGTACACTAAATGTAGGCGGCATCTACCATACCATAGAACCTGCCAAGCCCTTTGCCTCTATGAGCCTGAAATTTGGCAGGGCCAGCATCCCCGCCTTATTCAACACCTTTGGCACCCTTCAAAAACTAACCCCAATATTGAAGCAGGTCGATGGTTCTGCCTCCGTTCAAATGGCCTTTTCTTGCCGATTGCTGCCCACCATGCAGCCCAACCTGAGCACCCTTTCCGGCTCGGGTAACGTAAAGACCCATGACGTGGTGCTCAGCAACTTCCCCATGCTGAATCAGGTGGCCGATGCCCTTCAAACACCGCAGTACAAGAGGCTTTCTTTGCAAAACATAAACCTTTCTTTTGCGTTCAGCGACGGAAAAATATTGGTTTCTCCTTTTACGTTTCCCGTTGCGGGCGTGCCCGTTACCTTGGAAGGCACCCAGTACTTTGATCAGCGCATCGACTACCGTTTGCGCACTGCCGTTCCGATGGATCGGTTGGGGAATGCGGGCAACTCGTTTGTGCAGGGCCTCTCGGCCAAGGCCAATTCCATGGGCGGAAATGTGCGTCTGGGCGACCGGGTAAACCTGTCGGCCAACATCAAAGGCACCGTGAGCAATCCCAAGTTGGAGTTGGGTTTGGCGGAAGCCGCCAAAGGATTAAAAGATCAGGTTGAGAAGCAGGCTCGAGAGGCCTTGGAGCGCGAGAAAGCCGCATTGGAAGCTAAGGCAAAAGCTGAGGTGGAACAGCAAAAAGCCTTGCTTGAGGCAAAAGCGAAACAAGAAACCGAGCGTTTGAAAACCGAAGCAGACAAAGCCCGTAAAACAGCGGAGGCAAAGGCTAAAGCAGAAGCAGAGAAAGCGAAAAAAGCGGCTGAAGAAAAGCTCAAAAAAGAGGCAGAAAACAAACTCAAAGGGTTGTTTGGGAAATAACCCAAGCATTCCGAGTTTGGAAGCATGGGTATATTTGACGTTATTTGGATGCGTACCCAAAAGCAGCATGTCGTTGCGTATCTTTTTTCTCTCCCTGCATTGCAGGCCAATTTCCGACAACATTTTAGCGCGTGCACTCCCACATTCAAGATCGAAAACGGATAACGTCTGTTTGATGAAGGTGCCCCATTCCTGCGAAACCAATCCTTGCCATGAACGTTCTGCACCTTTGCACCTTTGATACCGGAGGAGCCGGCATTGCCGCGAGGCGTTTGTGCGAGGCCCAGCAGGCATCGGGTATAACAGCGGGGTTGTTGCATCTAAACCCAAACCGCACCCCAAACGGACAACCCTTTTATGCACCTCCAACCGGTATTGCACGCTACACCGGCAGGTTCTTTGAAGCGGGTCAAGCACTTGGCTTGCCCCTTAGGGCTCCGCACCAGCGTCTGCAGCACCTTAGGAACAAACCTCCGGGTTACGAGCTCTTCAGCACCCCTTTTTCTGCCCACCGGCCCGAGAACTCCGCTTTGTTTCAGCAGGCGGATGTGGTTCACCTTCATTGGGTTTCGGGATTGGTTCACCATCCGAGCTTCTTCCATGCCCTGCGCGGCAAGCGTGTGGTGTGGACCCTCCACGACCAAGCGCCGTTTACAGGCGGCTGCCACTACGCCCTCGATTGCCATGGGTTTGAAAACGATTGCGCTCATTGCCCACAGCTGGCCAATCCGGCAGACGCCGCTCCTTTTTTGGCCATCAAAAAAGCGAGTCTGAGTGCAATTAAAAACCTTCACATCATCACCCCATCCAATTGGATTAGGCAGGCATCTGAGCGCAGCAGCCTGTTTGGGAAATACCCGCACCACACCGTGCCCAACCCACTTGGCGACGAAGTGTTTCGGCCTATGAATCGAGCCGAGTGCCGATCGGTGTTGGGCCTACCTCAAAACCAATTCCTGGCCTTGTTTGTGTCCCTCGATCTGTCAAACCCACGCAAAGGGGGCGCCATCATTCAAGAGGCGGCAAAACACTTCGCCAACCATCCAACCATACGCCTGGTTGGTTTGGGAAAGAGCGATGGAAACGCACCCTATCTCAGCTTAGGCAGCATACGCGATGAGCGGTTGATGGCCATGGTTTATTCTGCCTGCGATGTGGTGCTCTTCCCCTCTTTTGCCGATAATTTACCAAACGTTGTAAGCGAAGCCCACCGATGCGGCACCCCGGTGCTGGCGTTTCAATTGGGCGGTTTACCGGAAATGATTCGTCAAGGACAAAATGGGTGGTTGACCGAACCGAACGCACCCGATTTTTGTAGCCTTTTGGAACGCATTGCGTCTGAACCCGCTCTGGATCGCGGAGCCATCTCAGCCGGAGCCGAAGCCTCCTATTCGCCCAAACACATCATCCATAAAATTTCGAATGTTTACCACAGTGCCCAGCCTTGCTGAACTTATTTTCCCGTACCCTTTTCATGCCGTCTTTTCACCAACCCAAAACCCTTGTGTTTCCAACATTCGGAAAATCAGACAGTAAGGCAGTTTCGGTTATAAACCCAACCCAATCGTTTGCGACCATTTCCTCTGAGTACTTCTGTGTTTCGCACCATGCCTCTGATGGCATAGTTGTGTGCCACAGCGGCAGGAGCGAACCTCAGATGGCTATCCTGTTGCGTGCATAGCCCCAAACGGTTTACGCTTGAGCATACGCATGGTAACGCGCCAACCCCATGTCTGCACGAGTTCTAAGATTAGGGCTAAGCTCCAGTTTTCAAATTGGACTTCACCCTCAGCGCACCTTCAAGAAATGTGCATCTCAAAAAAGAACATCAAAATTATGCACCGTCTGACTTCGATGAACGATGAGGCTATGAGCCGTACACGTGTCCAAAAAAAGAAGTACATCGGGCAGTCACCCGGGAAAATGAACCGGGCAATAGGGCTGTTTATTGACTCCTTAGAGATTTCTCCTTTGCTCCAACGCGTTTGCGCTCCATGTCTGTTTTTGATTTGAGAACAGCCGCTTTTCCTTATGCCGTTTAAGAAAACATCAGATAAGATTCCCATTTAGCGCAAATTGAGCATGCAGGCGGTTTTCATATTTGTTTCTTCGTTATACCTTTCGCCCTTGAAGCCATGTGTGGAATAGCAGGAACTTTAAACTTCAGCGGCAAAGAGCCCGATGTTCACCTTTTGCAGAAGGCCTTGGGTCGAATGTCTATGCGGGGGCCGGATGCCGAAGGAATTTGGCAATCGGAGCACGTTGCCTTGGGTCATCGGAGGTTGTCTATTTTAGACACTTCGGATGCCGGCAATCAACCTTTTGTGGATCCATCCGGCAGATATGCTCTGGTCTTCAACGGGGAGTTCTTCAATTTCCAGCCCCACAAAAACAGACTGGAAAAATCCGGAGTATCCTTTTGCTCTCAATCCGACACGGAGGTGCTTCTTCACTTGTTGATCGAGCAGGGCCCCTCTGCTCTATCCCTCATCAATGGCTTTTTTGCGCTTGCCTTTTATGATGCGCAGGAACACAAACTTCTGTTGGCGCGCGATCGCTTCGGAGTAAAACCATTGTATTATGAGTGGCACAATCAGCAATTGCTTTTTGGCTCCGAGCTAAAAGTTCTTCGTGCATTGGGCTGCGCCAAAGAAATAGACCAGGCAGCACTCGGGTTGTACTTTCACCTGCACTACATACCCGAACCCCGGTCGATATACCAATCCGTGCGAAAATTAAAGCCCGGGCATTTTATCACGCTCTCTGCCGAACAATACGAAGAAACATCGTACTATAGCCTTCCCTCTGAAACCGGTGTCGTTTCTTCTCCCAAACAGCTGCACCAGGAACTCCGCAACCTTCTCGACGATGCCGTGCAACTTCGAATGATTTCGGATGTACCCTTGGGTTGCTTTTTGAGTGGTGGAATAGACAGCAGCATTGTGACTGCCCTTGCCGCCCGACACACCCGACAGCTCAACACCTTTTCCGTTGGATTTCGGGATGAGCCCTTCTACGATGAAACGCGGTTTGCAGAGCTGGTGGCGAAAAAAAACGGCACGCATCACACCGTCTTTCGACTCTCCAATCAGGATTTATTCGACCATGTTTATGGGGTTTGGGAGTACTTAGACGAGCCCTTTGCAGACTCGTCTGCCTTGAACATGTTCATTTTGAGCAAGCTCACCAAGCAGCACGTAACGGTTGCCTTATCCGGTGATGGTGCCGATGAGGTATTTGGTGGTTACCGCAAGCACCGAGCTCTGCTGCGCTCTATGGAACCTGCTTGGAGCGATCGAGCCGCTCTTTTGGCCGGTGGCTTTGCACGTTTCCTCCCCAAATCAAGAGGTTCTGCTCTTGGCAACCTGCTCAGAAAAATGCACAAGTACCAAGCAGGCGCTCAACTTCCATTAGATGAACGTTATTGGGCCTGGGCGGGCTTTATGAACGACAAAAGCGTGGCAGAACGGCTGAAATGGTCGGGAATGCATCCCGAATACATGCATCAAAAGCAATCCATCTTAGCGGAGCTGAAGCAAGGCAAAGACCCCATGAACCGCGTATTGAAAACCGATGTTGGCCTGTTGTTGCCCGGCGATATGCTTCCTAAAGTAGATCGCATGAGCATGGCAAACTCGCTTGAGGTGCGCAATCCGTTTTTAGATTACCGAGTGGTGGATTGGGCATTTCGCATGCCCTCCAGCACAAAGTTGAATGCTAAAAAGGGTAAGCTGTTATTGCTGGATACCTTTCAGGATCTCCTGCCCGAAGAAATTCTGAACCGTGGAAAAAAAGGCTTTGAAGTTCCTCTTGTAAAATGGCTACGATCCGATTTGGCGCATTTGGTAGACGACTGGCTGAGCAGAAATCGGATTCAGGAACAAGGCCTGTTTGACCCTGATTCGGTGGCCATGGAAATCCGGCGCCTGCGTTCTTCAGATCCCGACGATTCTCCTGCTAAAATATGGGCCCTGCTTTGTTTCCAACATTGGTGGATGTTCCACCACAACGCCTGAAGCATTATGCCCAAAATCTTAAGAATCATAAACCGTTTCAACCTGGGTGGTCCAACCTACAACGTGGCCTACCTAACCAAATATCTCTCTCCGGAATTTGAAACCGTATTGATTGGTGGGGAGAAGGACGAGGAAGAAGAAAGTTCTCTCCATATTTTAGAGGGGCTGGATATCCAAGCAGAGTTAATTCCCGAGATGCGTAGGGCAATACGTTGGCAAGACGACTGGCATGCCTTTCGAAAGCTGCGGAGCCTCATAAGGGAGCATAAGCCCGACATTGTGCACACACATGCTTCTAAGGCCGGAACACTGGGCAGATTGGCAGCGTGGATGGAAGGCGTTCCAATCATCGTGCATACGTTTCATGGTCATGTCTTTCACTCCTACTTTGGCTCGTTCAAAACCTCGGTATACAAATGGATAGAGCGTTTCTTGGCGCTTATCAGCACGCGAATAATCGCCATCAGCGATGGGCAAAAAAACGAGTTGTGCAACGTGTACCGAATCGCCTCGGAGCGAAAAGCCGTTGTAATTCCCTTGGGCTTCGATCTGAAGAAGTTTTCCGAAAATCAGGAAACAAAACGTGCACATTACCGGGCTAAATGGGGTTTGCAACCTCATGAGGTGACCATTGGAATCATAGGCAGATTGGTTCCCATCAAGAACCACGAGTTTCTTCTTGAGGCCATAGCGAAACTAAAAATGGAAACCCATACAGCCTTTCGTCTTTTGGTTGTGGGAGACGGTGACCTTCGTTCCACATTAGAAAATCGTTGTCGCGATTTGGGCCTATCTGTTTCCACCGAAAGCAAACCGGGAGATGTAACCTTTACCTCATGGAGCACAGAGGTAGATAAAGTGGTGGCGGGCATAGACATTGCCGTTCTTACCTCCCTAAACGAAGGCACTCCGGTTAGTTTAATTGAGGCACAAGCGGGCGGATTGCCGGTGGTGAGCACAAAAGTGGGTGGCATTTACCACGTGATTTTGGAGGACGTTACAGGATTTCTGGTGGACAAGGGAGACCTAAAAACCTTGGTGGGCCACTTAAAAACCTTAGTAGATTCGCCTACCTTAAGGAAACAAATGGGTGAAAAGGGCAAACAATATGTAGAAAAGCAGTTCCACTATACCCGTTTGGTGGAAGACACCCGTAGCCTTTACCACCAGCTCTTGATGGAAAAAACCACCAAAAAGTAGCACATACCTTAGGTCCTCAAGCCGACTTCCTAATGTCATTTTTGTTAATTTTGGCCGAATCAAGAAAATAGGGCATGATTAAGCGATTACTTTTGCTGGTGCTGGTTGGGGCAGCGGCTACCATTTCTGGTTGCAGAACCCTTTACTCCAACCGAATGATCCAGACTCCAAAAGAGTTCGCTTATACCGATAAAGGCAGCCAATTGCCGCAAGAATTCCGCTTAGAGGTAAACGACCTGGTTCAATTCTCTTTGTATTCGAACGATGGTTTTCGCTTGGTGGACATTTCACCTACGGCCATTCCTCAAATTGCTCAAGGGAACAATCAAACCTACCAGGTGGAGTTTGATGGCACCATTAAAATGCCGCTGTTGGGCCGAATTAAACTTCAGGGATTAACGGCGCGGGAAGCTGAATCTCTTCTTGAAGAGAAGTACTCGGAATACTACAAAAAACCCTACGTCATCATCCGCGTTTCTAACCGCAGGGTTTTGGTTTTTCCCGGAGCTGACGGCGCAGCCAGGGTTGTTCCACTGAGCAACAACACCACTCGTGTGGCCGAAATAATTGCCTTGGCTGGTGGCATTCCCACCACCGGCAAGGCCTACTCCGTGAAACTCATTAGGGGACCAAAAGAAAGTCAGCAGGTTTTTCTCCTGGACTTATCTACCCTGGAAGGCTTCAATGCCGGAAACATGATTGTGCAATCCAACGACATCATTTACGTTGAAGCTCGCCCGATGATTGCGCGCAACCTTTCTCAGGAAATAGGCCCCTACATCTCTCTCCTGAATACCTTGTTGCTCGGCTTTTCCATCATACGGAGTACTACTCGTTAATTCTATGGAAAGCAAAAGCGGAACTTCCGTTCTACAGGATCAATTTGATTTTAAGCTTTTACTTTTCATTGCACAAAAGAATGTGCTCTATTACGCATTGTTCTTTACCATTTCTCTTGTTTCCGCATTCCTTTATGTTCGCTATGAAAAGGAGATTTACGATGCCAGTTCCATCATTCAGATTGTAAGCAGCAACAGCGCGAACCGCATCCTTCGGGTTGAAAACGTAATGGAAACCGAAGATGGACTTGCCGGAGATGTTGAGCTCATTCGTTCAAAAGAGTTTCTCAACCGAGTGCTGAGCAAGCTCAACCTAGAAGTAGGTTATTATGTAAAAGGAACCTTTAAATCCTACGAAACATACAAAGCCAACCCGTATAGGGTTGAATTTTATGGCAACAGCAACACCATATACGGCACTCCCATATTCATTCGCTTCCTGAACCCAAAGCAATTTGTGCTCGAGTATAAATCTGCAGGCAACCTTGTTCGGAAGAAGTTTCGAACCGATACTTGGGGCAATTTTGGTGATTTCATGGCCAAGATATCCGTATTGTCTTTTTCTGATGTGAACGTTCAGAGAAGCAAGGTAAAAGAAAAGGGATTTTATTTTATTGGTTACGATCCAGACAACCTCGCCGACGGGTATTCCAGCAACCTTGATGTGGTGGTTCTCAACTCCTTTGCCCGAACCATTCAAATTTCTTTGCAAGGCAACAACCCGCACAAATGCGCTGATGTGGTGAACGCCATTGCGGAGAATTTCAAAGACTACGACATTGAAAAAAAGGCAGAAAGCACCACCAAAACCCTTTCTTTTATCAGCCGTCAACTTGCTTCGGTGTATGAAGATCTCAAAGAATACGAAGGCCAAATACAAGGCTTGAAGCAAACGTTAAAAACCCCCAGCATTTCGGCATTAGAAAATCAGAATCTTGATCAGATGGTGAGACAGGAAAACACCCTGCGTCAGATCCAACTTGATCGCATGGTGCTGGAGCAATTGAAAGAGGAAATAAAGAACCGTGAAAACCTGGATACGGATAACCTTCTTTGGATGATATCCGGAACCCGATTTGAGAGAGGGTTAACCCCAATTATTAAGTCCGTTGAAGATTACCAAACAACGCAAAGTAAACTCACCGTTGACCTCACGGATGTGAATCAAACCTACCGAAGCATTCACAAGAATCTTGAGGACAAGCGAAAGATTTTTTCCAATCAGGTCAACTACCTGATGTTCACCCTCAGTAAAGAGGAGCGCGAAGCCAACGAAAAACTGGATAAAGTGATGCGCACCTTTGAAGGGATGCCAGAACAGGAGTTGGAGTTCAGTAAGCTATCCAGGTTGTACAAAGTAAATGAGGAGTTTTATAATCTTTTACTTTCCAAAAAAGCCGAGTATTCCATTTCTATGGCAGGATTTGTTTCATTAAATGAAATCCTCCAGCGAGCCAAACCCACCGCCTCCCCGATATTCCCCAACCGCAACGTCATCATTGGAGTTGCTGTGGCCATTGGTTTCATCGCCTCCTTTGTGCTGATATTTTTTCAGTATCTGATGTTCAACAACATCACTTCAACGGCCGAAATCAAGCGATATACCGATTTGAGTATTCTAGGCCTTGTTCCCCGATACAAGAAAGCAGTACCGATCTCTCAACTTTTGATCGACCAGAATCCCAAATCCAGCATTGCAGAGGCGTTTCGCTCCATTCGATCCAACCTTCAGTTCATTGCCAGTGAAACGGAACCAAGGGTTATTTCCATATCCTCAACCGTTTCTGGAGAGGGAAAAACATTCATTGCCATTAACCTTGCCGGCATCATTGCATTTGCCGACAAAAAGGTTATCATTTTGGACATGGACATGCGAAAACCCAAAATCCATTTGGGTTTCAATTCGCCCAACCTCCGCGGCGTTAGTACCATTCTGATTGGCAAGAACACCATAGATGAATGCATTACCCCATCTGCCCTCGCCAACCTCGACTTTATTGCAGCCGGCCCCATTCCACCCAATCCTGCCGAGCTCACCATGTCGCATAAAATGGAAGGACTAATTGACTATTTAAAAGCCCGTTACGACATCATCATTTTGGATAACCCACCCATTGGTATCGTATCGGATGGTATAACCAACATGCTTCGAGCAGACTATCCGATATTTGTGTTCCGATCCAACTACTCCAAGCGTTACTTCTTTGAGAAAATCAACAACATGGTTCGTGAATTCAACATCAAGAACATGTCGGTGATTCTGAATGATGTGGACCAACTCAATCCGGGTTACGGCTATGGTTATGGCTACGGATATGGTTATGGGTATGGATACGGTTATGGATATTACGAGGATCTCCCTCAGAAGCGCGAGGAGGGCCTCTTTAAGCGTTGGTTTGGTAAAGACGCATGAAGCTATTGGAGGAATTGATGCCCGGTTTATTTTTACTGGAGGCCACGGTTTTCGGCGACTCCAGGGGCTTTTTTATGGAAACCTACAACGCCAACAGCTATCATAGTTTCCTGGGCAACACCACCTTTGTTCAAGACAACCTTTCGCTTTCTCACCGAGGTGTGGTTAGGGGTTTACATTTTCAGGCACCTCCACATGCCCAGGGAAAATTGGTGTCGGTGCTCAGAGGTAAGGTTTTGGATGTGGTCGTAGACATTCGGGTAGGCTCTCCTACTTACGGACACCATGCAAGCGTAGAACTCTCAGAAGAAAATCATCGGCAATTGTATGTGGCGCCAGGATTTGCCCATGGCTTTGCTACCCTCTCAGACAACACCCTTTTCCACTACAAATGTTCCGGCTTCTACAACAAACCTGCTGAGGGTTGCCTGCTTTGGAACGATGCTGACTTGGGCATAAACTGGGGCGTTTCAGACCCCATTATTTCCCAAAAAGACACCGAAGGGCTGCGTCTTAAAAACTTGGAAAGTCCCTTCCTTTTTGCTTAATTTGTGCTGTGACCCAGCATGAACTCATAGGTGCAGCGCTTTTTTTTGTTTCGGTGGTATTCTCCTACTTGGTGAATGGCCTCATGTTGAAATTCTCTCATACCCTTGGAATACGTGAGGAAGGTGAGGTTCAAATTCGCTGGGCCAGCACCAGTAAACCTGCCTTGGGAGGCATAGCGTTTTACATCGTCTTTTTGTTCTCACTGGCACTGTTTTCGGTTATTTCAGACCAGCCCAACCTATTGGAGAACAAGCAAATGCTGGGGCTAATACTTTCTTCTTCCCTAGGCTTCATCATTGGTTTGGCCGACGATGCCTACAACACACGCCCCCTGCTGAAATTCTTGGGCCAGGTAACCTGCGGCCTCATCCTCATTGCGTCCGGCACCACCATCAACATCAGTCCCAACGAAACCCTTAACCATCTCCTCACCCTCTTTTGGGTGATTGGAATCATGAACTCCGTGAACATGTTGGATAACATGGATGCTGTAACCGCAACCGTCTCTATGTCCATTATGGCGGGTGCAATCATGGTTTTATATCAAACGCGTGGACAGGATCTCATCCTATACTTCATCCTTCTGGGTTGCATGGGTGCCCTGGTGGGCTTCTTGTTTTACAACTGGCATCCCTCAAAAATGTACATGGGCGACACCGGCTCGCAATTCTTGGGCATCTTTTTGGCCGCGGTTGGCATCATGTGTTTTTGGAACACGCCTTTTGACCAGATCGTTCAAATGCAGTCCAAACAATTGGTATTTTCTGTAATCCTGTTTCTAATACCAATCGTTGATACCACCACCGTTACCATAAATCGCCTGATGAAAGGGAAGTCGCCTTTTGTTGGAGGCCGCGACCACACCACTCACCACCTCAGCTACCTTGGGTTGAGCGATCGCCAGGTCGTATTGGTTTTTGCAGGTATTAACCTTGCAGGGCTCTTCTTTGCCTACCGCATCATTCAATCTTACAGTTGGGACTGGGGCAGCTTCTTTGCTTTTGCCTTATATCCCATTGGAGTGTTTGGGGTACTCTACTACATTTCCCGCACCAGCAAACCCAAGAAGCGCTCATGATGCCGCGCTTTGAGCGGGCACGTAAGTTTTATGTGCTGCTTTTGGTGCTGTTTTTTTTAGGCTTGGGCGCAGTAATCACCCACCGGGCAAAACGTGCGGTTGATAAAAACAAGGAGCAAGCCTTGCCTCTGTTTCTTCCTCTCGATTTTTCCTTTGCAGGCGAACCGGTTCCCGTACATTCAAAGTTGGTGCAACAGCGTCTGAAATCGGAACTGCTCGACGATCCCTTTTGGACCCAACAGATTCCGCTCTTTTGGCGGCGATCGCAGATTTGGTTTCCCATTCTCGAACCCATTTTGGAAAAGGCGGGCATACCCAACGACTTTAAGTATCTGGCCATTGTGGAGAGCGGCCTCGTAAATGCCCGTTCCAAATCGGGTGCCGTGGGTTTCTGGCAGTTTATGCCCATAACGGCACAGAAATATGGTTTGGAGATTGGTGCATCGGTAGACGAAAGGCGCAATCCTGAATTGGCCACCCATGCGGCTGTGCGGTATTTTAAAGAGGCCTACGACACGTTGCACAGTTGGACATTGGTGGCGGCCAGCTTCAATACCGGAATCAACGGCTTGCTGCGAAAAGTGGCAGCTCACCCCGATCGATCCTATTATGAAATGGATCTGGGCCACCAGGCCGGTGAATACCTATACAGAACGCTTGCCATTAAAGCCATCATGGAGCATCCGGAGAAATACGGGGTAGACAAGACGACCTTTCCAAGTCTGGCATTTGGTGGCAGCCAAAGGGTGAGAATAGATACGGTGGTGCATTCGATCTCGCATCTGGCCCGGCACCTGCATGCCGATGAACAGGTAATTCGGCTCTTTAACCCATGGTGGTTGGCCGACCCTTTGAACGCAACCAAACAAAAACCACGGTATTTAGCCATACCCAATCGCCATGCCACCGATTACTCCTTCTGGATCGGTAACTTTGGCCTCTTATTTGAAAATTTCGCAGCGGATGCCGTTAAAGAAAACCCAGAACCAGAAGCCGATCCCAGCCACGACACCCAAGGCGACAGCCTCCGAGGCGAAGCGGAAAACGCTGCCCAAAAGCCAGGGTGATGCTTTGGATCCCGAGCAGCAACTGCTGGTTTCGGGCGCACGGGTTCATAACCTAAAGAACATAGAGGTGAGCATACCCCGCAATCGTCTGGTGGTGCTTACGGGTTTGAGTGGAAGCGGCAAATCATCCCTTGCCTTTGATACCATTTACGCAGAGGGCCAACGACGTTATGTGGAGAGCTTCTCTGCTTATGCACGTCAGTTTTTAGGCAACCTGGAAAGACCGGATGTAGACCAGATTACCGGCCTGTCTCCTGTAATTTCCATAGAGCAGAAAACCACCAGCCGCAACCCAAGGTCCACGGTGGGTACCATAACAGAGGTGTACGATTTCCTGCGCTTGCTTTATGCCCGCGCCGGACAGGCGGTTTCCTATGTTACCGGAGAGCCTATGGTCCGCTATTCCGATGAGCAAATTTTGAATTTGATCCTGAGCGAATACGAAGGGCGCAAGATCGTGTTGCTGGCTCCTGTGGTGAAATCGAGGAAAGGCCATTACCGAGAGTTGTTCGACCAAATTATTAAACAAGGTTATATAAAGGCGCGCATCAACGGAACCATTACCGAACTGAGGGTAAAGATGCAAGTAGATCGGTACAAGACCCACAACATAGAAGTTGTTATTGATCGTTTACCGGTGCAAGCAGATGCGCGCGCACGTCTGCAAGAGTCGTTAAAAGCGGGCATGAAAATGGGCAAAGGCTCGGTGATGATCCTCGATGTGGATGCTGAAGAGATACGGCATTTCAGCCGTCACCTTATGTGCCCCACCAGCGGCATTTCCTATGCAGATCCTGCCCCAAACCTCTTCTCTTTTAACTCGCCGGTTGGATCGTGCAGCCGGTGTAATGGATTGGGCACCGTTTCGGAGGTTGACCTGGCCAAGATCATTCCCAATCCCGAGCTCACCATCCGAAAAGGGGGCATTTCTCCATTGGGAGAATACAAGCCAACGTGGATCTTCTTTCAGTTGGAATCCATTGGAAAGCATCTGGGGTTCGATTTGAACACCCCACTCGGGGAATTCAGTGAAGAGGCAATTGGTGTTGTTTTATACGGTTCTGAAGAAGTATATAAAATGCATACCGATAAAAACAACCAACACGTTCGAAACAGCACCTTTGAAGGCATTATCAACTTTCTGATTCGGCAACGGGAAGAATTGAGCAGCCGCACACTCGACCGCCTCGTGGAGGGGTTCATGAACCAGGTGGCATGCCCGAAATGTGAGGGCACACGCTTGAAAAAAGAGGCGCTGTATTTCCTCATGTCCGATAAAAACATTGCACAATTATCCGCCCTGCCTTTGGCTGAATTGAAGGAATGGCTGGAAGGTTTAGACAGCCGCTTGCAAGGCCAGCAAGCCATCATAGCGGAAGAGATCTTAAAGGAGATTCGCGCTCGAGTAGGCTTCTTGTTGCATGTGGGATTGGATTACCTCACCCTCGATCGAGGTGTGCAAACCCTCAGCGGTGGAGAGGCGCAGCGCATACGATTGGCCACGCAAATTGGATCTCAACTTACCGGCGTCTTGTACATTTTGGATGAACCGTCTATCGGCCTTCATCAGAGAGATAATGCCAGACTTATTGAAGCATTAAAAAAGCTGAGGGACCTGGGCAATTCCCTCTTGGTGGTGGAGCACGATAGGGAGATGATGGAGGCTGCAGACTGGATCATTGATATTGGTCCGGGCGCCGGAATACATGGAGGTAGAGTAGTAGCAGAAGGTGCACCGGATCATTTTTTTCGCCAAAACAGCCTCACCTGCCAATACCTGCGGTATGAAAAAGAAATTCCCCTTCCCTCTTTTTCCAGAAAAGGCAACGGCAAACAACTCATCATTACCGGTGCCAGCGGCCACAACCTAAAACATGTTTCGGTGTCGTTTCCCTTGGGCACCTTCATCTGCATAACGGGGGTTTCGGGCAGCGGAAAGTCATCGTTGATAACGGAGACGCTATATCCCATTTTGAACCAGCATTTCTATCGGTCTGTAAAAAAGCCCCTGTCCTATCATTCCGTTGAAGGTTTAAAGCATTTAGACAAGGTTATAGAAATCGATCAAAGTCCAATTGGACGCACACCGCGTTCGAACCCTGCCACCTATACCAACGTCTTCACCGACATCAGAGCCCTGTATGCAGAGCTTCCGGAGGCAAAAATACGAGGCTACAAACCGGGGCGTTTCTCTTTTAATGTGAAGGGTGGCCGATGCGAAACCTGTCAGGGCGGCGGGCTCAGGGGAATAGAAATGAACTTCCTACCCGATGTGTATGTCCTCTGCGAAGATTGCAATGGAAAGCGATACAACCGCGAAACCCTTGAGGTGCGCTACCACGGAAAAAGCATCAGCGATGTGCTGAACATGACCATTGAAGACGCATTGGAGTTGTTTTCCAACATCCCTTCCATCACCCAAAAAATACGAACACTAAAAGAGGTGGGCTTGGGCTACGTTACCTTAGGACAACCGTCCACTACCCTATCTGGGGGAGAGGCACAACGCATAAAACTGGCAGCAGAATTAGCAAAAAAGGATACGGGAAATACCTTTTACATACTCGACGAACCTTCTACAGGATTGCATTTCGAAGACATTCGCATATTGTTGGATGTGCTGCAACGTCTTGTAGAAAACGGCAATACCGTATTGGTTATTGAGCACAACTTAGATATTGTAAAAGTTGCAGATCACGTAATTGACCTTGGGCCTGAAGGAGGCCACCAAGGCGGAACGATAGTTGCCCAAGGATCACCTTCGGAAATCGTTTCTTTTCCAAAAAGCATTACCGGAATCTATCTGGCTAAGGAGTTGCAACAAAGCCAGAAAGCGGGTTCCGCATCTAAGCAAGTGCGTTGATCTTAAGCAGGTAACGCTTCGCCCATATAAGCTTCTCTCTGGGCTTTTACTTTTTCATCAAGTAAGTATTCGTCGTAGGTGAGGCGTTTGTCTATTACACCGCCCGGAAGAATTTCTATGATGCGGTTGGCTACGGTCTGTATAAACTGGTGATCGTGGGAACAGAACAGCACGTTTGCTTTTGCCTCCATCAGTCCATTGTTTAGCGAGGTAATGGATTCCAAATCCAAGTGGTTGGTAGGCTGATCGAAAATGAGCGTATTGCGCGCTTCCAGCATCATCTTAGCCAGCATGCATCGAACCTTTTCACCGCCGGAAAGTACCTTAGCCTTCTTCAGCGACTCCTCGCCTGAAAACAGCATGCGGCCCAGAAATCCGCGCACAAAAGGCTCTTCTTTCACCGGAGAATACATGGATAACCACGCCACCAAATTGGCATCTTCGTTGAAAAAATGATCGTGGCTTTTGGGGAAATAAGACACGCTGGCCGTTCCACCCCACTTGATTTCTCCACCATCAATGGGCTTATCTCCGGAGAGCAATTCAAACAGCTCGGTGATCGCCAGGCCGTTGGTAGCAAAAAAGGCAACCTTATCTCCTGCATCCAAAGTAAAGCTCAAGCCGTTAAACAACTCCTCTCCGTCTATGCGTTTGCGCAGGCTCTTCACCTCCAACACCTGACCTCGCGACTCTTGCGTAGGCTTGAACGAGATGTAGGGATACTTGCGGTTAGAGGGCTTTATCTCCTCGAAATTGATTTTTTCCAACAACTTCTTGCGGCTGGTGGCCTGCCTGGATTTAGATGCATTGGCGCTGAAACGGGCAATGAAACTCTCCAACTCGCGCTTCTTATCATCGGCCTTCTTATTGGCATCTTGCTTTTGTTTCAATAAGAGCTGACTGGATTCATACCAGAAAGAGTAATTCCCCGTGTATAATGTTATTTTACTAAAATCGATATCGGCAATATGGGTACAAACCGCATCGAGGAAGTGACGATCGTGCGATACTACAATAACGGTATTTTGAAATTCGGCGAGGAAATTCTCCAGCCACATGACCGTTTCTACATCCAGATTGTTGGTAGGTTCATCGAGAATGAGAATATCGGGATTCCCAAAAAGGGCTTGGGCGAGGAGCACACGAACCTTTTCACTGCCGGTAAGCTCTACCATGGTTTTTTGGTGTTGCCCTTCTTTTATGCCCAAGTTGCTGAGCAACTCGGAAGCATCGGTTTCTGCATTCCAGCCACTCATCTCGGCAAACTCCGCCTCAAGCTCTGAAGCCCGCATGCCGTCTGCATCAGAAAAATCGGACTTGGCATACAAGGCATCCTTCTCGCGCATGATGTTGAAAAGGCGTTCGTTGCCCATGATTACCGTTTGCAACACCGGCAAATCGTTGAATTGATCTTGGTTCTGGCGCAACACGGAAATGCGTTCGCCCGGCGTGAGCACAACCTGTCCGGCTTGAGCTTCTATTTCGCCGGAGAGGATTTTCAAAAAAGTTGATTTGCCCGCACCGTTCGCACCAATGATGCCGTAACAATTTCCCGGCGTGAACTTGATGCTGACGTTTTCAAATAGAACACGCTTTCCGTACTGTAGGGTTATGTTGCTTGTAGAGATCATGGCAGGCTAAAACGGGCGCAAAAATACCGTTTTATCCCGACAATTGGAGGTCTGAATTGTCCTCTTCAACGGGCACCGCAACATCCGTCTCGTCTCCAGAAACCGCACTTGAATCACTGGTGGGCTCGCTAAAACGGCTGTCCATTACCGAGAATAGGGCAATTACTTGAAACGTTACCGGATTGAGCGCGGAGGTGAACCAAGACTCAAAGAACATCGAAAAAAGCAGAGAGAACATGGCAGGCAAAACGAGTCTACTGTTTTTTGAATGCCAATAAAAAGAGAGAAAAAAGCCGCGCAGGAATAAAACTAAACCAATAAATCCGGTATCCAGCCAGAAGGTTAGAAAAGTATTGTGTGCGTTCCCCTGATGCCCCTTCAAGGAAAGTTGAATGAAGTTTTTGTCGAAAATGTAGTTGGTGTAGTTGAACCCAGAGCCCAAAACAGGTTCGTTGAGAATGTTCTGCCATGCAAACAACCACGCCACCAATCGGCCAGATCCTTCTTCCAATCCCTTTAGTCGATAAAACTCATCCAAGCCTACCATTCGCACCACCCACTCCAAAAGCGCACCTATCTGGGGGTTGAATACCAATACAGCCAAAATGGTTACAAAACCAAACAAATTGGAAGCGGAAAAAACCCTGCCCAGCAAAACAAAAAGAAGAATGGTAACGGTGGCATTTCGGGAGCCAGACATGGCAAGGGAAACCAACGTAAGCAACAGGAGAAAAAACTTTTCTTGCTTACCCAAAACATTGGGAAAATTGCGCGAAAAAATAACAATCAGGATAAAAAACACACTGCAATACAAACCCAATCCGTTAGGATTACCCAAGGGGCCTGCATAACGCCCTCCGATGTAGGCATTTTGGCCCAGGATGGGAAGAAAAAGGAATCCAAGCAAAAGCAAGAAACCCAGATAATTCAAAAAATCACCAATGTAGCGCTCTCCTTCCTCCCTGAAACCTCTTGATACATAACCCGGCACAACCAAATACATTAAACCGTATGAAAAGACCTTTTGGAGCGACAGTATAATGTCGGGGTTACGAAATGCAACTACAACGGCGTACAAAAGAAACGGCAAAAAAGGCCGATAAATCTGTTGAAAGGGCTTGAAGTTTTTTTGAGAAAACAACATGAAAATCCCCATAAACACAACATAAACCTCCTTAATAGAAGAAGCAGAAAAGAGATTCATGTTGCGTGAATCCGACATGAAAATGATGAAGATCAAGCCGAAGAAAATCTGCTTGTGCATGCCTCTGATCTGGAAAAAAATCAACGACAGCAAAATTGCAGGCAGCATGCCTACGGCCAAAAAGTAGGTTCCGAAAAGCCAAATGAGCAGGATGAGAATAAATCCGAGATTTTCCGTTATGAACCTCCTCATACAGCTACAACATTATACTGTTCAGCGTATATATAAACTAAGTTGGTGTTCACAACTGTGAGGCCAGCGTGCTCCAATATGGTTCGGTATCGACCAATTTGCTCGATGTGCTTTGGGTCCTCCATACCTGTTTTGTAATCCAGTAAATGCAACCCACCCTTCCACTCAACCAAACGATCTACCCGAAAGAAACCACTGCCCTCTTCATAAAGCCACGCCTCATTTCGCACGCGGCCTTGAGAACTGAAATAGGGTTCCAACCGGGTATCCTGAACCATCTTCAATAGGGTATTGCACCATTGGGTAATTTCCTCGTCCGATAGGCCAGCAACGGCACCCAGCAAACGTTCCAAATCGGTTCGATCGATTCCCATGTGCACATACTCGAATACCCTGTGCATGGCTTTTCCCATCTGTTGTTCGTCTGCTTCAAAGAAAATTTTAGAGGGCAGCACACCCTCCAAACCTCTACCGAGTTCTGGCAGCGGTTGAACCGGGGAGGGCTGAGAATCAACCCTTTCTTTTTCACCGTCCTCAGGTTTGATTGGTTTCAACAATTCACCGCTAACCGTCCAATCGCCATCTACCTTCCAGGCGGGTGAAACCACCACTTCTTCCAAAGAAGCGAAGAGCCCGGATTGGCCGTCGGTGACCATTTTCATGGGAATGTGGATGAGAAACAAGGCCGACTCAGCTCGGGTTGCGGCAACATAAAGGGCATTCAACTCATCGAGGCGATGGGCTTTTTTCTCTTCATTTGCCAAGCGAACCGGCTCGGGAACCACAAGCGCGTGGTTGTGCTGAAAAAGCACCGGAGGCATTTCCCACGAAGGCGGCGCCTCCATCCAATCAAACGCACCCGACTTGGGTAAGGAAACATAAAAGAAGGGAACAAAAACAACGGGAAACTGAAGTCCTTTGGATTTGTGTATGGTCATCAGGCGAATGCCCTGAGACTCTTCCGGAGGTTGCACCGCCAGATTGCTTCCTCTGCTGCTCCACCATGATCCGAAATCAGAAGCAAGTGGACCTTTGGAGTGTTCCCAATCCCAGAGCGCATCCAGAAAGCGAAGCTCATAGGCATCGCCGAGAAAGAAATTGGGCAAGGCCTTTATCAAAGCGCGGCAAAAAGCCCAGGAGCCCTGAGTTTGGAATACCTCGTGCAGACTTCCGTGTCCCAACAACAGCAAATAATCCTCGGGAGTTGCCTGCATAGCCAACTCCAGTGGAATGTGAGCGGCCTGAGAAGGTTTAAAGGAAGTCCACAATGCATAACGATAATCCAATATCAACGGATTGTGTAAGAAACACAAAGCATCGGCCAACAAGCGAACCTGAATGGAGGCCCCCAATGTGAGCCCACCTTGCGCCATTATGGGATAACCTAACTCGGCCATCTGCTCCGCTAGGAAGCGCTCCTCATTGTTTTTTCGAACCAATATAGCTATATCTCCAAAGCTATATCCATTGCTGAGGCACATCTCGATACCCGATTTCAGAAGAGAAACAATCTGGTGGTATACCTCCTCTTTTTTACCCACATCATTTGTTTTGTATACCGCCACAAAACCTTCTTCCGTTTTGTGCCCGCTCTGTTTGACATCGGCATAGAGGTCCGCCACTTCGGGAATGGTCAAACCCACCGATTTGGAAAACGCATGAAACAAGGCATTGTTAAACTGAACCACGCTGCGCAAACTCCTGTAATTGGTTTTTAGGGTTTCGAGTCTGAAATGAGCATGCAACAGACGCTCGCGCTCGGCATTGATGCGCGAATTGGATGCGTTGAGGAGCTTGGGCAATTGTATGAATTGGCGCCAATCTCCATCCCGAAAGCGGTAAATGCTTTGCTTTCCATCGCCCACCAGTAAAACCTGGTTTCCGTTGGATAGCACATCCTGCACCAGGGGAATAAAATTGGACCATTGCACCACCGAGGTGTCTTGAAACTCATCGATCATCAAATGCGAAACACGAGAACCCAATCGCTCATAAACAAAAGGCATGGGTTCGCCGCGCACAACAGAGGCAATCCGCTGGTTGAACTCGGAGATGAGCATTACATTTCGCTCCCGGCATATTTCCCGAATGGTTTGATCTACGTTTAACGCTATGCCTAAGGCATAGAGCGAGGGCAGAAAATGCAGGGCATGAAGAAACTCGGAGGTCTCATTGAAATAAGCATCTCGTAGGAACTTAAAGTGGCTGAGGGACTTTTGAGAAAAGGTTTCTAAGGCGGATTGCTCAGAAGCCTCCAGTCCCTTCTTCTTGCCCCATGAAGAGTCGGAGGTCCAATCTGCCAACCACTTAACCGAGTTCAATCTCTTTGCCGCAGAAAGGGGATCGGATGCATCCAGAATCTCTTGAATGAACTTCTTCAGGTCTGTGCCACCAGCGGTGTTGCTTGTATTGACACCATATTGATCGATCAACATCAAAATGGCCTCGGCTGCAGAACGGATGTCTTTTTGCTTGTGCTCTACGGTTTGTAAAACCTTGGTGCGCAAGCGATCAAAGGTGCCTTCCGGAGCCTCTGCCCAGCGGTCTAGGAAACCCCTATGCCTTTCCTGAGCCCAAAGTTTCACAACATAAAAGAGGTCATCGGCTACATCGATGTTCTTCTCTTGGTCGGCACGTTGAAAAATCCAATCGCACAGGAGTTCGGTTAGTGCCGGATCTGAGCCGGCTTTGGCCAACAAGCGCTCCACAGCCTCGCGGTACACGGAGTCTACATCCAGCTCTACCTCAAAGCCGTGACGGAGCGAAAATTCAAAAGAAAAGGCGCGAATGATGCGGTGCACAAAGCCATCGATGGTGCTCACCTGTATGTCTCCGTAGTTGTGCAGCATGGCCAGTAGGATGGCTCTGCTGCGCGATTGCACGTGCGCTTTGGAAAGGGAGCACCGTTCCATCAAAGCATGACCCAGTACGTGGATGTCTTTTTCCCAAGAAGGCTTTATCAAAAGCTCCAAGGCCCGCACCATGCGCTCCCGCATCTCGGCAGCAGCTTTATTGGTAAAGGTAATCGCAAGAATCTTTCGAAAGGCTTTGGGATCATCATCCGAAAGGCATAAAACAAGATATTCCTTAACCAGTGTAAAGGTTTTTCCACTGCCGGCAGATGAACGGTATACAGAAAATTTGCCTGTCATGCGGTTATGCGCGAGAATACCTACGCTTGCGAAGGGTATATGCCAGCAATCCCAAAAGGCAAACCATGCCTATGGGCAAGGCGGTGTTGATCCATTGATAATAGGTTCGGTTGGCATCCACCATGGTTTTGTCGAGCAAGCGCAAACGAACCTCGCGTGAACGCAAGGAGATGAGCCCTCCGCCATCCACAAGATAGTTCATGCAATTCAAAAGGAAGGTTTTGTTGGCATAGGTTTGCCCAGAGAAGCGGTCGAAACCCAGGGGATAGGCTTCTTGACGCGCCATGCTGATTTGATTTTTTATAAGATCGCCGTCACCCAGCACCACCATGCTGCTTTTACCCTCAGACCGATAGGCAATGGCCGAATCGTTTACGATGGAGGAAGGCAGGCGATTTTTAAACACCGAGGTGAAGGTACCCTCCAACAACACGGCTAATGGTATGGGGCCCTGAACAAACATCCGCGGATCGGGCTTGCGCCGAATAAGCTCCAAGGATATCTTGGCCGGTACCGCCACTTTGCGGGCATGGGTAGAGGTGCTCAACAAGACTTCTTTGTGCACACCTGCCACTTCAACCGTATCCAAGGAACTGGCAAATTCCAAACGAATGCCGCTGAGGTTGCGCACAACCGGATGCTTGGAGGTAGGCACCACCAGAGGAGTATAATACCAAGGCAATAGGGCACGCTGAGGTTGATTGCCAATCATACCGGTAATCATAGGAATGGGAGCTGCCTGTAAATCCATCACCAGGTCGGGGTTAACCCGAACACCATAACGGAAAAGCATATCGGATAGGTTCACCTCATTGGCCACACCGTATGTAACGGGCTTGTTCTTGAGGCTGTCCATATCCGCTAAGGCTCCATCCAACAGCCATAAAACCTTTCCCCCTTTCATAATGTATTGATCCAGGGCAAATTTGTCCTTGTCGCTGAAAAGGGAATCGGGTTTTGCTATAACCACGGCTTTATATCCGTCGAGGGATTTAAACATGCCGTTCATCCTTCTCCGCTCCACTTCATAATATTCGCCGAGTGCACGCACTGCATCGCGCACCCAAATCTCTTCCAGCTCGCCATGGCCGCTAACAAATGCAATGCGGGGTTTGGTTTCGCCTTTAAGGCGGTCTATGGCGCGGGTAAACTCAAACTCCAGGCCCTCTACACTGTTGTTGATGACCATATCCTGGTCGCTGCCCATCTGAACCTGAAGCAGAGAAAGAGGAACCTCACGTCCTTTGTAGGATACAAGGGCGCCGGGAAAAATCAGCTTTTTGGAAACTTCGTCCTTGGCTGTTTCTGAGAGGGTGGTGGGCTGCAAACCCTTCTTGGTTAGCTGTTTGTAAAGTTCGTAGCGCTGCTGCTCGTTGGGGTTGTCCGAGGGGTTCACAAACTCGTACTGTATGTTGTCGCCCCCATAGGCCCGAAACTCATCCAGGAGCTCGCGCGTTTCATCGTGTAAGCGCTGGTAGCCAGCGGGAAATTCTCCCTCGAGGTAAACCTTAAAGAAGACCACGTCATCGAGCTGCTTCAATTGGTTTCGGGTAGTTTCGGAAAGGGTGTAGCGCTTCTCGGCGGTGAGATCGAAACGCAAGAACCAAAACCGCCCCACCACATTCAACAGCACCAGCACCAGAGCCGAGAGCAGAAGGAAGATGAGGGAGTTTCTTCGGAAAGAAGGTTGGGTCATAAACAATTGTGCAGGCCAAAGGTAGCCGAAAAAATCCCCTTTTGAGCCCTGTCAAATACCTACTTTTGCGGGCTGTGGCGCAACCTAAACCCAGCGGAACGGCTTTTGATGGCCGCCTTTACCGGCGCATCCTCACCTATACAACGCCATACCGTAAGCGTTTTCTGCTCAATCTGCTGATCACAGTGGCCTTGGGATTCCTTTCCCCTTTACGTCCTTACTTGGTGCAGCTCACCATCGACAAGGCCATACGCATACCCAATACCACCTTGTTGCTTTGGCTCTCCTTTGCCATGGTGGCCGCCCTCATGGTGGAGGCGGCCCTCTCTTATTTCGCCAGTTGGCTAACCACTTGGGTGGGGCAAGGCGTAATTCGCGACTTACGGACTCAGCTCTTCGATCGCCTCAGCCAAACCCGCATCTCCTTCTTCGACCACCAGCCTGTGGGTAACCTCGTAACCCGAACCATCAGCGACATCGAAAACATTGCCGACGTTTTCTCCCAGGGTTTTCTGGAAATCATGGGCGATCTTTTGAAAATATCGGTAATTGTGGCGTGGATGTTCTGGCTCGATGTGCGGCTCACTCTGCTCGCCATCTCCACCCTTCCAATTTTACTGCTGGCAACCTACATCTTCAAGAACGCCATACGGAGCTCGTTCACTCAAGTTCGAAACTCAGTAGCCGCGCTTAATTCGTTCGTGCAAGAGAGGCTCAGCGGCATGACCATCATACAGGCATTCAACGCCGAGGAAAAACAGGCTCAACAATTTGATAAGCTCAACAACCGCCACCGCATCGCCAACATAAGATCCAATTGGGCCTATTCCATTTTCTTTCCGGTAGTAGAAATACTGAGTGCAGCCAGCTTGGGATTGCTCATCTGGTGGGGCTCAATGCAGGTTGCCGAAGGCTCTGCATCGCCGGGTATGGTGGTATCGTTTACGTTATACCTGAACTTACTTTTCCGTCCCATTCGTCAGCTGGCAGACCGATTCAACACCCTTCAAATGGGGATGGTGTGCGCACAACGGGTTTTTCAACTGCTCGATACCGTTGAAGTCTTGCCCGACAATGGGAAAATCTCCATTGAAAAATTCAAAGGGGGGGTGGAGTTTTGCAACGTACATCTCAGTTACAAAGGACAGCTCAGCACCGATGAAGGCGATCTGCAATGGGTGTTGCGCGGCATCACGTTTCAGTTGAAGCCGGGAGAGTCGTTGGCTCTTGTGGGCACCACCGGCGCGGGCAAAACATCCGTGGTGCAGGCATTAACTCGAATGTATGAAATTCAGAAAGGAGATATCTTGCTCGACGGCATACCGCATGCAGAATTTCCTCTTCGCGATTTGCGCAGGCGCATGGCCATGGTCATGCAAGACGTCTTCCTTTTTTCGGGAACGGTGTTTGAAAACGTTTCCATGGGCGACCCGTCCATCTCCGTTGCTCGGGCAGAGGAGGCGGCGAAAGCCATAGGGGCTATGGACTTCATTGACCGTCTTCCGGGTCGATGGGATTTTGATGTACGCGAGCGAGGCGGTATGCTTTCAGCCGGTCAGCGCCAGCTCATCGCCTTTTTGAGAGCCGCGGTAACGCAACCCACCCTCCTCATTCTCGACGAAGCCACGGCTGCTATTGATCCGGCTACCGAAGTGCTCATCCAGCAGGCTACCGCGGCTCTGATGCACCGGCAGTCGTCTCTCATCATTGCCCACCGCTTGTCAACCATTCGCCACGCTACCCGCATTCTGGTGCTGGAAAACGGGCAGGTAGTGGAAAGCGGAAATCACGAAGAGCTTATGAAACTAAACGGACGCTACAAGCGTCTGGTGGAGATTCAGTTTATGGCCACAACATCCACAACCTCTGCATTATGAAACGATCCGAATTACGCTTAGCATTTTTGGGCACGCCGCAGTTTGCTGCTCATATATTATTGCGAATGGTTGATGAGGGTTTCAAGGTGGTGGCGGTGGTAACTGCTCCCGACAAGCCTGCCGGCAGGGGGCAACAGCTGCAGCAATCGGATGTAAAAAAAGCAGCTCTTTCCTTGGGCTTGCCCGTTCATCAACCCGAACGATTGAAATCTGCAGAGTGGCTCGAAACGTGGCGTAATCTGCAGCTGGACGGTGCGGTGGTGGTTGCCTTCCGCATGTTGCCTGAGGCCATGTGGGCTGCTCCACGCTTGGGAACCTTTAACCTGCATGCCTCTTTGTTGCCTCATTACCGGGGTGCTGCCCCCATCAACCATGCCATCTGGCAAGGGGAAACCGAGACCGGGGTAACCACCTTTTTGTTGAATCAGGAGATCGATGCAGGCAGCATTTTGCTTCAGCGCAAAGTGTCGATCGATGCTCGGGAGAACGCCGGAACCTTGCACGACAAACTCATGGAAGCCGGCGCTGATTTGGTGGTGGAGACATTAGACGGGTGGTGTGCCGGAGTCTTAACACCGATGCACCAACCCGAAAACGGCATCTATAAAGGTGCTCCGAAAATCTTCCGCGAACACCTGCAAATCGAATGGAATGCGCCCGCCGAGCAGGTAGACCGAACCATTCGTGCCCTGTCGCCCTATCCCGGAGCCTTCTCTTGGTTCGACGAGGGCAAAGGCCAACTCACGCAATGGAAGATATACGAAGCACAACCCGCTGCCGATGCCCACCGTATGGAACCCGGAAACTGCGCTGTGCAAGGACAGAAGCTGTTGGTAGGCACCGCAACGGTTCCGCTTGAAATTCTGAACCTGCAAGTACAAGGAAAGAAGCGTTTGAGCACCGCAGAGTTTTTGCGTGGCTATCGATTTTCCGGCAAAGCCAGCTTGGTAAACCACCATCCATCGTCTTAAAAGATCAACAAAACAGCCCACTTCCGCATCCGGCACCCTCCTCAATGCCCATTCAGAAAGGGTTTCGAGGGGTGGTTTTCAACAAATCGCACGTTTTTTTCAACATCTACGCCATTTTCGGCAACAAAAAATTTGGATAAGTAAAAGAGGCAGATACTTTTGTTCACGCAAAACCAAATTCACAATCAACCATTAAAAACAAACAACATGAACAAACAAGAACTGATTGACTCAATCGCAGACCACGCTCAATTGACGAA
The DNA here is from genome assembly GCA_040374085.1 of Flavobacteriales bacterium. GTDB lineage: Bacteria > Bacteroidota > Bacteroidia > UBA4408 > UBA4408 > JBEIVB01. The sequence goes on along the minus strand of JBEIVB010000005.1, from coordinate 24,101 downwards.
GGCTGATGCAAAGAACGCTTTGGATGCATTCATCGGAACTGTATCCGGTGCTTTGAAGAAAGGCGACCGCATTGCATTGGTAGGCTTCGGCTCTTTCTCAATCTCTGAGCGCAGCGCACGCGAAGGACGTAACCCACAAACCGGCAAGACCATCAAGATTGCTGCTAAGAAAGTGGTTAAGTTCAAGGCCGGTGCTGAATTGGCTGAGATGGTGAACAAAAAAGGCAAGAAGTAATTTTTTGTTTTCGAAAAGAAGAGCCCCACATTTGGGGCTCTTTTTTTTTTGTACCATGTTCGGCACCCTCTTCCTATTGCCCACCTATTTGGGCGACAATGCCCCTGCAGAAAGCCTCGCTCCTCTCTTGCAGCAGGCCGTTAAGCACGCCAGCCACTGGCTGGTGGAAGATCTGAGGACTGCCCGTCGCCATCTTAGAAAGGCCGGATATACTGGCGACTTCAACACCCTGCACTTTTTCGAAATTGGCAAAGGCTTCGATCCGGTGGCCCTGCAAACCTGGATGGAGCCAATGAGAAAGGGCGTAGACATGGTGGTGATGAGCGAAGCCGGCAGTCCGGCCATAGCCGATCCGGGCAATGCTTGCGTAGCCTTCGCCCACAGTTGGGGTGTGCGTGTGGTTCCATTGCCTGGCCCCTCGAGCATCCTTCAAACCCTTATGGCATCGGGCTTCAACGGCCAACAGTTTACCTTCCATGGTTACCTACCCATACCCGGTACTGAGCGGCAACAATGCCTGCGCAGGTGGTATGCAGAGCTTCAAAAAACAGGTTACACCCAATTGTTTATGGAAACCCCGTTTCGATCGGCTCGCGTATTGGAGGATGTAAAATCGGCTCTGCCCGCACAGGCCATACTCTGTATAGGTATGGAGGTGGGTTTGCCTGGTGAACGCATCTCTTCGCAACCCGTTTCAAACTGGTTGAAACAGCCGCCTGAATTGCATAAGAAACTCTGTATATTTGCCTTGGGTGATTTCCCGTTCAGGACACCCTAAAAACCCACCCCTTGTCTGCACTTCGTCCGGCAATCATGATGTTCCTGCTTTTAGTGGGGCTCTTGCTGTTGGAGAACCTTTTGGATTCAGGAGGATATAAACCCAAGTGGTTAAAAACGCCTCATTTTCTTTCCGACATTACCGCATCGCCCGTATTGCCGGCGCCGGAGCGAAAAATCCCTAAACTCTCTCCTCAGCAAAAGGGCACCCTTGCCGTTGCGGAACCTCTGCCCCTGGCCGATTTTGGCACCGACAGCATGCCCGGGTTGAAGCCATTACTGGAAGCCTTGCGCGACCGAACCGCACATAAGAAAATTCGAATCGCCTACTTTGGCGACAGCATGATAGAGGGCGACTTAATTACCCAAGACCTGCGTTCATTGTTGCAAGCCACCTACGGAGGCGGCGGAGTAGGTTGGTTGCCTATAACCAGTGCTACCGCAGGATTCCGTCAAACCGTGGTGCACCAATTTTCCGATGCATGGCAAACCCATCATCTTGGATTATACCGCGCCGGAATGCCACCACCTGGGCCAACCGGCTATGCCTTTTTTCTTCCCCCTCAGACTTCTGCAGAAGTAACCTATACCGCCGTTAACCGAAAGGGACTAAACACCCTACCCTCTCCTACCCTTTGGCTCGGCAAAACCAACCGCGCACAATCCCTGACCTTTCGCTTTGGCAAAAGTGAAGCCCAGGTAACCGTTCCCCCCTTAGACGACTACCAAGCCATTCCCCTTCCCGTGGCAGAGGGAACCCAGCGGGTACGTCTTATATTTCCTGCCGGTTGGGATGCCACATTATATGGAATGAGTTTTGAAACCGACACGGGCATAACCGTGGACAACTTTGCCTTTAGAGGAAATTCGGGCATTCCGTTGGTGCGTATGCCCTCCGATTTGCTTCACAGTATAGACCGCAATCACCATTACGATTTAATCATTTTGCATTATGGCCTAAACGTGGTATCGGAAAAAGCCGATAACTACGATTGGTTCAAAAGAGGATTCAACCGCACCCTTTCTTACCTCAGAAAAGCCTTTCCAACCAGCGGATTCATGGTGGTTTCGGTGAGCGATAAAAGCTGCAACCTCGATGGAACCATGCGCACCATACCGTCTCTTCCGCTGCTGATTTCCATTCAGGAAGAACTGGCCAAAAACCACCACACTGCGTTTTGGAATTTATATGAAGAAATGGGTGGCAGTGGAACCATGGTAAAATGGGCCGAAGCAGACACTGCCATGGCCAACAAAGATTATACACACCTTAATTTTAGGGGAGCCCGTTGGGTTGCCCGAGCATTGTACAAACGCCTTTTGCAAGCAACGCAGACCAACCCTTCCATCACCCCAAACAGAATTCAATGAACCTATGAAAACAGCAATATTCCTTTGTTTTGGTCTTTTGAGCTGGGAAGCCAGTTTCAGCCAAGAAAACTTGGCGGACTCTCTGCACAAAAAATACCCATTCATTCCTGCCCTGCAACCTGAGATTGGGAACTCCCAAACCTTAAAACCATTTTACGATGCCCTAAAAACCGGGCAAACGGTAAGCGTGGTGCACTTGGGCGATTCGCACATACAGGCCGACCACCTCAGTGGGCGCATGCGCAAGCGCTTGCAAGACCATTTTGGCGACGCCGGTTGGGGCGTATGCGTGCCCTGGCGCGTAGTAAAATCAAACGAATCGCCCGGCATCATGAGCGCTTCCTACGATCCGTGGAAAGTGCGGAAAGTGGTGAAGTCAAACGACAGTCTAAAAGTGGGCATAAGCGGAGCCGTTTTTATGCCCACCGTGCGCGACGCCAACATCGACATTCACCTGCGTGAATCTCCCGGTGGAGCCTCGGAGATCGATTTGTTTTGCGACCCGGTTTCCTCCGGGTTCTCCTGGACCGTTGCAGACTCTTTGATGAGCGAGGTCCAGAACCAGGTCGTTGCCCCAAACCAAACGTGCAACCCCTGTCGCATATCGCTCAAAAGTCCTTCGCGTATGCTCCGTTTGCGGTTTAGCTTGCCCGAATCCTCTGCACCCGAAGACCTTCATCTGCACGGCCTGTGCTTGAGCCGGCCCGAGCAAAAAGGCATACTCTACCATGCCATTGGGGTTAACGGCGCCGAGTTTCGGCACTACATTCCGGAAAAACCTTTGTTTGATGAAATGCAAAGCCTAAAACCCAATCTGCTCATCATCTCTTTGGGCACCAACGAAGCCTACGGTAAAAACTTCAACGCAGATGAGTTCACCCGCCAAATAGACAGCCTGTTGCTGATGGTCAGAGCCCAACAGCCAAATTTGCCGGTGTTGCTTACCCTGCCGGGCGACGCATTAAAACGTTCGAAATATAAAAATCCCAACAACCGTAAAGCCGGAGCAGCGCTAAAAGCCTATGCCGAGGCCAAGGGATTGGCTTGGTTTGATACCATGGATGCCATGGGCGGTAAGGGCTCCATTCTCAAATGGGCCAAGCGGGGACTTACGTCTAAAGACAAACTGCACCTATCGCGCAAAGGCTATCAGGTTCAGGCCGATTTATTGTACCATGCATTGGAACGTGCACAGCATGCCTTGGAACCTGGACAGTGAGAAAATCCAGCATGCGCTGACCTATCAGCCACGGGCGCCCCTCCTGTTCAACAGCGGGTTCTTCCTGTGGTTTTTTGCTGCCTTTCTGGTGGTGTATGCCTTGGTGGTTAACCGCTCCATGCTGCGCACACTGTGGGTGGTAGCTGCCTCTTTATATTTTTATTACAAAAGCAGCGGCATGTATTGGATGCTCATGCTGGGAACCTCTGCCGTAGTTTTCCTTTTGGGACTATGGATGGAACGCACAGATAGTGTACGCCGAAAAAAACGGGTCATGGCTCTGGGCATTGTCTGGTCCCTTGTCTTTCTCCTTTACTTTAAATACGGCGGGTTCTTCCTCAAAACTTGGGATTCACTAACCGGAACACAGACCGCTCTACCCGACCTTTTTCTTCCCCTCGGCATTTCATTTTACACCTTTGAACTTATTGCCTATCTGGTAGACATTCATCGTGGAAAAAGTCCTGCCCTGCGTAACCCTCTCGACTTTGCCTTCTACGTTTCCTTTTTCCCTCATCTTGTTGCGGGCCCAATCGTGCGTCCGGCGGAGCTCATTCCGCAAATCCGCAAACCCCAACCCATTACCGGAGCTGCCACCGGCCTGGGCGTTTGGCTTTTGGGAATAGGGCTCATCAAAAAAGCCATACTTTCCGATTATCTGAGTCTAAACTACGTCGACCGCATCTTCGACAACCCCACCTTATACTCGGGTCTTGAGAACCTCATGGGTGTTTATGGTTACACCCTTCAGATCTACTGCGACTTCTCGGGATACACCGACATGGCCTTGGGCATTGCCTTGCTGATTGGCTACCAATTGCCTCAGAACTTCAATCGCCCATACCTGGCTACCAACCTCACCGATTTTTGGCGGCGGTGGCACATCTCTCTTTCCTCATGGCTACGCGATTACCTCTACATACCCTTGGGCGGCAACCGGGGCGGGCGTTTGCGCCAGCACCTCAACCAGCTCATCACCATGCTCTTGGGCGGATTGTGGCACGGGGCCGATTGGAAATTTGTGTGGTGGGGCGCCCTGCACGGTTTGGGGTTGGGTGCCGACAAAGAGTGGCGCAAACTCAACCTCTTGCCTGAGGGAAAATGGAGAAACGTTCTGGGTGGAATCGTCACCTTTCATTTTGTGGCCTTCTGCTGGATTTTTTTTCGGGCCGGAAGCCTGAGCGATGCGAACCTTGTAATGGAACGCATTGCTTACCACACCGACTGGACCCTTGCCAAACCCCTCTTGCTGGCCTATCCCCTGGTTTGGTTAGCGTTTGCCTTTGGCTTTCTGGCCCACCTTTCGCCTCAGCGTTGGACCCGGGCTGCCGAGCGTACGTGGAGAAACAATCAATTTCTTTTTCAAACCGCATTGCTGATCGTGGTTTTGATGTCGGTGGTGCAGGTAAAATCGGCTGCTGTTCAGCCTTTCATATACTTTCAATTTTAATATGAAAAAAATAGTGTGCTTGGTTTTCCTCCTTTCATTCTTCGGGGCGATGCAGGCACAGTCAAAATTCCCATTGCGCATTATAGAGCCGGCCGAAAATGTTTCGATGAGAGGCGACGTGCTGTTTTTAACAGGCTGGAACATGGTCGGAGCCGATGCGCCCAACCACACCGCCTTTTTCGACTCTGCCTCTGCTGTGGGGTATCGCATCTTCATTCCCGAACCGGGGAAAAGCATCTACGCCGGGGCTTTCTATCCCGAAACCCGCTCCGATTATCGCAGCCGCTTGCTTTTGGGCTGGTTCACCGATACCCTTATTCCTCATCTCCAAACCCGTTTTGGTGCCTTTACAACCGGAGCCAACAACATCCTCTTGGGCCTATCCACCGGGGCTCGGGGAGCCATGCTCATAGCACAAGCACTGCCTCAAACCTTCTCCTACGCCATCGGCATTTCCGGAGACTACAACCCCTGCCTCAATCCAAACGATGCCCTCACCATCAACCATTATGGCAGCCATACAGATTTCCCAATTCGCTGGCAAACCCTCGACAACCCCACCCACAACATCGATGCCCTGCGAGCAAAAGTCTTCCTCTACCACGGCGCGCAAGACCGCGTGGTAGATGTACAACAAAGCATTGCCTTTTCCCGGGCCCTGCAGCAGCAATGCGTGCGAGCATCCAGGCCGTGGTGCAACCAACCCTATATCTTGCACGTGCAGGAAAAGCAGGGCCACGATTGGAAGGCTTGGAACCAAGCACTCATGCATCTGCTGAACCATGTTCTGAGCGTACCTTAGCCACGTGAACCCTGCTACACCGCTCGAAGCCGTATTGAAAACCCTGCCCGAACAACCGGGCGTGTACCAGTACTTCGATGAGAAAGGAACCATTATCTACGTGGGCAAAGCCAAAAACCTGCGCAAAAGGGTGCACTCCTACTTCAACCGCGACCACCTCGACAGCACTAAGACACGCCTGCTGGTAAAAGCCATAAAGCGCATTGAGTTTACCGTAGTAGACACCGAAACCGATGCCCTCCTGCTCGAGAGCAGCCTCATCAAGCAACATCAGCCCAGGTTCAACATCAACCTAAAAGACGATAAATCCTACCCTTGGATTTGCATCACCAACGAAGCCTTCCCGAGGGTACTTCCCACCCGGAGGGTAATACGCGATGGCTCTGTCTACTATGGGCCTTATGCCTCTGTGCCCACCATGTATGCCCTGTTGGATCTCATTAAACAGTTGTTTCCACTGCGCACCTGTACCTTTTCCCTTACCCCACAAAATATAACCAATGGAAAATACAAGGTGTGTTTGGAATACCACATCAAAAACTGCTTGGGGCCATGCGAAAACCGGCAAACCGAAGCCGAGTACGACCGCAACATACTTCACATCCGCAACATCCTCTCGGGTCACTTGGCGCAGGTGTTGCGCAATTTGAAAGAGCAGATGAATCAAGCTGCCGAGGAACTGGAATTTGAACGCGCCCATTTTATAAAAACCCGCATGGAGCTCCTCGAGAAATACCAAAGCAGATCTGCTGTAGTAAGCCCCACCGTTTCCAATGTAGATGTGTTGGCTTTGGCGGAGGATGGAGAATCGGCCTACGTAAATTACCTGCAGGTTGTAGAAGGCACTGTGGTGCATGTGCAAACCGTGGAGCTGCGGAAGCGCCTCGACGAGAGTCCGGACGAACTCCTAACCTTTGCGGTAATGTCTATGCGCCAGCGTTTTTCGAGCAAGGCACCGGAACTGTTGTTGCCCTTTCCCTTGCCTTATCCCATTCCCGGTTGTGAGGTAACGGTTCCGCAGCGCGGAGATAAAAAGAAGCTGCTGGATTTGTCCCAAAAAAATGCAGACCAATACCGGCGCGATCGTCAGAAGCAGCTTGCCCTCACCAATCCCGAGGCCCACACCGAGCGCATCATGAACCAGATGCAGCGCGACCTAAGGCTTACCGCCCAACCCAGGAGAATGGAGTGCTTCGACAACTCCAACATGCACGGCAACCATGCGGTTTCGGCTATGACGGTTTTTGTGGACGGCAAGCCCAGCAAGAAAGACTATCGCCACTTCAATGTAAAAACCGTTATCGGCCCCGATGACTTTGCCACCATGCGGGAAGTTATTTTGAGGCGATACCAGCGCGTGTTGGAAGAGCAGCAGCCCTTACCCGATCTCATCGTCATTGATGGGGGCAAAGGCCAGCTGAGTGCTGCTCTCGAGAGCCTAGAGCAACTTGGCTTGCGGGGCAAAGTGGGCATCATAGGCATTGCCAAACGCCTGGAGGAAATCTACTACCCCGGAGATTCCCTGCCTTTGTATCTGGATAAGAAAAGTGAGACCCTACGCATCCTGCAGCAGATTCGCGACGAAGCCCATCGGTTTGGCATCACCCACCACCGCACCCGCCGCGACAACGCCACCCTGCACACCGAGCTCACCCGCATCAACGGCATCAGCGACAAGAGCGCTCAGGCCCTCTTGCGGGCGTTGGGATCGGTGGCGCGCATCAAAGCCGCTACCCTCGAAGAGCTGGCCGCCATCATAGGGCAGGCCAAGGCAAAAAAAGTATTCGATTTCTTAAAGAGCAACGAAGTCGGTGAATAATGTTTACTTTTACCTAAACAACACACAAGCCATGAAATTTCTCTCCACCCTATTGCTCAGTGCAATCGTGTCTACCTCTGCTTGGGCAGGTGGAGGCAAAGTGTTTCCACCACGCGTGTCCGGGGCCAAAAGCGCCATTCCATTTCCTCACGGCAACAGCACCAGCCAGTTTCAGGTGGATACCATCCCCAACTTGGCACAGTTCATCAGCGATCACCTTTTTGGCAGTTGCGTGCAGGTTTCCAACGTTCAGGTTGGCGGCAGCAGCCCGGCCATTGGCCACTTTTCCGATTCCACCGGGGCAATGGGTTTTAACAACGGTTTGCTTATGACCACCGGAAGCATAGCAAACGCCCCCGGACCAAATACAAACGGTGCCATGGGGCAAAACAATGCGCTGCCGGGCGATAGCCTTCTCAACACCCTCATACCCGGGTACTACACCTACGATGCATCCGTTCTGGAGTTTGATTTCATTCCGTATGCCGACACCCTGCTCGGGTTTCAATATGTTTTTGGTTCTGAGGAGTATCCGGAATTTGTGGGGTCTTCGTTCAACGATGTGTTTGGCTTTTTCATAACGCCTCAGGGTGGAACACCCATTAACCTCGCCACCTTGCCGGGCACCAATACCGTAGTCTCCATCAATTCCGTAAACCAAAACGACAACAGCACCTTTTACAACGACAACGAGAACCCCGTTGGGCAGGTTCTGGAATACGATGGGTACTTGAATCCCCTTCAGATTTTTACACCGGTTACCCCCAACACCGTTTACCATTTTAAAATTGCCATAGCCGATGCCGGAGATGGCATATTCGACTCGGGTGTGTTTTTGCAGGCCGCCAGTTTTATGGGCGACGAAGACAGCATCATGGTAGACTTTCAGGTAAACCAACTGGGGCCTTTGAGCTTTGAATTTCAGAATCTAACCAATGGCGCAAACGACTACACGTGGGCTTTCGGCGATGGTCAGTTTTCCACAGATGTTTCGCCCATTCACCAATACTCGGCTCCGGGCACCTACAACGTTTCTCTGTTGGCAAAAAACTATTGCTACACTCAGGCACTCAACCGTCAGGTTCTTGCGGGCACAACCGGTTTAGCTGCCCCACCTGCATCCATTTGGGGCTTGTATGAAACGGAACCGGGTCTTTTTAAGATATCTACTGAGGAGCAAACTCCAATTCAGATTTTGAGTACTTCCGGACAATTGGTTATGACCCTTCAGGGAGGTACCCGTTTGTTTTCCACCTCAGGCCTTGCCTGCGGCATTTATTTGGTACAGCAGGGCTTACATCGCACCAAGTTTTCAGTAAATCAAACCAATTAAGCGGCACAGATTTCCACAGCCAAACCTTTTTCTTCACCTTAGTGACCACAAAATTCTGAAACATGGGAATGGAACAGGTAGTTAGCAACGGCATTTTGGTTCGGGTAGAGAACTATTATCGGGGCGATTTCTCGAAACCAAAGTTTCATCATTTCATGTTTTCGTATCGGATTCACATCCAAAATACCACCGATGAGCCCGTTCAGTTGCTCAGGCGGCACTGGCACATCTTTGATTCCATAACGGGGCCATCTGAAGTTGAGGGTGCGGGTGTGGTGGGTGAGCAGCCTGTTTTGGAACCCGGTCAGGCCTATGCTTATGAATCTGCATGCAATCTGCATTCCGAATTGGGTCGAATGAGGGGCACCTACTTGTTCAAGCGTTTAGGCGATGGGGCACTCTTTGAGGTGAAGATTCCCACCTTCCACTTGGTGGCGCCGTTAAAATTGAATTGATTGAAGCCGATTGTTGTCTTTTGGTTGGGCCTAGTCTTAACCGGAGCATCTGCAGTGGTACCCTCTAACCCTGAACCTGCGACGCAGAGGGCGGAATTGGGAAAGCGTCTTTTTTTCGATCCCATCCTCAGCTCAGATTCCAGCGTTTCTTGTGCGTCGTGTCACCGGCCCGAATTTGCCTTTGCAGACAGCCTTGCGCTGAGCAAGGGGGTGCAGGGAAAAACCGGAACGCGCAACACACCCAGTGCCATGAACCAGGCTTCTCGATCTGCGTTTTTTCACGATGGCCGGGCAAGCACTTTGTCGGAGCAGGCTGCGGGCCCCATTGAGAATTCTGTGGAGATGAACCTTCCCCTTCATCAGGCGGTGAAGCGTTTGCGGGGCTCTGCATATTACCGGCGGGCATTCCGCGCGGTGTATGGGAAAAATCCGAGCCGCGAGCATCTTCTCGAAGCCTTGGCAGCATACGTTTCCACCTTAGAAACCGGAAGCGCCCCATGGGATGCCTTTGCCAAGGGCAACGAACAAGCTGTGAGCGATGCAGCAAAGCGTGGAAGAGAGTTGTTCACCGGCAAAGCACAGTGCTTCGATTGCCATTCGGGCCTTGACTTTACCAACGACGAGTTCCGCAACATTGGCCTATACGATGGGCGCACATGGAACGACGAAGGCCGAGGCGCGATAACCAAAATGACACACGACAAAGGCCGATTCAAAGTTCCCGGCTTGCGCAACGTGGCCCTAACCGCACCCTACATGCACAACGGGCGCTTGCCCAACTTAAGGGCCGTACTCGAGCATTACAACAACCCCAGCCGCCTTGTTCCGCAAGCCTTAGGCCGCGACAGCCTGGTGCATCCATTGGGGTTAACAGCAACTGAAATCGATGACCTAGAGGCTTTCCTAAACAGCCTCACCGACACCACCCTTTTGAATGGTGCAAAAAAGTGGAAACCATCCGCATCAATTGATATATTTGTTCCAAACATTCACAACCATGGGAAAAGGTGACGTAAAATCAAAGAAAGGAAAGCGCATTTTGGGATCTTTCGGCGTACGCAGAAAAGCCCGTAAACAAAACGTTTCGGTGCACAACACTGCCCTTGTACAAGGAGATAAAACTCCGCCGAAAGGCCGCACAACCCGAAAGAAAACAGCATAATCCTTCACCCGCTTCGGCGGGTTTTTTTCTGCCTTGTGAGTCCATTTTTCAAAGGCAGGTTAACCAATTCTTTACCTTCTAGTTATACCGCCTTAACATGGTTGCATGACCTTCGAGCCATGAAATGGATTTGGACCTCTTGCTTCGTACTTTTTGCAGCCTTTCAGCTGCCTGAAACAACCTTGCTTGTGGGCGAACAAATCCGTCAGACGGCTCCCACAAACGCCATGGTTTGGGTTCACGTGGGCAGGAAGCACAACCCACAACCTACACCCGGAGTGTTTGTAGCCGACCATCAACTGGTATTGGGCACCTGGAACTGGCCAACCCTCTCAGCGAGCGACACCCTATGGTTGTGCGACGAAGACGGCAGCCAGCGGGTTGCTCTTCCGGCAGCACAATTGGAGGTGTTTTCCTTCTCAGAAGACAAACGCAAAAAGCCCTTCTTCCGGCTCTTGCGATTGAAGGAAACCAAACCTGTGTGGACCTATAACCACACCATTTTGGAAATTGGGAATCCCGGAAAACCAAAGCCTACCGATCGGGAATTGCCCCAATGGTGGGCTTTCCAGCCGGCAGATTCCCTTTGGATGGCCCAGGTTCAGGAGTCGGATACCTTGTTGCCTCCGTCCGCCTTTCTTTCCGAGCCATACAAGCGGAGTACTTGGGGCTTGCATCTCGTGAAACGCAAAAGTAAATGGTGGATGGCGCAATGGTGGCGTAAAAACCTCAAGGGCGAACAAGAATGGCATGCCTTTGACACCGTATTCTGTGCTTGGATTACCGAACACATGTAGGTAGAGTTCTTTTGCAGTTGTTGGCTTTGGAGTATGCCCATCATCAGCAACAAGAATTTACCTCTCTGCTTTCGCATGAATTGCGAACGCCCACTGCCTGCATGACAAATCAGTTTGAGAACCAACTTCAGGAATGCAGTAAAGGCGCACTTTAAACTACTTTGGCCACGAGGTTACGGTTACCAGCACCAACAGTCTCAACAACTTTTCATTACGATGCAAAACTGCACCGGAATTGGATGCTTGATTCATAAAGACCGCTGCTGGAAATCAAGAACGGAAGAGTTAATTCCTATCCCTTAGATGTTGGCTGTAGGCTAGGGCGATTTCGGCACCTAAAGATGCGTTGTTCAAAACCAATGCAATGTTACTTTCCAAACTTAATCCAGACGTTATTTCCCCCAATTTAGACAACAAAAAGGGTGTAATGTCTTTACCCTTTATGTTGTTCGTATCCGCCAATTTAAGTGCTGCGGAAATGTGGGTTTCCATAACTTCATAAGGTATTTCTTGAGCCTGTGGAATGGGATTTGCTACGAGCACGCCTCCGTGTAAGCCCATGCTCCATTTCTCCATCATGAGTGCAGCAACCGAAGCTGCATCGTTCAGTCGATGAGGAGCTAAAAAACCGCTGTTTCTGGAATAGAAACTCGGGAATTCATCCTGCCCATATCCCACCACCGGTACGCCCAAGGTTTCCAAAACCTCCAGTGTGAGCCCTACATCCAAAATGGACTTCACGCCGGCCGAAACCACTGCCACATTGGTCCTACCCAGCTCGGTAAGATCGGCGGAAACATCCATGCTGTGTTCCGCCCCACGATGCACTCCACCAATGCCTCCGGTAACAAAGGTGCGTATGCCTGCTTGTGCAGCCAACCACATCGTGGAGGCTACCGTGGTTGCTCCCCATAGCTTTTTACTTGTAACGAAAGGAATATCCCGCACGCTCACCTTCCATATTCCTTTGGTTTTACCAAACTGCTCCAATGCATCTTCATCGAGGCCAATGCGGCAAATGCCGTCCACAATGGCAATGGTAGCCGGCACGGCACCGCCTTTGCGCACCATCGTTTCAACCTGTCGGGCGGTTTCCACATTTTGCGGAAAGGGCATTCCGTGCGAGATGATGGTGCTTTCCAATGCAACCACCGGATCACCTGCCTGCATAGCATCTGCCACTTCGGGCAGAATGCGCAACCACGAAGACTTCATGCAGGAAAATATTTTACAACGTTTCGTTCCAAACGTTCTGCATTCATGCCCGGAACAACAGCGCCCTTGACTTGAATGACATCTGCCGCAAGGCTGTGGGCACGCTTCAGTCCACTTAAATTATCGAGGCCACGGTATTTGGCCATTAAAAATGCAGCAACAGAAGAATCGCCTGCACCGGTACAATCCACCACCTCTATGCTGGGCGCACCCAGTTTCAAATGCTCTTTGGCACTCACAAATGTGGAACCCTCTGCCCCCTGATGCAGCCAGATGTTTTGAACACCGGCAGCCAACAAGGCATTTACCTGAGCCTCGGTTCCTTCCTTGGGCGAATCGAGCAAAGCAGGCAACTCATCCTCATTGGGCGTTATCAAATACAAGCCGCTCAAGTCCAACCCCTTCAATTTCCGTGCAGGTGCTACCGAAACAGGTTCTATAACCAAAGGAATGGATGTGGCCCTGGAAAAGGCCAACAACCAACCCATGGCCTCAGCCGATAAATTGGTATCCAACAGCAAAAAAGAAGCGGTGTTTAACAAGTCGCGCCGAGATTCCAGATGTTCTGGAGAAATGAGCTCGGTAAGCGAATTGCCCAGAAAAGCTGCAAACAGAGATCCGTCGGGTGCTAAAACTCCGGTGTATTTTCCGGTGGGTGCGTCAAAATCCACAACCCCATCCAATTGAATGCCAACTTCAAGGCAAGATTGCTTGAGCCATTCTCCATCTGCATCTTTTCCAAAGGCAGAAACCAGTTGAACCGGAAGGCCCAACAAAGCCAATTGATGCGCAATGTTGCGGCTTACACCGCCGGGAGTTTTGGTAGGCAACACAGGGGTTGTGGTGCGCAATAGAATGGTCTCTGTGGCATGCAGCAATTCATCTACCAACGCCGCGCCAATGCATATAACCGGTTTTCGCATGTGCGAAAATACCAAGTTTTAAAAAGGCAGCGACGCCTTTTGACTATTTCTTCCGTAGAGACTTGGTTTTCTGGGATTTAACGGGAGTCCTCCATTTGCCTTTTCCAATCGCATTATCCAGAAAATAATCCATCACGGTATTCAGGGCAAGTTGATCGCGGTACGATAGTTTCTTGATGGCACGAAAGCGATCGTAACTGTCTGTGAGGGTTTGAAACTCAGTGCCATGCCACAGGGCGTCGAGAGTGGTGGAAAGTACATGCGCCAGATGAGCTGCATCCGAAAGCAACACAGCCTCATCATCTTCTCCACTTTCGATATTTCTGATCACCTGTATCGGAAGACCTGAGGCTTCCGCCAACGATGCTTGAGACAACTTTTTGATTTTGCGGTAGTATTTTACCCGCTCGTGTAATTTCATGTGATTATGTTTATTATGAATGATTCTAAAAACAGAACAAAAATAATATAACTAAAGCTCCTGTTCAAAATAAATTTTATAAAACTTTCTTCCATCGGGCTCTGTACCGCGCTCTATAAGGCTTCTGTCGCCGTGGATGTAAACATGAAAGTTCCGATCGAGTTTTAACACGCTCTTAAACACCCTAGACTGCTTGCGAACCGCCGCATCTGAAATGGCAAACTGATCCGGCACGTCTTGTTCGTGCTTTTTGCTGTATGTCTCTTCAAATGCTTGATAGCGCTCAATTAGAGCACCATCTTGAAGCACCTCTTGGGCAAACTCTTGTCGGTTGAATGCATCGTTTTCTTTGAAATAGGCTAAACTCCGGTTCAACAGATTGATTTGGTCGGCTTTCTCCACATGAAAATCATTGGGCAGCTGCTCAGCCACGAACTCACGGGTCATACTAAGGGTGCGCTGGGTATGGTGAAAGGCGTCCTGAAGGGGCTCGAGTTGCAAAAAATCCTCCTTCCAGTATCGAGCATCCTGCTGCCGGGCCTGGCGATCGTGCTGGCAAATCTTAAAGGTGTGGTTGGAGATGTCCATTAGAACCAGCGCAACCTTATCCAGCAGCTCAACCTGAATACCACTTTCTCTCTGCAAGGAGAAACCATTCTTGGCTCGTGCCACTTTCAAAACAGCGTTTTTACTTTCCGATTTGGCTATACCCAAACCCTTGTACATCCTATCACCGTCGCGCAAGCCATCCCAAGCGGTAAACAACACCTCTCCCGGCTGAATGGCAGGATGGGTTGAGACCTCGTATAGTTGAGTAGCCAATTGAATGGTGAAAGGCAGCCAGGGCAACGAACCCATACAGAAACCATGACAGGCGTCGCGAATGGGAAGATCGTCTTGTCCTGTAAAACCAAAAAACTCCGGCTCCCGAAAAGGTTTAGAGATGGCTTTCAGCAATTCCTCTTCCAGTTGCAAATCCCAATCGAGCGCCGCATCCGATAAGATTACACCCTCTCCGTTGCCCGCATTGCCCATTGCATGAACCGCCAGATGGGTGAGCTTTGCTTGTGAAAAATCTATGGCCATTGTGTTGTCAATGATCGCAAAAATAAAGCATTGTAGAGGCAACGCTGTGTGACTATACAATCTTTTCTAACCTCAATCTGCATCTGGCATTTCCACGACCGTTTGACCAATTGGGTTCCAACACGCAGTCCTAACCCAACAAAATGACCCATGAAAGGCTACGCAGATTTCAGACAGCTAACTGCTCTGTTACCTACGATCGGCACATCACATTCATTATGCCCTTCGGCAACAAAAGCGATATGGTGCACATGGGCTCGGATCTCAAGAGTTCAGACAGGTCCAATAAAAGCTCATAACTCCTTTTTGATTTGAATACCGGAATCCATCCACGGGTGGCCGGGGTAAGCTATTCCGAAAGCGGGGTTGGTTACCGAGCCTCTGCACCCGGCGGACTGACCCGTGTTGCCGACAAAAATCTTGCTGCTGTAAGAGATGGAAACGAGGGTTTGTTTCTCAACCGCGAAGATGCATTTTAGGCGATGCACAAGGATTCGGGCAGCAGCCGGTTGTTCTGGGGCGAATGAGTGCAGAGAGCACAGGCATGCACATTGAATTTTCGGAGGGTGTGCGGATGGATATTGGTTTCGGTCAAAACTTCTGCCTGCAGGTTTGGGAAAGATGTATTTTTATAATACAAACAGGTAAAATAAACCTTGCAAGGGAACTATTTGAAGTGGGTGGCCAAGAAAGCCTTTAAGTCTTTCCATGATGCCTGATCGCCGGCTTCGTTATAGGCTATAGGCAGATTAAAGCGCTTTCCATTTTCTGTGGCATCGGGGTTGGTAAACGCATGGGTGCAATTGGCATACCGCTTAAGGGTAAACGGAATGTGTTGTTGGCGCATTTCGGATTCAAACGCATCCACTTCCTTTTTGGGTACAAAGGAATCCGCTTCACCGTGGCACACCATCACCGCCGGTACCTTTGAACCCTCTTTTGGGGCCTGACCTTTCAATCCGCCGTGAAATGCCACAACGGCCCTAAGCTTTTCGGCCCTTCGCATAAGGTTGAGCACCATGGTGCCGCCAAAGCAGTAGCCCACAGCTGCCTCGCGCAAGACGTCGGCTTGAGGAAATTTAGAAGCCATGCTTCTGGCTGCCATCAGCACACTTCCCACCCGTCCGGGCTGGGCGTAAAATGGCCCCGCAAGTTGCTGAGCCTCCTCGGGTGTTTGGGCTTGCTTGCCCTCACCGTACACATCCACCGCAACCGCAAAGTACCCCAAGCCAGCAAGCATCTTGGCCCTCATGCGCGTGTAGCCGTTGCAGCCCCACCATTCGGGAAATACATAAACAACAGGCCTAGGCCCTGCAAAAGAAGAATCCCATGCCACCATGCCCTTTCCGGTGGTACCAAAAGCAGGGTAGCTTACCTCACGCGCGGCAACCGCATCGGTACCTTCGGCAATGGCAGTTGAGGCAGCCAGCAACATCAGAAAAAGGAACATCTGCTTCATCTTTGTTTTTTTTACAAAGCTAATCGACGGATGACTCAAGTTTTGCGTACTTCGGAAAAAACCAATTTATGGATCGCAAACAATTTTTTTCCATGGTCGGCATAGGTGTTGGTGCCATTATTATTGAGCAATGCCTTTCGGGCTGTGCAAAGAGCACCACCAGCACCACAGTAGATTTTACCCTGGATGTAAGCAGCGGTGCACTGGCCCAAAACGGTGGATACTTGGTGCAGAACGGAGTAATTGTGGCCCGCACCCAGAGTGGCAACTACATTGCGGTATCTGCTGCATGCACACATGAAGGGCAAAACGTAACCTTCACCAACGGAAGGTTTTATTGCTCCCGCCACGGTGCCACTTTCTCCGAGACCGGTGCTGTTACCAACGGCCCAGCCAACACCCCACTTACCAAATACCTTACCAGCTTAACCGGAACCTCGCTCAGGGTATACAGCGCATAAGCAAAACGCATTGGCCCATTAACGCGCTTGGTAAGAATCTGGGCAACCCCGGTGCTTACGGAAGAATCATTACTTTTTGCTGATAACGCATACTCCTCAGCACATACACTCCCGGCGATAATGTCGAGAGATCGAAGGTCTGTTGTGCTGTTGCATTGCTCACATTCAGGTTCATTACCTGCAACCCTTCTGCGCTGAAAATCGAGATTCGGTTTAGGTCTGGTGCATAGCCTACCAGGGTAAAGGAACCGTGGGCCGGATTGGGGTACACCCAAAACTCACGTTCGCTCACAGACCCTTCCAGACGGGTTGCCGCGCATGAGATGGGTTGACTTTGGCGAAAAGAAATGCGCGAACTCTGAAAAAGAGAATCCTGAAACACCTGTGCCTGAGGGCAGTCTCCCTTCAGAAAGTAGGCCAGCCACGGCTTTAGAAAATCCGAAACCGTGCTTTGTTGCTGCACTCGAGAAATGGTTGGAGAAGGCGAGCAGGTTCCTTCGCCAAAAGAGCAATTGAAATTGTTTTCGGCAAAGTAGCAGTGTCCTCCTCCTGTTATGTTTATTTGAGTTTTATAAATCGATTGAGTAGAATCATACATGAGATTCTGATGCTGTGCGGGTGGAGCTACGCAATCGTTGGTGCCACTAAAAATTAAGGTGGGCACCAAAACCTGAACTGCCGCCAAGATTGAGGATGGGTTAGTATTTGCCGCTGCAAAAGAAACTAGGGTGGCTATGGAATTGTTGTTTGCACCGGCAAGAAAAGATGCCCCACCACCCATGGAATGACCCATGATGGCGGCATTTGCAGCAACTCCGGAACTTGGAATTAGGGCTCCCACCCCGTTGCTTTGAATTTCAGAAACAAGAAATCGCAAATCCTGGCCAAATGCCGCATGCGCGGGTGAAAAACCACTCTCAGTAGAGGGAAGCACTACAATGTAACCTTCGGGCACAAGCGATGTACAGATGTTTTGATAAGCGCTGGGGGCCATCACAAAGCCGTGCCCAAAGACAATCAACGGGAAAACACCCACAGCAAGAGGTGTGTTGTTACCGGCAGAAGTTGAAGGGTAATAAACTTCAGCCGATACGAGGCGATTGTTGCGACTTGGATCTGTGAAAGTGGATGTTATATGCCC
This sequence comes from Flavobacteriales bacterium, assembly GCA_040374085.1. Taxonomy (GTDB): domain Bacteria; phylum Bacteroidota; class Bacteroidia; order UBA4408; family UBA4408; genus JBEIVB01. The sequence goes on along the minus strand of JBEIVB010000005.1, from coordinate 5,975 downwards.
TATGTATTGGGCATAAACAGGTGCCTTGCAGCATACAAGGCAAACAAGAAAACATCGAATGATGTTCATCTGCAGTTGATTCATTCCGAAAGGTAGCAGTTTAAGCGTTTCCTTTATGGAGAGGTTGGAAAAACTTGAAAATAGAAAACTCAACCTATAGCCCAAATATCGCACACGAAATGTGCGCACCCAACAAGAAACTTGAAGGATTTAATTACGATTGATACAAATCCAATTCATAATTTTTATATTTTTTTTATTATTAAAACTAAAAGATAAAATCAAAATTTTTAAACAATCTGTGAAGCCTTTTGCTACAGGGGTATGTTTGGGAACCAAGATCGAGCAGCTTTCGGCTGCACAGCTACATCGTTTACTTTTTCTTCTTTGCTCCCTTCAGCATTTTCTTTTCATCACTTTCCAATTTCCTTTGCAGTTTCTTTACATCTTCGGCAGCAGGTAATTTCTCTGGAACAATGCCTCTTTTAGTCAGCATTTCTCTTACTGCCAGGTTGTTGTCAACATGTTCTTTTTCAATTTTACGTTGCCCTTGCAGATCCTTTCCCTGCACATTTAAGCCTGTCATTTCAGCCGCCAAATCTTTTGCTTTAATGCTAATGGTAGGTAGAAAATCAGCAACGGCCCGGCTCTCTGGAACACCCATCTTTCTTTTCAGCATCTGTGTATTCAACCTAAACAATGCCTGGTCGCCCATGCTGCGGATTACTGCAAAACCCTGATTGTCCACACCTCGTTCATACAAAATGGCAGAAAGCTGCTTCTCTGTTCGACTTAATTTCTCCCTTGCTTTTACCCGTTCAAATTCTAACAGCCGTTGTTCTACCAACTCAGCCCTGCGGGTTTGCACAGCAAAGTAGTTTTGGGCAAACGCAATCTCCTGCTTTCGGCTGTCTCCATTCTGTGCAATGAGGTAACAAGCATATCGAGTCAAGAGTATGTCATCTATCTCTTTCTCAGCTCTGGAGCCGATTTTGACCATCTTCCTGACGTCAGGAAAATGGTATTCAATTTCCTCGCCGGCATGTCTGCAAGCATCTTTGGCCTTTAGAATTACCTTCTCAAAGTTTTCCCATTTGCTGTATCCCAGCAAATCTTGCAATTCACGTGCGCTCCAACATTCAACGCCCTCAAGTTCAACTGCCGCTGATTCAAATTGAACAAACAATGCTTTAATTTCTTCAGATTTCATAAATATATGTTTTAAAATAATATTAATGTATTCGTTAACTTCTTTATGCAATTTAAACCAAACAACTCCATAACGCTCTCATTTGATGTACTTTTCAGAAACTTGTCAAGATTTGCAACAGCTAAACTTTTGCTCATTAGATGGGTAGCCATTAGGTACAATATTATGCTTGTATGTAAAACCTTTTCAAAACATGAAAAAAACAGCAAGTAGGTATTTTCCCGTTTGGGGTTCGGGCCATCTAAGATAATCAATTTCGTCACTTTTGCAAATAAATTTGTCATTTTTTTTGTGAGCACAAACGCTTCATCCGCCAAATCGACCCAAGCACTTCCTTAGCAGCACATCAACAGCAATTGGTCTTGAACGCAACCCAGCTACCCAATCCATTTTTTCACCGAAATGAGTTTTATAGCTCCTGATTTTCCTTTCCAACACACTAAAGGAAAGGATGCGCAGCGAACTTTAAAAATTACGTTGGCCATGCTTCGTATGCTTGAGCGATAATCCAAAAACAAAATCAACCTGCTCATCTAACCTACGCTATGGAAACCCGCCGGGTCGATGCACAACTGAACTCGGCTTCGCTCATGGGTTTCCTAAGCCCCAACTGCGAGACGCTTGCTTTGGCAAGGGAGCCCAGTTCCTTTTTATGCCTTGGCCATCGATTTCATTGGGCGGGAAATGGCTACCTTAGCCGCTCATGAATCTGCACCTTTTTTTATCGGCATGAACATCTCCTATTCCTGGCTCTCCTCCTACCTATCCTCTTGCCCATCTGCACCAGAAACCGCCGAAGCCCTTACCGCTTGCGGACTTGAGGTGGAAGGCATTTCTACCTGGCATTCTGTTGGGGGTGGACTTCAGGGGCTTTTTGTGGGCGAGGTGCTTACCTGCGCCAAACATCCCGATGCGGATCGCCTTTCTCTTACCACCGTTTCTGTTGGTGGCGCGGCTCCCCTCTCGATTGTGTGCGGTGCTCCTAATGTAGCCGCCGGTCAAAAAGTGGTTGTGGCCACCGTGGGCGCTTTATTGCACCCCATGGAGGGGGAACCGTTGGAGATCAAAAAATCCAAAATTCGGGGAGCTGTTTCGGAAGGCATGCTGTGTGCCGAAGACGAAATCGGGATTGGTAGCAGCCACAACGGCATTCTGGTACTTCCGGCAGATGCTCCGGTGGGCATGCCGGTAGCCGACTACCTGAAAGTTGTACAGGATTTGGTTTTGGAGATTGGCCTTACCCCAAACCGCGTAGATGCCTCCAGCCATTTGGGGGTTGCGCGCGACCTAGTGGCCCTCGATTGGGAGCGCCCAGCCGGCGAAGCCCGCAGCTTGGTTTTGCCCCCTACCCTACCCTTACCTTCCGGTGCTCATAGCTTCGAAGTTGCGGTTCAGGCAGATGCTGCTCAACGCTATCTTACTCTGGTGTTGGATGGCCTTACCAACGGACCCTCTCCCGAATGGATGCAGCATCGCCTGCAGGCCATTGGCCTCCGCCCCATTAACCTTGTGGTGGATATTACAAACTTTGTATTATGGGAATGCGGCCAACCCTTGCATGCCTTTGATGCCGATAAAATAGCAGGCGGAAAACTGGATGTGCGATTTGCAAAAGCCGGAGAAAGCATCATCCTGCTCGATGGAAAAAGCATTGCACTGCATGCCGAAGACGTGGTGATTGCCGATGCCCAGCAGGCCCTTTGCCTTGCGGGTGTGTATGGCGGTGCCAACAGCGGGGTAACAGAAACCACCCGCCGCATCGTGTTGGAATCGGCCTGCTTTTGGCCCACCCGAGTACGGCGTACTTCGGCCCGACACGGCATCAAGACCGACAGCTCCTTTCGGTTCGAAAGAGGCACAGACCCGGGTATGTGCCAATGGGCCATGGAGAGAGCGGCCTATTTACTTTGTTCCCTCGGGGGCGCCCATGTAAGCGGCCAAATTCGCGCAGTAGAGGCCGAATCCATTCAGCCGGTTACCCTCTCCTACCGAATCAAAAAAGCCTTCGACCTCATCGGTTACACTCTTCCAACCAACGACCTGTTGCGCATTCTTGAAGGATTGGGCATTGAGCTCCTCGAACAATCGGAAGAGGCATTCCTGCTTAGGATACCGTCTGCAAAGGTGGATGTTAAACGCGAGGCCGATGTTACCGAAGAGGTGTTGCGCATCTACGGCTACAACCGTGTGCCCCTGCCGGGAAAAGTATCTGTAAACACCCACATGCAAGCACCTCAAATGGGCGAACGCCTACAGCAGTTGGCATCGGAGTGGTTGGTAGCACAGGGCTTTCTAGAAATCATGGCCATGTCGCTTCAAGGTGCAGCTCAGCTGGCGCAGGCCGAGGTACAAGGTGCCGGGCAGCCCATTGGGTTGCTGAATCCTCTCTCTTCTGAACTCAACGTTCTACGCCCCAGCATGCTGCCGGGTGGACTGCAAACCATCGCCCACAACCGAAACCGACAGCGCCCGGATGGGCTTTATTTTGAGTTTGGGAAGGTTTATGGTCAATCGCCCGAAACCCAAAGCATCGTGGAAGAACCCATGCTGGCCTTGTGGGCAGCAGGCAAGCGTATGCCGGAAACCTGGATGCAGGCATCTGCACCCAGCAACCCTTTTGTGCTGAAAGGTTTGGCCGAACGTTTGTTCAAGCGGCTCAATGTGTCCTTCGAAACCAGTATCCGCAGCGATGCATCGTGGCAAGGAGAGGTCTTGGAATATACCTCATCGGGCATGCTGCTGGCCCGCATTGGTTGGGTTGGACAGGCTGCACGAAAAGCCTATGGCGTAAAAGAGTCAGTGGCCTACGCTGAAGTGCATTGGCCGGCCCTAATGAAGTCGGCCGGAACCACGCCTAGGTTTGCCGAACTGCCCAAATACCCTGAGGTGAGGCGCGATCTTGCGCTGGTGGTAGACCACCAGGTTACCTATAACGCCCTTGCCGACCTAGCCCGGAAAACAGAGAAACGCTGGCTGAAGAACATCAACCTCTTCGACGTCTATCAAGGCGATAAGTTGCCTGCCGGAAAGAAATCATACGCCATTGGTTTTACCTTATACAATCCCGAGGCCACACTCACCGATCAGGAGATTGAGCAGGTGGTGTCGAAGTTGCTGAATGCCTTTCGGAAAGAGGTGGGTGCTGAGTTGCGGGGCTGATTCAGGGCATAAATAAGCGGCGGTTGTCTTCCACCACCTGAGCGTCTTGCGCATAGGCAAGGCCAATGGAAAACGCGCCTGAGCGCAAGCCATCGAACTCACGCTGTCCCATGGCAACCAGCTTATCTAAGGCATCTGCAAATGCCTTAGGATCCTCGAGCGGCAAATCCCATCCCGCATTTTTTTCTTGCAGATTGCGCCAAGGTGTGCGGTTGCTGATGAGCACGGGAACCCCGGCCTGAAAAGCCTCCAGTACGATGTGACCAAAGTTTTCGCCCAAGGTGGGCAGAAACAAAGCATCGTGGCGAGCGAGTACCCCCGCTGCTTCTGAAGGAGGTAGGCTTCCGTGGTATTGGGCAGAGGCTCCAACAGGAAGCTTTTTTATAAGATCAAGACAATGCTGCCAGTAGCCCTCGTCGTAAACAGGCCCGTAGATGCTGAGGCGCACCGGCACGTTGGCGTGGAGTATGCACTCCAGAGCAAAAGACAAGTTCTTTTCCGGGGCAATGCGGGCAATGCTTACCAAACGGAGCACGCCCTTTTCCTTCTCCTCGTGAGCTGGCATGGTTGCCGACAGCGGCTTGGAAAGATTACCTGCGGTGTGCACCGGCCACCCGGGAAACCACCGCGCTATTTGTGCCGCCTCTTCGGCATTGGTGGCGTGAAAGCGGCATCCCGAAAAAAGGGTTCCATAACGAGCATACCATAAAAACAGACGCTTTTTTATGGCTTTTTGCGCCAGGGCTCCAGGTGCCAGCATTCCGCGTGCTCCAATTACGCGGTGGGCAACCCCTGCCGCAGCAGCAGCTTTCAACGGCCAGTGAGAGAAGGCCCGGGAGAAGATGCCGTTCACATAAACCGCATCAAAGCCCTCTGCCTGAACCAATGCAAGCATGGAGGAATAGCTCAATGCCTGAAAAGAAAAATAATAAACACGCGTGCCGTTCTCCAATTCATTCCAGGCATTGGAGACAATGTTGGGCATGGGGGTGGTTTGGGTGTAATCGGTGTCGCGGGTAATCACCGAAAACCGAAAATCAGAGGAGAGGTGCGCCACCAGGTTGGCCATGGATTGTATGGGGCCTCCGGCTCGGTAACCGGGTAGGTACCAATCGATAAACAAACCTACGTGCAAGCGGGTATCAGTGGACATGACGCTGCAACCAATGTTCGAGCACCACCAGATACCAAATCCGCGACCACGTAACCCGAGGATCGTCGGCTAAAAAACGCTCCCATAAGTCGGTCATGGTTCCGGGAACCATATACTCGCGTTGCTCCAGTGCACGCAAATGATCGCCACAAAAGGTTTTCAAATCGTTTTTCATCCAATGTTTCCAGGGCAGGGTAAAGCCCATCTTGGGGCGGTTCACAACGGCCTCGGGAAGCAGATCAGACAGTGCCGAAACCAACAGCCTCTTGGGCGTTGTGGGTTGTTTTAATGCATCGCTCAGGCGCATGACGTATTCCACCAAGGTATAGTCCAAAAACGGCACACGAACCTCCAAAGCCACCGCCATGCTCATTTGATCGGTATCGCGCAGCAGCACGTTTTGCATGTAGGAGGTCATCTCTGCCATAGAAACCCGGCTGAGCAGTTGGTTGG
>JBEIVB010000141.1:0-5199 GCA_040374085.1 Flavobacteriales bacterium | reverse complement strand
CCTCCCCAAACAACAACGGGTACACCAACTACAGCGCCACCACCGGATTGATTGCCGTGCAAGGAATGGCCCAAACCCTAACCATCACCACCTCGGGCACCGGCACAGCAACTGCAACCGTTTACGTTGACCTGAACAGCGATTTTACCTTCACCTCCAATGAGCTTCTTGCCAACAGCACGGGCAGTTCCAACACCTTCACCTTTGCCAACTTCACCATACCCGCAACCAGCAGCCTCGGCGTATTGCGCATGCGGGTTATGGTTGCAGCAGGCAGTGCAACACTCGGAGCCTGCCAAACCGCCTTCAACGGTGAGGTAAACGATTTTGGCGTTTCCGTTAACCCCAACAACATCACAGGTGGCGGAACATTCACCACCTGCAACACCACCTTTTACGACAGCGGCGGCCCCAGTGGACAATATGCAAGCGGAGAAACCATAACCACAACGTTTTTACCCTCCACCTCCGGTGCATCCATTACCGCAACCTTTACCGCCTTCGCCACTGAATCGGGCTACGATTTTCTGGCGGTGTACAACGGCCCCAACAACAGCAGTCCTGTGCTGGGCACCTTTACCGGAAACACCATTCCCGGTCCATTCACCTCCACCCATCCTTCCGGAGCCTTAACCTTTGTGTTTACCTCCGACGGCTCGGTGGTAGCCAACGGTTGGGCGGCCACCATCGCATGCACCACACCCACCGGACCGCCCACGTGCGCCACCGGCACTTTTCCGCCAAGCGGTGCCACCAATACCATCATAAATCCAACCTTAACCTGGGTTGCCCCTACCGGCACCAACCAGGCAACCGGATACGACGTTTATTTCGGGCCGGCAAGTGGTCCGCCGGTATTGGTGAGCAGCAACCAACCCTCCCTTTCTTACCAACCGGGCACACTTTCCACCAATACTACCTATTGCTATACCATTATACCCAGAAACAGTGCCGGGCCGGCAACCGGTTGCAGCAACACATGCTTCACCACAAACGATACCGCCTTTGTGGCTATGACCTCTAGTAGCCTAACCTCCTGCAACGCCATTTCATTAGACCCGGGTGGAACGCAAAACTACGACAACAACCTAAACATAACACAAACCCTATACCCCGGAAGCGCAGGACAATACCTGCAGATCAGCTTCAGCTCTTTTGCCCTGGAAGCCAACTATGATTTCTTAATGATATACGACGGAGTAGGTACCGGCGGAACCCCGGTGGGTACATACACGGGCTCTACGCTACCGCCAACCTTTACCTCTACCGATCCCAGTGGTGCCATAACCCTTGTGTTTACATCAGATGCGAGCGTGGTAACCACCGGCTGGATGGCTCAGCTCACGTGTGTACCTTCCTCAACCTGCACGCCTCCGGTGGTATCGGCCAGTGGCCCTACCACCTTTTGTCAGGGTGGTAGTGTAATCCTTACCTCCAGCTACGCCAGCGGCAACACCTGGAGCAACGGAGCCACCACCAACAGCATCACCGTAACCACCTCAGGGATGTACGATGTAACCTACGACAACGGTGCCGGGTGCACCAGCCCCTCAAGTGGGATTTTGGTTACCGTAATACCGAACCTAATTCCATCGGTGAGCATAAGTACTCCATCCACCAGCCTATGTTCAGGAGCAAACGTGCAATTTACCGCAACCCCAACCAACGGCGGCACCGCCCCTGCCTATCAATGGAAAAAAAATGGAACCAACGTGGGCACCAACAGCCCAACCTACTCGGCTGCAAATTTTAACAACAACGATGTAATAACCTGCGTGCTCACCAGCAATGCGGTGTGTGCGGCTCCAACCACCGCCACATCCAACAGCATTGCATTGAACGTGAGCACAACGGTAACCCCTTCGGTTTCCATCAGCACCGCCTCCAACACCGCTTGCAGCGGAACCACCATCGCCTTCACCGCCACTCCAACCAACGGTGGATCAACCCCGGGGTATCAATGGAAACGCAACGGCACCAACGTGGGTACAAACAGCGCCACCTTCACCAGCAATGCGCTCGCAAATGGCGATGTTATAACCTGCGTACTCACCAGCACCGCCAACTGCGCATCACCCACAGCGGCAACCTCCAACAGCATTACCGTAATCGTTAACCCCACAGTGGTGCCCACCGTAAACATCACCGGCACGGCCATGCCCATTTGCGTGGGAACATCGGCCACATTTACCGCAACCGTGCAAAATGCCGGCACGGCACCCGGCTATCAGTGGAAACTAAACGGAAACAACGTGGGCACCGGAAGCGCCTCCTTCACGGCATCCAATCTCAACAACAACGATGTAATAACCTGCGTGCTCACCAGCAACGCCAACTGCGCTTCGCCTTCAGCGGCAACCTCCAACAGCATTACCGTTTCAACTTCGTCTCCTCAAACACCGTCGGTTTCCATAAGCACCCCCTCCACTACCCTTTGTCCGGGAGCAACAGCCACCTTCACCGCCACCGCTGCCAATGGCGGCAGCAACGCAGCCTACCAGTGGAAGGTAAACGGAAACAACGTAGGCACCAACAGCGCCACCTTTACGGCTTCTAACTTCAACAACAATGATGTTGTAACCGTTGTGCTCACCAGCTCTTTGTCTTGCCTCACCACCTCAACGGCTGCATCCAACGCCATCACCCTTGCGGTAACCTCCAGTGCCGCGGCAGCTATTACCATTTCCACCCCAACCAATACCATTTGCGCAGGTGCATCGGCAACCTTCACGGCAACGCCAGCAAACGGCGGCAACAACCCCACTTTCCAATGGAGGAAAAACGGGATAAACGTGGGAACCAACAGCAATGTGTTCACCACCGGAGGGTTGGCCAACGGCGACGTGATCACGTGCATCCTCAGCAGCAATGCATCATGCGTGGTGAATCCGAACGCCACCTCCAACGCCATCACCATGCTGGTGGTGCCCAACGTGTTGCCCACCATTGCCCTTTCATCCAACACCACAACCCTGTGTGCCGGGGAAGGGGTTTCCATAACCGCCAACATCCAAAATGGCGGCTCCAATCCATCCTATGCCTGGACCCTAAACGGACAAGCCACACCGGCCAATGGAAGCGTATTAAACTTGGCTGGTCCAAACAACGGCGATGTGGTGCAATGCCAGCTAACCAGCAACGCCACTTGTGCCCTTCCAACCCAGGCATCCTCAAACACCATAACCTTAACGGTATTGCCAACCGCCACCCCAACCGTTGCCATTTCTGCAAGCACCTTAGTGGCCTGCGCAGGCAGTTCCATCACCTTTATCGCAACCTCAACCAACGGCGGCACTGCGCCCCAGTATCAATGGTTGGCCAACGGAACAGCGGTAGGCAGCGGAACTACCTTCAGCTCCTCTGCATTATCCAATGGTGCACTCATCACCTGCGTGCTCACCAGCAACGCAGCCTGTGCCGTGGCTCCTCAGGCAACCTCCAACACCCTTCAGGTTAGCATCCTTCCTTCGGTAACCCCGGCTGTTTCCATCAGCGCCACCAACAACACCATCTGCAGCGGGCAAAGCGTAACCCTCAACGCAAACGTTGTAAACGGTGGTACCGCAACCCAATACTTTTGGACCCAAAACGGAGTTGCCGTTGGAAACAACACCCCTACCCTCACAGTGAGCAACATAAACAACGGCGATGCCTTTCAGTGCCAGATCATCGGCAACGCCGTTTGCGCCACCACATCAACCGCCACTTCGGCTTTGCTGAGCATAACCGTTAGCCCGGTAATTGTGCCCCAGATCAGCATCAGCACCTCAACCCCGGTTGTTTGCCAGGGCCTACCCATAGTGCTGGAAGCCGCCATACAAAACGGGGGGTCAACCCCAACCTACAGCTGGAAAAGCAACGGACAAACCATTGGCAACAACAGCTCCATCTTGCTCCTTGCAAACCCCAACAATGGAGATGTTATAACCTGTACCCTAACCAGCAGCCTTTCTTGCGCCCTACCGGCAACCTTAAACTCGGCACCCGTCACCTTGCAGGTGAATCCATTGCCACAGCCTTTGGTAACCCTAACTCCACCCGATGTGTTGAGCACCACCGCCTTTTCTGCATACCAATGGCTCCTCAACGGTGTGCCCATGGCCGGTGCCAATGCCCAAAGCCATCAGGCCGCGCAAAACGGATTGTACAGCGTGTTGGTAAGCAACACCTCGGGCTGTTCAGACACCTCTGCAGCGGTGGCGGTAATTCAAATCGGCATGGAATCGCTTGCCGAGCAAGGCCTGGATGTATTCCCAAATCCGGTCGAGCACAGCGTGTACGTGCGCTTAACCGATGCACCGGAAAAAGCCGAGCAGATGATCCTCACCAATGCCCTTGGTCAAGTAGTGATGCGGCAAAACATGGGCTATCGCACTGGAAGCGCCACTTTAAATCTGGCCGATGTATCTTCCGGAATGTACACGCTAAGTGTAATATTTGAAAATGGCAACAGACTGCAGCGCAAGGTGATTAAATCCTAAACACAACATCATCGTAATAAAACCATCGGGCCCCATCCTTGCGACGGGGCCTTTTTTTTCTATATATCCAATACTCGATTTGAGGATCAACCGTAGACAAAGAACAAAGTTGTTGCCAGCGCCACCCGACCTTCTATCTTTGTTGTGCAGTCTTTGCCGCAACCCGTTATGAAAATCCGCTTACCTTCCTTGAGGTCTCCATACCTGCTCAGTGCGGTTCTGGTTGTCTGCATCGCCATCATGCATCATCTGCCGGGGACCCTCAGCATGTGTAAAGATGGGGGACTGCAGCGGGCCATAGACTACCACCGCACCCTACCGGTGTTTGCGGCCCGTCCGCTCACCACCACCACCATAGAAACCGTTTCGGCACTTTTTTCCATAGGAGAACCTCTGGCATTCGAGGCAGTTAACTTTGGTTTGATGTGGGTAAGCAGCCTTCTACTCTTCAGGCTCTGCTTGCGTTGGGGTGCCGAGCCAAGAGGCGCACGATTTGCCCTGGGTGCCTACCTATTGTCCTTCTCTAACTTCTTTGCCTTTTTCCCGCCCATTTATTCCTACGACGAGCCTCTGCAATACAGCCTTTTCTTTATGGGCCTGTTGTTCTTACCAAAGCCGGAATGGGCCTTGCAACCCATACCCAGCTCCACCTGGGTGCAATGGGTGGTCCATCAGCCCAACGCACCCCGCACCGTAGGACTTGGAGCTGCCGCGGCAT
>JBEIVB010000119.1:0-6800 GCA_040374085.1 Flavobacteriales bacterium | reverse complement strand
GCCATACTGGAGAACCCCTCACAAGGGGGCATCGTGCTGGCCAACCGAGGAAGCGCTTTGCTCGATGTTTCGGTTTACACCACCTTGGGCACCGTGGCAGCCAAAACCCAATTGAAAGGAGGAGAGCTTCAGCACCGGATCGGCCCCCTTGCTCCGGGAGTATATGTGCTTACCGCAACCCAAAACAGTCGCAACCTAGGAACCTTGAAAGTACTGGTGCATTGAGCATATTATAGCCATTTGTGGCCCGGCTATTCCGGGTATTTACTATAAAAATAAACGATTTCAATTATAATACAAACCCATGGGATTTCGATTTTCTAAACGCGTTGGAGGCAGCAGCGGCTTTGGCTACAACGTAAGCGGTTCCGGCATTTCGCCCAGCTACCGAACCAGAATGGGCTCGGTAAGCTCCAGAGGTTTCTCCATTCGCACCGGAATACCCGGACTTTCGTTTCGCAGCGGTTGGGGTGGAGGCCGAAAGAAAGACAATACCGGGCTGATCATTCTGCTCATATTGGTGTTCCTTTTTGTGGCCTATTATGTCTTAGTGGCTCTCTACAATCTCCTGCTCTTGTTGTGGTATGCGCTGGGCGAACTCTATCGATTTTTGATGAGGGCCTACCTGCGCCGTCAAGAAAGAAAAAAGGCAACCCAATCGGAGCAAGGAGTTTAATTGCTTCCGGCAAAGCACCCGTTGCCATTCCAAAAATGGCCGGGATTCATCCCCCAAAAAAAACTCCCACTTTCACGAGGAAAACAGGAGTTTTGGTTCCGGTGGTGGACCTGAAGGGAGTCGAACCCCTAACCTTCTGATCCGTAGTCAGATGCTCTATCCAATTAAGCTACAGGTCCAAACGGGCTGCAAATATAGCAGAAAAATGTACTCACCAAATGGCCCAGGGAAATTTCTCAATCCTCCAGCAAGCCCATCTGTTCGCGTTTCACGTAGTCGAGGATGAGGGCATAGTACCATACCACGCCCACGCCGTAGAGGAAGGCTGTGATGAGAAACACGTAAACATAATCGATTCCGGCCTCGCGCAAGGCGGCGAAGATGCGGCTGGAGATGAACCAGCTTCCGCTCCAGATGGCGGCGGTGAGGGCACTCACAATCTCCTGATTGCGCCGCCCAACGTAATTCATCACCAGCTCGCTGGTCATGGGTCCGGCCATGTTCATGAGGGGTTGACGCAGCAGAAAACACATCATGGCAATGTAGAGCGCGATGCCGAGTTGAGCATAAAACTGGGTGGTGGCCAGTAAAATCAAGGCCAACACGGCAAAGCTTTGGGTAGTGGGTATGGCAATTTTATAACCTATTGTACGTTTAATGGTGGGCACCAGCAAGGCAGAAATGGCCACCAAAACAGCGCCCACACTGTTTAGAAGGCTGAACGCATCGGTATCGAGGTGATGTACGTTGTAAAAGAAAATGCTGATGAAGGGAATGGTTAACCCGGCTCCAACCGCAATGATGAGGGTTGGGGTGAGACCGCGCACAATGAGGCCCCAATCGAACTCCTTCAAGTTCCGGCGCTTGGTGGTGAGCACAGCAACGTGCTCCGTAAAGCGTATGCGAAACACAAACCAGATGCTGATGGCACTGAGGCCCACCATTAGGTTGAGCAGCACCTCTTCGGTAAACAGCATGGGGTTGAGGGCATTGAGCACCGCCAGCAAGAGTCCACCCACAATGCCTGCAAAGCTGAAGGTGGAGTAGCTGAGGGAGATGGCCTCCGTTTGCCCCTCTTTGGCGGCATTGCGCAAGATGTAGGGCAAGACCGGAATCTGAATGAGGGTAAACGAAATGCCCCACAGGAACTGGGCCACCTTTAAGAGTCCATCCTGATGGTGGGCAATGGCATACACGATGAGCAAAGCAAGAGGCGGACCGGTGAGCACCGAAACGCGGAACAGGGGCATCAATCGGCGACCTTTTATAAACAAGCCCAAGGGCACCGCCAGCAGCAACACGCCCAAAAATCGATATGAGATGAAGCTGGCCCCCTGAAAATCGGTGTAGCCCGCTTTCTGCATGTAGATGAGCTGTATGGCAAAGAGGCTGGTGTTGACGAGCTGCACAAAGAACTCGGCCACAATCACATCCAGAATGGGCTGCTCCAAGCGGAGGTAACTTCTGAGCAGCGTTTTCATAAGGTGTTGTGTATGCGTTTTAGGGCTTCATCGACGCTGGGCTCGGTCAGCCAATGGGTTTCTGTTTCTCTCCGAAACCAGGTGAGCTGGCGCTTGGCATAGCGGCGTGTGTTTTGTTGAATGAGGTGTATGGCCTCTTCCTCACCGAGCTTGCCTTCTCTGTAGGCAAACCATTCGCTGTAACCCAGGGTTTGAAGAGCCGGCAGGTGCCTATGCTCAAACAAGGCGTCGGCCTCGGCTCCCAAGCCCTGCTGCATCATCTGCAACACCCTTTGGTTGATGTTTTCGTACAACGCCGACCGCTCCGGATCCATGCCCAGGCGCAGCACGCGAAATGGACGCTGAACGCCTGCACCGATTCTGAGCCGGGAAGGTTTTGCCCCCACTTTTAGCAGCTCCATGGCCCTTGCCACCCTGCGTGGATTGTTCGCATCGAGCACCGAACCAAGATCGGGGTCGAGGGCCAAGACCTTAGCCGCAAGAGCCGCCAAGCCTTCCTCCTCGAGCCTTTGCAATACCTCTTTGCGCACCTCACTGGGTACCTCGGGCATGGCATCGAGGCCGCGCTCCAGAACCCTCAAATAGAGGCCCGTGCCACCGCAAACCACGGCAGTTCCATACCGAGGCAGAACATCGTCCAAGATGCGAAGCGCCTCCTGCTCGTAATGGGTTACATCGTAAGCATCAAAAACACTGCGGTGTCCAATGAGGTGGTGAGCAATGCCCATGCGCTCCTGCTGCGGTATTACGCCGCTGCCGATGGGCAATTCTCGGTAAATCTGCCTACTGTCGGCACCCACAATCTCGGTGCCCAATTGGGTGGCCAGTGCAACCGCCAGGTGGCTCTTGCCGGAGGCGGTGGGGCCAGACACCATCACCACCAATGGGGAGGACTTAATCTTCGTCGGCATCGCCGTGCCCAAATCCGCCGAAAGCGTCTTCCTCTTCCTGAATCTCTTCCCCCTCTTCTTTCTCTTCCTCTTCTCCCTCCTCGCCGGCCAAATTGCTTTTTACGGTGTCGTCTTCTTCATCCAAATCCCCAACCAGCACCTCTTCCTGGTATGCCTCCTGATCATCTCCTCCCAACTGTTCGAAAAAGGATTCGCTGGCTTTTAAGTCTTCTTCATCCACAACAGGTGGCGGAGCATTTTTCCGGATGGGCTTAGGCAACTGCCCCACAGTGCGCACACAGGCTGGATAAGCAAGCTTTTTGTCCTCGTCTTTGATGATGCGCAACAGCTCCAACTGCATCTGGTGCACGGGTCCTGCAAGGGTCTCCAGTTCCAAAAGGAAACGCTGATGAGGAGCCTCCACAAAATCGAGGATCTCGGTGATCAACTCCTCGCCTTTACGGGTGCGGATGGTAGGCGGAATGGGCTTGCCTTTGCGGTAGTAATCGTCGCTCAGAAAAAAAGTCCCTACCACTGGGCCTTCCAATCGGAGGCTTACTTCAAGAGCAGCAGATAGTTGTTCAAAGGTTTGGTTGGGACGAATGTCCACATCGCGGTACACCTCGTCGTGCTCCTCCAGTGTGGCTCGGAATCGGTAAATGGGCATAAAAAAATTATCGGCCCCGAAGATACAAAACCGAGGGGCGCAAAGCCGCAAAATGTATCTTTAGGGCATGAGAAAAACTTTACTGCCTGCGTTTATTGGAATGCTCCTCGTTGCGGGAAGTTCCTATGCCAAATCTTCTGAACCCACCACAGGCATTAGGTTCGCTACAAGCAACCTGGATTCGCTTCTCAAAGAATCGGGGAAAACGGGCAAGTTGGTTTTTGTGGATGGTTATACGTCTTGGTGCGGTCCTTGCAAATGGATGGCCAAGAACGTGTTTACCAACGATACTGTGGCGGCTTTTTATAACGAAAAGTTTCACAACCTTAAGCTGAATATGGAAAAGGGCGAAGGCCCCCGCGTATCAGAGCGCTACAAGGTTTCGGGTTATCCTACCTGGCTATTCTTGGATGCTAATGGTGAAGTGGTTCACCGCGGAATTGGAAGCATGCCCGCAAAGGAGTTCATTCATAAGCTGGGGGAGGTTGCCCTCGATTCCAAGCGCAACTTAAGGGGGCTCGAGAAAGCGTACAAAAGCGGAGATCGAAGCACAGGACTAATGAAGAATTATCTAACCCTCCTTGCTTCGGCCGGCTTGCAAACCTCAGAAGTGTTTCAGGCATATATGGCGGCAAAGGCCGAGAGCGAACTCAGCTCGCCCAATATGTGGCCCATGATTACCGGGTTTCTCGACAACCCCGACTCCCGCGAATTTCGCTACCTCGTTAACCACGCCGATGAGCTGAGCAAACAACACACCGCCGATTCGGTAAACCGCTTGATCTACTCTATAAGTGCAAACTATTTTCAAAGTCTTATACAACAAGACAGTACAGGCAAAGCCTTTCAAGCGGGTATTTCCACGCTCAACGACCTCAAACACCAAGAGCTCGAAAAGGCCAAGGGTTGGGCTGGGATGTGCATGAGTATGCGTATGGGAAAAATAGAAGATGTTATGGCCAAGGGCGACATCTTTTTCACCGGCATAGGTAAAGATTTTGCCATGCAGCAAAATGAAGCAGCCTGGTGGGCGTTCGAAAACGGTGCAAAGGAAAAAGACCTAGAGGTTTTGGATCGTTGGATGGAGCGCTGTCTAACTATAGATAACGCTCCGGCCAACCTAGACACCCGCGCCAACATCTGGTTCAAACAGGGAAAGAAAGCCGAAGCCATTGCCCTTGAAGAGAAAGCCATTGAAATGGCCAAAAAGAATGGAGAACCTGTAGAGGGACTCGTAGAAACATTAAACAAGTTTAAAACACCAAAACCATAACAATACCAACATGAAAAAAACAATTCTTTGCCAAAAACGTCCACGCTTCAGAACCATCAACCTTCTATGCACGGTCGGTTTGTTTATTGCTTCATGCGGAGCTCCAGCACCCGAAGCAGCACCTTCCCCCGAGCCCGAGCCAAATCCGGACGCGGCCGTGGTCGTTGCAAACGGCGAAGACTTGTATAAGCCCTTCACGTGGCTTTCCGACAGCGATTGTGTGCACACATCGGGCGAAAAATTACAGCGTTCACTCGGTGTTAAAGTAAACATCCCCGAAAAAGACATTGCCTCGCACAACTTTGTAAAGGGAGTCGGAGATACCCTCTATCTGGAGCTCATCACCACCAACGCTGCTTCACATTACCATCCCGCCAACGCCAAGAGCATCAGCTCAGGAACAAGGTCTTTGTTGTTAACTGCCAATGACTTGGTTCAAAAGGATGCAGTGGAGTTGCTTAATTCCAAGGGAGACCTGCCGGTTTTGGTTTTCTTGATGGTGAATGAGTCTACAGACCCGGCCTTTGTTCGAATGGGCAGAAAGCTGAAAGGCAAAGGTTGGGTAACCCGCAATTTCTAATCACAATTAAAACACAAAAATCATAACACCCTAATACTATGAAATTTGTTTTCCGGTTAATGATCATCGCCGTGACGGTGGCAGCCTGCAATGGCCAGCAATCCAAACAAGAAAGCAGCAATGCCAGTGAGGCAAAACAAACTGTGGATTCATCTTCTTTGGAAGCACAATCAAAAATAGATGCTGCCTACAGAATTTTTGCCTGGGGTGGACTTTTTCGGGATGATGCAAAAAAGGAGTATTTAGAAATCCGTTCTCTGTTCAAATTTAGAAGTACGGGTATTTTGTATTATAATTTTATGGTGTGCACCATTGAAGGGAAGCCTGCGCTTTCTATCGATTACTGTGGCGACAAAGCCCTCATGGAGGAATACCGTGATGAAAAAGAAGGATTAGACGGCGAGTTTGCTTCCCGAAAGTTTGATCAAACCTTTCCAACACAAACGGAATTGATATTCAGTGAAAAAAGCCTGGCAGCTGAAGAGCTGAACAAGCTTACGAGCTTATTAAATGCTGAGGGTGAAGCATTAATACCTGTTTATCTTTCCGAAATCATCAGAACCAATAAAACCGTACTGGACAATAAGACCGGTAAAGAAACTCTATTGGTGGGCAACGGAAGGAAACTGAAAAAAGGCAAAGGTTGGGTAACCCGAAACTTCTAAGCTGAGTTTTGATCCAAAAGCTACATCATTCCTTTTGGTTGGGTGCTTTGTGCATCCTTGCGTTTACCTGTGTGCAAGCTGCGGAGCCTCCGCAGAATGGGCGGGTAAAGAGGGTGTATGAACTCCTTGACCAAAGCCTGATTGAGACCGGGAAAGCGCTCTCAGAGTTAGGTTTATCGGCGGGACGAAAAAACGCCCCTGCTGACTTGGTTGTGGATTATTACCTGCTTAAGGGAAGATTTTTACACTCAAGTTTTGCACTCGACAGTGCTTCGTATTTCTATCAGAAAGCCCTAGAAAAAGCAGAGAAAGCCTCCATGCCGAGAAGAGCGGGTGAAGCCGCTTTGGGAATGAGTTCAGTTTTATTAGAAAATTACGATTCTAAGGGCTCCTGGCAAAACCTCCAGCAAGCTCTTTCTCATGCTGCTAAATCAGGCGACACCGAGTTAAAATCTCGCGCATTGTTAGCAGTGGCCGGATTTTATTTCGATGCCGACTCGGTTCAAAAGGCCGAGGATGTTCTGCATGAGGTTATTGCCCTTGCGCAAAAGGAGGGCAATTTGGTTGT
>JBEIVB010000126.1:0-5990 GCA_040374085.1 Flavobacteriales bacterium | reverse complement strand
TTCCGGACTCACCTTTTACGGCGGATTAATTGTGGCAACGGCAGGCATTTGGTTCTATGCCCGCAAACGCGGAATCTACTTTCCTTGGCTCATGGATGCCACCGCTCCGGCCCTCATGCTGGGCTATGCTTCGGGCAGACTCGGCTGCCAGCTGGCGGGCGATGGAGATTGGGGCATTGTGAACACCGCACCAAAGCCCGGATGGCTCTCGGCATTGCCCGATTGGGTTTGGGCCTATCGCTACCCGCACAACGTGCTCAGCGAAGGCGTTCCCATCGAAGGATGTCAAGGCGCGCATTGTTTTCAACTGGCACAACCTGTGTTTCCCACGCCTCTTTACGAATGCCTTATGGCCTTGGCCTTGTTTGGACTGTTGTGGTTTCTGCGCACCCGCATTCGTCCTACCCTCGGTTTGTTTTTTGTGTACCTCTTGGTCAACGGCCTCGAGCGTTTTTTGATCGAGCTCATTCGGGTAAACTCCACCTACAACATCCTCGGGGGCATTACTCAGGCGCAAATCATTTCTACCTTGTTCATACTCATAGGTTCGTTTGGACTCATCTACGTTTATAAAAACCCCAAACGTTTTGGTTATGCTATTCCATAATTCTTTTACATTATATAATTTATGTTCGGATTTTTATTCTGGAACCCGGTTTTCTGGGTTCTTATGCCGTTTATCTGCGGCATTGCCTTTGTATTGTATGCAGGCATAGTCTTTCCCCTACCAGCTGCTCTGGTGCCGCTTGCCTTGTGCGCCGTTTGGTGGTGCTTCGGCCGCAATCGATTGCACGCCTTCTGGCGCAAGCTTTGGGCCTTGGGTGCTGTTGTTTTCTTTTTTGTTTTCGGCAATGCGCTTGCCTCAGTGGCTTTGGTTGATGCCTTGAAAGGGCACGATGCGTGTTCACATGGCTTGGTTACCGTGAGTGGCAGACTGAGCACTGCGGTGCAGCATCCGGGCAGCAGGGCCCGCTTTTTCATAACCTTAAGCAATGGAAAAGGCAGAGACGGCGAAACCTGTCTGGTGCAGGTGGGAAAAGCCTGTCCGCCCTGGCCCAAAGGCACTTGGGTAGAGGTAACGGGCAACTACGGTGTGGTGCCGGTAGAAGGCAATCCCGGAGGGTTTCGCTACGATCGCTTTTTGTGGCAACGCAACGTGGTGCATCGGATTCAAGCTCTTTCCATTCGCAAACTTCCCCTGGCGCGGACCATGAGCCCGGAGGCCTACGCGCAAGATGCCCGAAGCCACCTGTTGAGCCTGCTCGAGAAGCAAAAGCTATTGCCCCATCATCATCATTTGCTTTCGGCTTTGGTGTTGGGCTTCTCAGAAGATCTTGAGGAAGAGATGCTCGATCGCTTCTCGGCAACCGGCGTGATGCACATCCTCTCGGTGAGCGGGTTTCACCTAGGCATTATATTTTTATTGCTTTCGCGCATGCTCAAACCCCTGGAACGAAGGCAACACGGCAAGTGGCCGGCATGGTTGATTTGCAACGTTACCATCTGGAGTTATGCTTTGCTTACAGGCTTCTCTGCCTCGGTGGTCCGCTCGGCGTTTATGTGCTCGGTGCTGGGACTGAGCAGAATGATGAAGCGCCCCGCCCCCCCCATGCATGCTTTGGTACTCTCTGCTTTTGTATTGCTTTTATACAATCCGCTTTATCTCGCCGATATAGGTTTTCAGTTGTCGTATCTCGCCCTGCTCGGAATCTTGTTAACCTCGCCTTTGGTGGATCCGGTGTTGCGGCAGAAGGGTAGGGTGGTGGCCTGGGTAGGCGGTTTGATCAGCTCCTCTTTGGCTGCAACCCTATCCACACTGCCCCTAACCCTGCTGTATTTTCATCGCTTTCCCCTGTTCTTCATTCTCGGCAATTTGATTGCGGTTCCCCTTTCCAGCCTCTTAATCTACGGTGGGTGTTTTTTTCTGTTGGGCTTGCAGGTTGCCTTGCCCATGCACGGGTTCCAGTTCGGTCTGGAGTGCGTGATGGATGTCTTTGATTACAGCATGAAGATTATAGCCGCTTTGCCGGGTTCCGACCTGCGCGGTCTGCCCTGGTCGGCGCTTGAGAGTGTGTTGCTGGCTGCTTTTGCAGGGGTGATGTTTGTGCTGGTTGAAAAACCTTTGGCACGTCTTGCCTTGTTCGGTGTTGGGCTGCTGGTGGCTTTGTTGGGCGTTGGGCTATGGCTCGATAGGGAGGTTGCTTCGGTGCCGCGCATGGGTGCTTTGAAGCTGCCCGATATGGAGACGTTTTGGTACAGCCAAGACAGGCAGGTGCATTACCTCGTGGTGGAGGGGCCCCGCGCCCGCCCTCAACGTTGGCAAGAGGCGGTTGCCCATTGTCAAACCTACCTGCGTGGCCCCAAAGCCCGGCATACTCTATTGGAAAACGGCTTTGCATACGGGCAGGGCAGTCCCATGCTTCTGGTATCGGTGCAAGGTTTGAAGGAGGCTTGGCTTAAGGCCGCACACCGCCCCCCCTGGACGGTTTGCCTCGTGCACGGCAGCGGTCGCATACCCCGCGGCCTACCGAAAGCCCGGAAGGGGCAGGTGGTCATCCTCGGCAATACACTCAGGCCTCGCATCCGGGTCGAGCTCCGCAACGAGCTCATAGCCCTCGGATACGCCGTGCACAGCCTCGCCGAGCAGGGAGCTTGGCAATGGGAATCGGGGCAATAGGGGTTTTGGAATACGCAAATTTCAAGTAGCTTCGCACCATCAGAAACCATCATCATGATTGACTTAAGCGGATTGATTGCCATCTCGGGATACCCCGGACTTTACAAAGTGGTGGCCCAGGCAAAAAACGGTGTTATTGTGGAGAGCCTGCTCGACGGAAAGCGCATGCCGGCCTACACCCACTACCGCATCTCGGGTTTGGAAGACATCAGCATGTTTACCACCGACGAAGACAAACCCCTTGCGGAGGTATTTTATAACATCTACAAAAAGGAGAACGGCGGTCCGTGCATCTCGGCTAAGGCAAGTGCGGCAGAACACGCTGCCTACCTGAAGTCGGTGCTGGAAAACTACGATCAGGAGCGCGTACACGCCTCCGACATAAAGAAACTCTTCTCTTGGTACAACCTTTTGCAAGAGAAGTCCATGCTGAAAGAGAAGACTGAGGAAAGCGCAGAAGCTGCATCGGCAGAGGCTTCAGCAGAAAAGCCAAAGGCCCGCAAGGCCGGCGCTGCCAAAGAAGGCGATGCCAAAATTGCGAAACCCAAGAAAGAGGCCGCACCCAAGGCCAAAGCAACGGCAGGTGGCGCCGCCAAGCGTGCGGCCACCCCAAGAAAAACCGGAGGCTAAGCCCCGGTTTTTTTTTGTTTACCCCAACCTCAACCCATGGAAACCACCTTACTTCCCGACCAGCATCTCCGGCGAACCTTTCTTCCCAACGACTTTACGGTAACCACCTGGGAGGCTCTCGAGCCCTGGTACCGCCAGCTCTTGGAGGCGCAACCGAGTGGTGTGGAGGAGCTGAAGGCTTGGTTGCAACGCCGCAGCGAGCTGGAGAGTGTGGTGGGCGAAGATTTGGCCTGGCGGTACATCCGCATGAATGCCGACACGGCAGATGTTGCGCTGGCAGAGGCTTTTCAGCATTTTATAGAAACCATAGAGCCGCATCTGGCGCCGGTTAACCACGCCCTCAATCAGAAGCTGGTGTCGCACCCCGATGCCGATGCCTTGGCGGAAAGCGGCTACCGCATTTATCTGCGCAACGTGCGCAACGCCATCGAGCTCTTCCGCGAAGATAACATTCCTTTAATGGTGGAGCTGAGCACCTTGCAGCAGGAGTATGGCCGCATCTGCAGCGCCATGACCATCGATCACGAAGGCAAAGAGCTTACCCTGCAGCAGGCTGCCCGCCTGCTCGAGGAGCCCGACAGAGAACTCAGGCAGCGCATCTATGAAGCCATTCAGAAGCGCCGCCTCCAAGACCGCGATGCCCTCGATGCCCTCCTCGATAAGCTCATCGCCCTCAGGCAGCAGGTGGCCCACAACGCGGGGTTCTCCAACTTCCGCGATTACATGCACCGCGAGCTGGGCCGTTTTGATTACAGCGTAGAAGACTGCAAAGCCTTTCACCGTGCTGTGGAGAAAGCCGTGGTGCCCGTTATGGATGCCCTCATGGAGCGCAGAAGAGTGCGCCTTCAGCTCGACGTCTTGAAGCCCTACGACCTCGATGCAGAGCCCCTTGGGCAGCGCCCTCTGCAGCCCTTTACCGGTGCCGACGACCTGGTGGCCCGCACCGTGGCGTGCTTTCAACGCATAGACCCCTTCTTCTCTTCCTGCATCGCCACCATGAAGCACCTGGGCTACCTCGATCTTGAGAGCAGAAAAGGAAAAGCCCCGGGTGGATTCAACTACCCCCTCATGGAAAGCGGGGTTCCGTTCATCTACATGAACGCCGTAAATTCCCACAAAGACCTTGTTACCATGGTGCACGAGGGTGGACATGCCGTGCACAGCTTCCTTTCCAACCCCTTGGATCTCTCCGCCTTCAAATCCACTCCCAGCGAGGTTGCCGAGCTGGCCTCCATGAGCATGGAGCTCATCAGCATGGAGCATTGGGATGCATTTTATAACCCCGAAGATTTAAAACGCGCACGCTTCGATCAGCTCGAACGCTCCCTCGAAACCCTTCCCTGGGTGGCCGCCGTAGATGCTTTTCAGCATTGGCTCTATGAGCACATCGGGCATACACCCGACCAGCGCCGCGCTGCCTGGACCGACATCATAAAGCGGTTCTCTCCCCAGCAGGTAGATTGGTCAGGCTATGAGGATGCCCTTGCCAACCAGTGGCAAAAGCAGCTGCACATCTACGAAGTGCCGTTTTATTATATAGAATATGGTATGGCTCAGCTGGGGGCCATTGCCGTGTGGCGCAACCACAGCGTTGACCCACGCCGAACGGTTGAGCAATACAAGCAGGCCCTTGCCCTGGGCAACACCGCCACCATACCCGACGTGTACCACGCAGCCGGCATTACCTTCTCGTTTACAGAAGAATACGTGATGGAGCTTATGCAGGCTGTGGTGCGCGAGTTGGATGCCGTTTAATCCCTTCCTTTGCCCGCTGGAGGCCAATAGACGATGGCGTAAACATTTTACCCGGCTTGCCTATCGAAAAGATGCCGTACTTTTGGCAAACACACCATGCAACTGGTACATCCGGCTTTCCTTTGGGCCTTCCTTGCTTTGGCCATTCCGGTGGTCATCCACCTCTTCAACTTCAGGAGGTTTCGCAAGGTTTTCTTTTCCAATGTTGCCTTTCTTAAAACCGTAGAGCTCACCACCCAAAAGAGTGCGCGCTTGCGCAATCGGCTGGTGCTGTTCTTGAGGCTGCTGGCCCTTTCGTTTTTGATTTTGGCCTTTGCTCAGCCGTTTTGGAAAACCTCTTCCACCCGCGTTCAGGCCGGCCGGCAGGCCATAAGCGTGTACCTCGACAACTCCTACAGCATGGGCATGGACGGTGGCGCTGGCGTGCTGTTTGAGCAAGCCCGAAAAGCGGCACAGGAATTGGCTATGGCCTACAGGCCCAGCGATCGCTTTCAGCTGGTAACCAACGACCTCGAGGGCAAGCACCAGCGCTTGGTGAACCGCGAGGAGTTTCTTCAAATGGTGCGGGAAGTGAAACCCTCTCCGGCATCGCCCCCCTTGAGCAGAATCTGGCAGCGCCAACGCGATGCCTTGCGCTCGGCCGGGGCTGGGCAAGGTCAGGCGTTTTGGCTTTCCGATTTTCAGAAAGGGCAGTGCGATGCCGAGCGCCTTGCTGCCTTGCGCGACACCTCTTTGCGGGTTACCCTCGTGCCGCTGGAGGGCAGAGGGCAGCCCAATGTTTTTATAGACTCGGTGTGGTTTTCTGAACCCGTTCACCAGCCCGGGCAAAGAGAGCATGTGATGGTGCGCGTGGCCTGCACCGCACCCGAAGACCGGCAAGTAGAGAATGTGCCCGTTAAGCTCACCATCAACGGACTACAGAAAGCGG